>JAEDFR010000002.1 GCA_016297945.1 Lachnospiraceae bacterium | reverse complement strand
TTGATACCAGACAGATTGTATGGAAACGGTGTCTGGATATGAATGACAGAGTTTTAAGAAATATTGTCGTAGGTCTTGGTGCAAAAGGAGACGGTTTTACCAGAGAAGATCATTTTGTCATTACGGTTGCATCTGAAATCATGGCAATTTTATGCCTTGCCAATGATATGAATGATTTAAAAGATAAACTTTCCAAAATCATTGTTGCATATGATATGGATGGCAATCCTGTAACTGCCAAAGATCTGAATGCAGTCGGTTCCATGGCGGCATTGTTAAAAGACGCGATATTACCCAACATGATTCAGACATTAGAGCATACGCCGGCTTTTGTTCATGGTGGACCTTTTGCTAATATTGCACACGGATGTAATAGTGTAAGAGCAACCAATGCTGCGCTTTCCATTGCAGATTATTGTATTACGGAAGCCGGTTTTGGTGCCGATTTGGGAGCGGAAAAATTTTTTGATATCAAGTGCAGACTTGCAGGTTTAAAACCGGATGAGGTTGTTTTGGTCGCTACCATTCGGGCTCTTAAATATAATGGCGGAGTTGCAAAACAGGATTTGAATGCTGAAAATCTGGATGCTCTGAAAAAAGGTATTGTAAATCTGGAAAAACATATTGAAAATCTCCAGAAATATGGCGTGCCTGTTGTTGTTACTTTGAATTCATTTATTACAGATACAGAAGATGAGATTTCTTATGTTCGATCATTCTGTGAAGAACGCAATTGTGAATTCGCTCTTTCCTCTGTTTGGGAAAAAGGTGGCGAAGGCGGAATTGAGCTCGCTCAAAAAGTATTGGAAACTTTAGAGAAAAAGGAGAGCCATTTTAAGCTGTTGTATCCGGATGATATGTCATTAAAGGATAAAATTGAAACCGTTGCAAAAGAAATCTATGGTGCTGATGGTGTTCAGTTTAGTCCGGTTGCATTAAAACAATTACAGAAATTAACAGATCTTGGATTTGGAAATCTTCCTGTTTGTATGGCAAAGACACAGTATTCGCTTTCGGATGATCCGTTAAAGCTTGGAAGACCGCAGAATTTTGAAATATCTGTGCGGGAAGTATATGTATCTGCAGGCGCCGGTTTTGTTGTCGTGTTGACCGGTGCGGTCATGACGATGCCGGGATTACCTAAAAAACCTGCCGCTTTTGGTATTGATGTTAATGAAGACGGAGTGATTACAGGCTTATTCTAAATCATAGAATACTTGATGTGGTCCCTAATATATTGTGTTGTATTAAGATTGTAAAAAAATAAGGAGTATTTCGATGGCAGAATTAATTGATGGAAAAATGATATCAACATTGATAAAAGATGAATGTAAAGAAAAAGTAGCCGAATATAAAAAGCAGGGTATTTCAATTTGTCTTGCTGTCATTCAGGTGGGAAATGATCCGGCCAGTTCGGTTTATGTCAATAACAAAAAGAAAGCATGTGCATATATCGGCATTGATTCTCTTTCTTATGAATTACCGGAAGAGACAACCCAGGAAGAATTGCTTGCATTGATTGAAGAGTTAAATCAAAAGAAAGAAGTAAATGGTATACTGGTACAATTACCGGTTCCTAAGCATATTGATGAAAAAACAATAATTAATGCAATCAGTCCTAAGAAGGATGTTGATGGGTTTCATCCACAGAGTGTAGGTTCCTTATGTATCGGACAACCGGGGTTTGTATCCTGTACACCCGCAGGTATTATTGAATTATTGAAACGCACGAATGTCGATATTTCCGGCAAACATTGTGTGGTGATTGGAAGAAGTAATATTGTCGGTAAACCTATGGCTTTACTTATGCTACGCGAAAATGCAACGGTTACCGTTACACATTCAAAAACAAAGAATCTCAAAGAGATTACAAAACAGGCAGACATATTAATTGTTGCAATCGGGAAACCGAAATTTGTTAATTCTTCTTATGTGAAAGACGGTGCGGTTGTTATCGATGTAGGCATTCACAGAAATGAAGATAACAAATTATGCGGAGATGTTGATTTTGAATCGGTCAAAACAATTGCATCAGCAATAACACCTGTTCCCGGTGGCGTTGGCCCAATGACGATTGCTATGCTCATGAAAAACTGTGTTGACAGTGTTTCATTACAGCAAGAAAACTGAAGGGGATATTATTATTTGCCTAATTATTACGATATGAAACATATAGGAGATACCGTATGAAATGTCCACATTGTGGTGGAGAAATGCTTCCTGAACAGGTCTTTTGTGAACACTGCGGAAAAGAACGCCTGCTGGTTCCTGTTTATGAACCGGAAATTGAAGAAAGCGTTGCCGAATCCATGCATAATATCATGGATGATCTGGGTGGGAATACTCCAAATCAAAATCATACAAAAGAAAATACATCAAGTAATAATGTAAACGGTGTAAATCGTACATCTACGGATGTCTCTAGAAACGCTTCAAAAGAGCCTCATGCAATGAAACAATTGAACTTTTTTGTTTTTTCTGTTTTATCACTTGTAATTTTGGTTGTTGTTTTTTCCATTGCTTTTTATATTTATACTGAGAATTCCTATGATTATCATTACCAAAAAGCAATTTCGGCATTTGAAACACACCAAATGGAAGAGGCTGTTTATCAGACGGATTACTGTCTTTCAGAAGAACCGGATAATGTTGAACTATTGCTTTTAAAACTACACATTTATCTACAGCAGAGTATGAAAGAAGAAGCTTTAGAAACAGCGTACCTAATACTTACCTATGATTCTGAGAATGAAGAAGCACTGGAATGCATCATTGCCGAATACATAAAAAATGAAGAATACTTAAAGCTTAGTAAATTTTTGGAAAAATGTACCGTTGCTGAAATCAGACAAAAATATTCCCGATATCTGGCTTCATTTCCGGAATACAGTGAACCGGAAGGAGAATATGATACAGCGATTTCCTTAAAACTTTTCTCCGTAGGAAATGGTGATATTTATTATTCTCTGGATGGAACAACACCCAGCAAGTATTCTACCAGATATACTTCACCAATCAAACTAATATCCGGTGAATATCTTGTTTCTTCAGTCTATATTAATGAATACGGTATCAGAAGTGAAGTGGTTATAAAAAAATATGTTATTCAATCTGATCTTGAAATGCTTCCCAGTGTTTCGGTTAAATCCGGCACTTATCAGATGCCTCAGATGATAGGTGTGGATGTTCCGGATGAAGAATATATTGTTTATTATACGACAGATGGTTCAACTCCTGATTTGGATAGTAATATTTATACAGATGCTTTTCCCATGCCGCTTGGTAACAGTATTTTTAAGTTTTTGATGATTGACTCAGAAGGTAATGAAAGTGATATTGTTACCTGTCAGTACAGTTGTGTTCCGGTATGCTATTATGATACAGATCAGGCAATTATTATTCTAAAACAGAAACTTGCTACATTGGGTAAATTATCGGATCCGGGATTGCCGGGACAAGAAAAAATATATGCCATTGATAGCGCCGTAACCAAAGATGATGTGGTTTATTATCTGATTTATGAGTATTTACAAAGTGAGACCGGTTCCATGATAAAAACAGGAGATGTTTTTGCATTTAATGTGTTGGATGGGACTATTTTCAGAGCGGCTTTATCATCTGAAGGAAATGTTTCATTAACGGATTTTTAATATATTTATATTGCGTTTTTTAATTTTTTTCGATATGATTTACAAGATAGTGTTATTTTAAGCGATTTGCTTATCAGCTAGGAGGATAAAAATGTACAAAATTGTAGATGCGAGAGAACTAACAACAAACATTTACCTTTTTGAAGTGGAAGCAAAAAGAGTAGCAAAGTCCTGTTTACCCGGACAGTTTGTCATTGTTCGAACAAATGAAGATTCTGAAAGAATTCCTTTAACCATCAGCGATTATAATCGTGAGAAAGGAACTGTAACTATTGTTGTACAAACAATCGGTGCAGGTACAACCATGATGAAAACTTTAAAAACAGGAGATTATTTCCATGATTTTGTCGGACCTTTAGGAAAAGCTTCTGATTTATGTTATGAAGATATAGATGAATTAAAAAAGAAAAGTATCATATTTGTAGCCGGTGGTTTAGGTACTGCTCCCGTATATCCGCAGGTAAAGTGGTTACATGAGCATGGTGTTGATGCTGATGTTATTATCGGTGCCAAAACAAAAGACCTTTTAATTTATGAAGATGAGATGAAAGCTGTTGCCGCAAATTTGTATGTTACAACAGATGATGGTTCTTATGGACGCAGCGGTATGGTTACGAAAACGCTTACTGATCTGGTAAAAGAAGAGGGAAAACAGTATAACCATTGTGTTGCCATCGGTCCCATGATAATGATGAAATTTGTTTGTCTGACAACCAAGGAACTGAATATTCCTACCATTGTTTCCATGAATCCGATTATGGTTGACGGAACCGGAATGTGTGGAGCTTGTCGTTTGACAGTCGGCGGACAAGTGAAGTTTGCTTGTGTGGATGGTCCTGAATTTGATGGTCATTTAGTTGATTTTGATCAGGCAATGAAACGTCAGGCTATTTATAAGACTGCAGAAGGAAGAGCTTTCTTAAAATTACAGGAAGGTGATACACATCATGGTGGATGTGGAAATTGCGGAGGTGACAAATAATGGATGTTTTAAATAAAATACCGGTCAGTGAGCAGGCCCCCAAAGAAAGAGCTCATAATTTTGATGAAGTATGTTTAGGTTATAAAGCAGAAGAAGCACAATGTGAGGCTTCCAGATGTATTAATTGTAAAAATGCGCAGTGTATCAAAGGATGTCCTGTTGCAATTAATATTCCCGGTTTCATTGAACAGGTAAAAAACGGTGATTTTGAAGCCGCATATCAGATTATTTCTGAATCCAGCGCTTTACCTGCTATCTGTGGTAGAGTTTGTCCACAGGAAAGCCAGTGTGAAGGAAAATGTATCCGCGGAATCAAGGGAGATCCCATTTCCATTGGTAAATTAGAGCGTTTTGTTGCTGACTGGGCAAGAGAAAACAATATCAAACCGCAGGGTGCTAAAGAATCAAATGGCAAAAAGGTTGCTGTCATTGGTTCCGGACCTGCCGGATTAACATGTGCCGGTGATCTTGCAAAGCTTGGATATGATGTGACAATTTTTGAAGCACTTCATGAGCCCGGTGGTGTTTTGGTTTATGGTATTCCTGAGTTCCGTTTACCGAAAGAAGATGTTGTGAAAAAAGAAATCGAAAACGTAAAATCTCTTGGTGTAAAAATTGAGACGAATGTCGTTATCGGCAAATCCACTACCATTGATGAATTATTGGAAGAGGAAGGATTTGATGCTGTATTCATTGGGTCCGGTGCAGGTCTTCCCAAATTTATGGGAATTCCCGGTGAGCAGGCAAACGGTGTGTTTTCAGCCAATGAATATTTAACAAGATCCAATCTGATGAAAGCATTTAAAGAAGATTCCGATACACCGATTATGCGTGCAACAAAAGTTGCAGTAGTCGGTGGCGGAAATGTTGCCATGGATGCTGCTCGTACAGCTCTTCGTTTAGGGGCTGAAGTACATGTTGTATATCGAAGAAGTGAAGAAGAGCTTCCTGCCAGAAAGGAAGAAGTTCATCACGCAAAAGAAGAAGGAATTATCTTTGATTTATTGACCAATCCGGTTGAAATTATTTCGGATGAAAACGGATGGGTTAGTGGAATCAAATGTATTAAAATGGAATTAGGCGAACCTGATGCTTCCGGCAGAAGACGCCCGGTTGAAGTTGCAGGCTCTGAATTTGTAATGGATGTTGATTGTGTTATCATGTCACTTGGTACATCACCGAATCCTTTGATTTCATCTACAACCAAAGGATTGGAAATCAATAACCGTAAATGTATTGTTGCAGATGAAGAATACGGTAAAACCACAAAAGATGCTGTATATGCTGGCGGAGACGCTGTTACCGGTGCCGCAACTGTTATTTTAGCAATGGGAGCAGGTAAAGCAGCAGCAAAAGGTATTCATGAATATCTGTCAAACAAATGATGAAAATGGAGAACGAAACAAATGCCCTTTTGTCCAAAATGTAAAAATGAATATCGCAAAGGCTTTACGGAATGTCATGAATGTAAAATTCCTTTGGTTGATTCTCTAGAAGAGGCTGAAGCATTACAAATGCAGCCTAAGCGCGTCTTTGATGTTAATGATGAAAGATCCTATGAATTTCTGGATCAATATAAAGAAGAAGCAGAAGAGGAAGAGGAAGAGGATAGTGAAATTGTTTCATATAGCGATCTGACCTTTTCCGAAAAACAATTTCAAAAAAATGATGAAGACGAAAGTGAAGATGATTTGGAAGTTGTTGCGCCAATATCCGAACAGATGTTGCGTCAACGCCAGATTGCAGAGGCTATCAGAAAACAATCCTCTTATGTGGATAAAAAGCAAAAAATCGAGGATTGCAAATCCAGTGGCTTTGTTTTAACTTTGGTCGGAGGTGTCGGACTTGTTGCTTTGGTACTTTTATATCTGGGCATAATCCCTGGCTTTTCCGGTTTGAAAAGCAATTATATGTTTATGGGCGTCATGCTCATAATGTTTATTGTATTCATTATTGCCGGAATTGTATCATTTGCACAGATTAAGACGATTATTTTAGAAGCAGAAGCAGATGATAATCTGATTTCTCGTGTGAATCAGTTTTTTGATGAATATCTTACAGTTGAAAAACTGGCAAAAGAAGTTGTTTGTAGCAAAAAAGACACTGAAGAAGAAATGTACTTCAAACGTACTGAGTATATGACACGTGTTTTACTTCAGAAATTCCCTGAAATGAATGAATCTTTACGCGAAAAAATTATTGATGATAAATACGGCGAAATGTATGAAAATAACAATCATTAGTGTTGGGAAAATCAAAGAAAAATTTTATCGGGAGGCGGTTGCAGAATATGCAAAGCGCCTCTCTTCGTATTGTAAATTTCAAATCATTGAATTAACAGATGAAAAAACTCCGGAAAATGCGTCACTCGAACTGGAAAACCAGATCAAAGACAAAGAAGGTGAACGCATTCTAAAAACTGTTGATGAAAAAGGATATCTGATAGCTTTAGCAATTGAAGGAAAAAAGCTCAATTCAGTTCATTTTTCTAATCATATTGAAAAATTGATGATAAATGGAAACAGTCATATTCAGTTTGTAATAGGCGGATCCTTAGGTCTTTCCGAAAATGTTTTAAATAAAGCAGATGATAAAATCAGCTTTTCTGATATGACATTTCCACATCAGCTTATGCGTGTCATCTTGTCAGAGCAGATTTATCGTGCCTTTCGCATTATGAATCATGAGCCCTATCATAAATAAATTTTTTGACGGTTTTGCTGTGAAAATGCATATTATTTTTGAATTATGCTTACGTTAATGTTATTCTCTAAATATTCCGAATTATTTTATGTTTCCGGACGAACACGACGCATAATGGACATCCTGTCCAAATGCGTCTTTTGCGACATCCGTGTCGCAAAGTTCTGTCTGTGAATCGGAATATTAAGAGAATAGCATTAACTTCAGCTAAATAACCCCAAAACAATATGCATTTTCACAGCAAAATATAAACCCCAAAAACATAAAATAATGATAAGTCTCATAAAATATTGAGACCTTATAATATGATTGTTTGATAGAAAACAATAAAATAATTACTTGACATAATTGATTTTACACTTTACTATAGTAAAGAAGTCAACGGAGACAACAGAGTATATGGTGCTGTCTCCGTTTTTCTGATTAAAAGAGAGGGAGATAATAAAATGGACAGATTAAATGAAATTGTAGCTGCAGTTGATGATTTTGTCTGGGGACCGGTAATGTTAGTTCTTTTGGTTGGAACAGGAATATTCTTAACCATCAGAACAGGCTTTTTACCCTGGAGAAATTTACCGTATGCAATTAAGAGTACCTTGAGTAAAGAGGCGCGTACACAAAGCAGAGGAGAAGGAGATGTTTCTCCGTTTTCCGCTTTGACTACAGCTTTGGCAGCAACAATCGGTACCGGTAATATTGTAGGAGTTGCAACCGCAATGGTAAGTGGCGGCCCGGGTGCACTGGTATGGATGTGGATTTCTGCTGCATTTGGTTTGACGTCAAAATTCAGTGAATGTATGCTTGCCATTAAATATCGTGAAAAAAATGAGAAGGGTGAAATGTCCGGTGGACCGATGTACACCATGAAAAAAGCACTTCCGAATAAAACTTTTGGTGCCGTTTTGGGATGGTTGTTTGCATTTTTTGCTGTTATCGCTTCTTTTGGTATCGGCAATATGACACAGGGTAATTCCATTTCATCTGCTATGTATGAAACATTCAACGTTCCTACCTGGATTACAGGTGTTGTTATTACTATATTGGCGTTAATCATCATTGTAGGCGGTATTCAGACGATTTCAAAGGTTTCATCCATTGTTGTTCCGTTTATGGCTATCTTTTATGTTATTGCCGGACTGATTGTTATTATATTAAATTATCAGAACATACCTTCCGGTCTTGCAATGATTTTCAAATGTGCTTTCAGCCTTCAGGCAGTTGAGGGTGGTGTTGCAGGGACGATTGTTGCATCTATGATGCAGGCTATGCGTTTTGGTGTTGCTCGTGGTGTATTTTCAAATGAAGCCGGAATGGGTTCTGCCGCGATTACAGCCGCAGCTGCAACGACCGATCATCATGTCAGACAGGGCTATATTAATATGACAGGAACATTTTGGGATACGATTGTTGTATGTACAATTACCGGTCTTGCAATTGCCAGTACGGGAGTGTTGGGCATGACAGATGAAACCGGTGCAATCGTTAAGGGATCTGCTCTTACCATTGCTGCATTTAAATCTGTTTTAGGACCAATCGGTTCTTGGCTTGTTACAATCGGTATTGCTTTGTTTGCTTTTTCTACCATTTTGGGTTGGGAATATCATGGTGAAAAAGCATGGGAATATTTATTTAATACCCATAAGTACAACATGATTTATCGTATTGTTTTTTCTTTGATCGTTTTTGTAGGTGCTACACAGACATTGGATTTAGTATGGAACTTTTCCGATATTGCCAACGCATTGATGGCAATTCCAAACTTAATATGTATGCTTCTGTTAAGTGGTGAAATTGCAAAAGATATGAAGGATTTCCAGGTTATACTGAAAAAAGAAAAAGAAGAAGCTGACCGATAATTCATCATCAGAATGTCTTTGAACAAACATAATAATATACATAAACTGTCTTATATGCCTTAGAAGGTAATGGAATGATTCTATTAAGAGGCTGTCCATAAAATTGCTCATTTGTTAAAATATCTGATTATTTTTAAATGATGATTTTTAAGGACAGTCTTTCTTTTATTTTATCTTTCGGTATGGTATAATTTATTTATCTTAATGCAAGGTGATGAAACATATGGATTTTGATTTTTCCGATGTTAAAGTACATAATGAAATAGAATTTTGCTCGATTTGGGATGAAGATGTCAAAATGATGATAGAAAGAGCTTTTTTAAAGAATCGGATCTCCTATTATGAAAAATGGAATGATTCCTCTTTTTTCAGCCGTTTATTTGGAGAATATGATTCCAAATGTACGCTTTGCATTAATAAAATGCAAGTGGAAAAAGCAGTTGAAATCATGGAAGAGTTACCATTAAACCGAAAAGATTATGAAATGGTATTAAAAAGAATTGATAAAACATTTTTTTAGGAGTTTTAAGTGGAAGATAAAAGATTTGCATTATTAATTGATTCAGACAATGTTTCGGCCGAATATGTTCAAAAAATATTGGACGAGCTGACCAAATATGGCATTGTGACCATCAAACGAATTTACGGAGACTGGACTAAAAGTAACAGTAATAAATGGAAAGATGTATTATTGTGCAATTCCATTCAACCTATGCAGCAGTTTGCATATACAACCGGTAAAAATGCAACCGATTCTTTTATGATTATAGATGCGATGGATATTTTATATTCCAACAATGTGGAAGGTTTTTGCTTAGTGACCAGTGACAGCGATTTTACAAGATTGGCTTCCAGACTTCGTGAAGCAGGTAAAAATGTAATCGGTATGGGTGAGACAAAAACACCGGATGCATTTAAGAGTGCCTGTGACCGTTTTATTTATTTAAATAATATTTCCGGTAATGAACAGGATGAAAAAGAGAAAAAAGATGTTCGTTCCATCAGTCAGATTGAAGACGCCATTGTAGAAATTCTGGATGAAAATGAAGATGCCGGCAAATCTGTCACAAATATTGGCGAAGTCGGCAGTCGGCTTTTGAAAAAATTCCCCGATTTTGATGTTCGAAATTATGGCTTTTCCAAGTTGTCTACCTTTTGTGAGAGTTTAAAATCCATAAAACTCTTTAAAAACAATAATAATATTTTGCTGGCTAATGCAACCAGATCGGATGCTGATCTGGAACAGTATATCTATGATTTAATTCGTTCAAAAGGTGGCGTTGTAGATCTTTCCATGCTGGCTAATGATTTAAAGACACAAATTCCTGATTTTTCAATTAAAAAATACGGTTTTTCCCAGTTTAAACAGTTTATCAAGAGCTTTCCTCATCTGACTCTTGAAGTTGATAAGAAGAATAATACCAATAAAGTTAAAATTGATAAATAAAAAACATTTTTTGGATTTGCGTTTTCCCCCCATATATCTTTTCTACTGCCTTTTACGAGTTTTCGTGTCTTTCTTTGCGGCATGAACAAACAAAAGTAATGACCGGTTTCAACTGTTTGAAGACGAAGTCAGAGTTTTTAAACAGGTCATTTTATAATACTTTGTGAGTATGACGCTTAGAAAGACCAGAAAACGAAGTACGAGGTGGAAAAAATATATGGGGAATACAAATCAGAAATAGAAATAAATTGATAAAAGGAGGAAATTCACATGCGAATGTATGACCTGATTATGAAAAAAAGAAATGGTGGTACTTTGACAAAAGAAGAACTTCGTTTTATGATCAGCCATTATACTGACGGACATATCCCGGATTATCAGATGTCTGCCATGATGATGGCTATTTTTTTTCGGGGAATGAACGAAGAAGAGACCTTACAATTAACAATGGCCATGGCCGAAAGCGGTGATATGCTGGATTTATCTGATATTAACGGTATAAAGGTAGACAAGCACAGTACTGGTGGTGTTGGTGATAAAACTTCTCTTGCATTGACACCAATGGTTGCGGCATGCGGTATACCGGTGGCAAAAATGAGTGGAAGAGGACTCGGACATACCGGTGGAACGATTGATAAACTGGAAAGCTTTCCCGGTTTTTCTACATCCATTTCAACAGAACAGTTTAAAAGACAGGTGAACGAAATTGGACTTGCCATTATGGGACAGACAAAGGATCTGGCTCCGGCTGATAAAAAATTATATGCTTTACGGGATGTAACGGCAACTGTTGACAATATTTCATTAATTGCAAGTTCTATCATGAGCAAAAAACTGGCTTCGGGTGCGGATGCAATTGTTTTGGATGTCAAAACCGGAAGCGGAGCATTTATGAAAAAAGAAACCGATTCCTTTGCATTGGCAAAGGAGATGGTAAAAATCGGAAACGGAGCCGGTAGAAAAACCTGCGCAGTAATTTCGGACATGGATCAACCGTTAGGAAATGCAGTCGGAAATATAATTGAGGTTCGTGAAGCTATTGATACTTTGATGGGAAAAGGACCGGATGATTTTGTTGAGCTATGCCTTACACTTGGAGCAGAGATGGTGGTTGCCGGTAAAAAAGCTTCTGATTCTGACGCGGCAAAAGAAATGCTTTTACAAAAAATCAAAACGGGAGAAGCATTAAATAAGCTGGCTTGCTTTGTTAAAGCACAGGGTGGTGATCCACGTTATGTTTATGAGCCGGATCGTTTTCGTTATGCTAATATAACAGATACTGTTTTTTCGCAAAATGAAGGATGGGTTTCTCATATAGATTGTGATGAAATTGGTATTTGTTCTCTTTTATTGGGTGGTGGACGCGAGACCAAAGAAAGTGAAATTGATTTATCCGTTGGTCTTTACCTTCACAAAAAGGTGGGAGATCATGTAAATCCGAAGGAACCGGTTGTAACTTTTTATGCCTCTGACGAAAAGAAACTGAATGCCGCAAAAGAAAGATTTCAACATGCATTTCATATTAGTGAAAGTAAACCGGCTTCATCTAAGCTGATTAAAGGTATTATTTATGAATAATTCTCATATGATATATCATGAGCAGATTATTTCATAATAAAATTAACCTGATTGAAAAAGCCAAAAATCAGGCGACCGACCATTTAAAAATCCCAAGAGAACTTGTCTTTGGTGAATGTATTCTGACACTTCGCGGAAATCATGAAGTATTTATTGAAAATTATAAGGGAATTCTGGAATGCAGGGAAGAATTTATATGGATTTCAGCAAAAGAACTCCGTATCTGCATTGAAGGACAGATGCTTTGCGTAGATTATTACAACAATGATGAAATGAAAGTAATCGGTAAAATCAATCAAATTTCATTTATGGAGTCCTGATATGTTTTCTTTTTTCAGATATCTGAAAGGCTATGTTTTCGTTTATTTATATGGTTTTTCGCCTGAAAGATTTTTGAATTTATGTAATAACAATCATATAAAAATATGGAAAGTAGAGCCATATGAGCAAGGCTATCAATTCTATATTTATGCATCCGATTTATTTCGGACAAAAGAATTTTTAAATAAAACCAAAACAAAGGTAGTAATCAGAAAAAAGCTGGGACTGCCTTTTTTCTTATATCGTTATCGTAAAAGAAAAATATATTTGCTATGTCTGTTTCTTTGTATGTTTTCTCTTTTTTTGACAACACGATTTATATGGTCATTTGAACTAATCGGAAACAGGACACTGACGAAAGATATTTATATGGATTTTTTAAAAAGTGAGCATATTACTTATGGAACACCTGCGCATAAGATTGATACATCCTATTTGGAAAAAAAGCTTCGTAACCAATATGATTATATTACCTGGGCGTCATTTCAGGTGAACGGAACCCGTTTGGAGTTATCTGTTAAAGAAAATACTATCATTTCGCAGAATTCCAATTCAAATGATTTAAGAAGTTGTGATATTTGTGCATCCGTAAGTGGAGTTGTTACAAAAATGGTTACCCGGGCAGGTACGCCACTAGTAGGTGTCGGAAGTGTCGTTTCAGCCGGAGATGTTCTGATTTCGGGTCTGATACCTGTTTACAATGATGATGAAACCATAAAAAGCATTCATCAGACACAGGCGGACGGAGATATCATCATTGAATCAAATCTGGAATACAAAGACGAGCAATTATATCATATTAATCATAAATTATATACAGGAAGAGAATATAAAAGTATTATTTTTGGATTTAAAGATCACAAATTGAGCGTTCACTTTCCTGTACAATTTGATAATTACGATATTCTGACGCAAAATAAAATATTATCTCGGGAAACATATCAATACATTCCGGTATTTTTAGGCTATGAGCGCTGCATGGAATATACCATGACAGAAGAAATGCTTAATAAAGATATGGCATTATGCCGGGTTAATGACAGATTTTTAGATTTTTGTAAAACTTTAAATCAAAAAGGTATTCAAATAATAAAAAAAGATGTTAAAATAAATTATAAAAATGATCGGGTAGAAGTTTTGATACGTCTGACAGTCAGACAGTCGGACGGAATCGTGACGCCTATTTCAAATGTTACAGAATCGGGAGAAGTAATTTGACAGACTATACTATGCTTTTAGATATCGATCAGACATCGATGCAGAAATTATTTGGGACAAACGATTCCTACATTCGTAAAATAGAAGATGAGTTTCAGGTTTCGGTTGTTAACAGAGATGGGGCAATTAAAATCACAGGTGAAAAGTCCTCTGTAAAAAAAGTGTACCGATTATTACAGGAATTATTGGAAATATCCGGAAAAGGGACGGAAATTGAAGAGCAAAATGTAAATTATGCAGTTATGATGAGTAAAGCTGATGAAGATGACGGTTTATTAACCATGGGAGAAGATTTTATATGTCATACAATCAGCAATAAGCCTATTATGCCTAAAACTTTGGGGCAAAAAAAATACGTCAAAGCCATGAAAGATAATATGATTGTCTTCGGGCTTGGTCCGGCCGGAACCGGTAAAACTTTTTTAGCAATGGCAATGGCAATTACTGCATTTAAAAACAACGAAGTCGGACGCATTATTCTGACAAGACCGGCTATCGAAGCCGGAGAAAAGCTTGGCTTTTTGCCGGGAGATTTACAGAGTAAAATCGATCCATATCTTAGACCATTATATGATGCACTTTATCAGATTATGGGGGCTGAGAGTTTTCAGAAAAATATGGAAAAGGGATTGATTGAAGTGGCACCTTTAGCATATATGCGTGGTCGTACTTTGGATAATGCGTATATTATCTTAGATGAAGCTCAGAATACAACAGAAGCGCAAATGAAAATGTTTCTGACACGTATTGGTTTTGGTTCAAAAGTTGTAATTACGGGAGACAGTTCCCAAAAAGACCTGACGGCAAATACAAAATCCGGTCTTGATGTTGCTGTAAAGGTATTATCCGATGTAGAAGGAATAGCCTTCTGCAATTTAACAAGCAAAGATGTCGTTAGACATCCTTTGGTTCAAAAAATCGTAAAAGCATATGAAGATTATGAAGCAAAGCAGAAAAATATTAGTCAAAGGAAACGAAATACACGAAAGAAATGATAAATTCATCAACAATTATTAATTATATTATAATTTTAATATCAATCCTCTTTATCTTATGTATCGGTTACTATTTTAATCGGAAAAATCTGTGTTTTTTCAAATGGAACCAGGGACACGAAAAAAGAATTCTGATTATTTATTTTGTCGGGCTGGCTATCTGTTTTCTTCACGCCTATATTCCGTTTTATGCATTTCCTTATGGATTTTTGGTAATTATACTTGTTGTTTTTTCCAATGCTTATTTGGGATTAATCATGTATTTATCATATCTATTCCTTTTTTACAGTTTTTTTGCATGGTCCATGGAAGAATTTCTTGTCTTATTATTGATTGGTGCTCTTGGCAGCATTTTGTTTTCTACTCTAGGTAAAGATTTTCGTTATTCGGGTGCCTTATGCAGTTATCTGATTTTGGATTTTGCCTTGTATTTTATTGTATATTTGTCAGATACAAATACTTGTTTATTCGGAGATTTTATTCTGTATTCGGCAATCAGAATTTTTACTTTATTTTTCTTGTTGTTGTTCTTAATGAAAGTATTACATGATAAGTTTGTTTGTAAAAATGAAATTTTTTATGCCAGCATAAATGATCCTGATCATGAGCTGCTTATCAGTTTGAAATATATTGATGAAAATGCTTATTTTCATGCAGTGCATACGGCTTATCTGTCTGATAAAGTTGCTCGTTTGATTCATGCCAATGCCTCTTTGGCAAAGACATTGGGGTATTATCATAGAATTGGTTTGCTCCAGGGAGAAGACAGCATTCAAAATACACTGACTGTAGCTGCAACATACCACTTTCCGCAGGAATTACAAAATGCAATGCAGGAATACGGAATTAAAAATACAGCATTTGTTTCCAAAGAAGCGGCTATTGTTCAAATTTGTGATGCTTTGGTTTCTTCTCTCACATATTTATTTCAGAAAGATTTAAATGCTCCGTTAAATTTTGAAAGAATTATCGATGTTATTATAGATAAAAAAATCGATTGTGATGATTTGGCTTCCTGCGATTTAACATTGAGCGAATTAACGAAAATAAAAAAGGGACTTGTAGAGGAGAAACTTTACTATGACTTTTTACGTTGAAAATGAAATACATGCAGAATATCCTTTTGATATTGAAAAAATTATAGAATCTGCTGTCATCGCTACTTTAAAGTATGAACGTTGTAACTATGATGCAGAAATCAATGTTTTAATAACCGATGCCGAAAAGATGAAAGAGTATAATTCATGCTATAGAGGAATTGATGCACCAACAGATGTTTTGTCTTTTCCGGCTGTTGATTATATACAGCCGGCGGATTTTTCAATTGCAGAAGATGATAAAAACAGTTATTTTAATCCTGAAACCGATGAATTAGTTTTAGGTGACATTATACTATGTCATGACAGAATTATATCTCAGGCAAAAGATTATGGTCATAGTATATTAAGAGAATTTACTTTTTTGATTGTTCACAGTATGCTTCATTTATTGGGATATGATCATATGAACGAAGAAGATGAGAAACTGATGTTTTTTCATCAGGATCAAATCATGAACGAACTGGGAATATCCAGATAAAGGATTTAGCAATGGAGGAATATAAATGTCCAAACGAAAAAAACATGTGAAACAAAATTATATCTTTAAAGATCCGATTACAATTTTGGTTTTAGTTGTTATTTATATATGTTCCCTGATTGCCATCTTATATTTAAATAAAGTTGTAGAATTATTTGGTATGGGGCTTTTTGCTTCCTGTTATATTTTATATGGCATTTTTGCCTTAATCTTTGTTTTGTCGCTTTATTCTACAGCCCGAAAAGCTGTATCTTTAAGGCATACCAAAGGTCAGACACGTAATGCCTTACAATGGGCAAAAGTTTCTGCTTTTGGTGCGTTCTTCATTGGCATAATTATGATGGTTTTATGTTTGATTACCCGCACTTTTTTCTGTGATTTATTAAAAGTAAATGCACTGGGAAATATGATTTTTCTGTTTTTAGCATTTTCTTTCCCTTTTTTGTTTTTCAACAGTGTCATGTCCGGATCTTTTATTGGATTGGGTTTTCGTATGCCTTTGCAGTCTGCAATCATCATTTTTTCGATATCCTCTTTATTGTTTGGATTATTATTTGCTACCCTGATTGGAAAAGGAGGCTATATTAACAGTGCATTGCTTCATAATGCCTATGTAAATACTGCATTTTATGGAGCTGGCATGGCGGTTGGAATATTGGTTGGCAGCCTGGTTGCTTCCCTCTGGCTCTTTTTGATGCATAAAGCTTTTTGCAACAGTATCAAAAACGGAACAATTGAAGCCTATGGAAGAAACAGCGAGAGTATTACTGAACAATTCCGATCTCTCATTGCTACCCTTGGTTTTCCACTCCTAAAATATGCGATAACATTCTTGCCGTTTTTGTTTGTTATCTTTTTTGTCTGTTTTAAAAATACAATAGTTGATTATCAGAATTTATTACATCCGGTTAATTATTTTGCCATTTTGTTTTTGCAGGTAATTCTTCATTTTTTTATTCCGCTTTTCTTTTCCAGACTTTTGGCAGTTCATTCTGAAGAAACGTTGAAAAAATCCATGGCAAAACAAGACCGATATCATGGGGGCATGCGATTGCTTGCAAGTGTAAAACAGTTTATCTGCTTTATTTTGCCAATCCTTGCAGCAGTCGTTCTATGTACCGCCGATATAACGAATAAAATGCTTGGAGAGTCGTTTGCAGAATTAACCATATGGCTGTTATTAATGAGCGCTCTGGTAGCTTTATCTCAGCTTTTTCAGGCTTTTTTACAGGGATTTGAAAAAGGGCAACTCCATTTATTCAGTACCTTAATTGGTTTAGTGGGTATATTTGTGTATTTCTATTTTGGTATCAAAGATACAAACAATATCTGTGATCCATTTATATCACTAACGATTGGTTTTGCCTTGATTTGTCTTATGGACTTTTTCTTTTTGAGAAAATATTTTGTTTACAGGAAACAGCTTTTAAGACATCTTGTTTTTCCAATGGCTGCATTTATTGCATTTGTTTTGGTATATTTTTTGACATTATTTTTAAAAAATTCCATTGGAATTTTTCTTAGTGTGATGATTGCATCTATTCTGGCCTGTCTGGTACAAACATTAATACTTGTTTTATCCGGTTCCATTAAAGAACATGAATTAGTTGATTTTCCACAAAAACCGCTCTTGTTATTCCTTGGAAAAATTGCCGGAATCTATAAATAAACTGTATATTTAAAATTTAAACTGCTGATACTGATAAAAAAGGAGTCATTTTTATGAAGCTATTTTATCGTATCAGCATTTTTTGTGCTTTTATTTTATTATCCTCTTTTTTGACCTTTATGGTCACAAGCCGGTTTTATACGAGTCAAAATAATAAATCTATTCAAGATAATCAAAATACGAATCCTTCGATTACAGTCGCACAGGCACAGGCACGTACAACTTGTGATACAGAATATATCTTGATTGAACAAAACCTGAGCAATGACAGTTACGAAACATTGTTGGAAAAAATTCCGGATCAATATATTGATAAATCAAGAGAGCAGTTAATTGACATTTTGAAGAATGAAGAACATTCACCGATACTTTCTGAAAGAGAAAAAGGAATTTGCCATGTCCAGTTGTCAACTTTTTCGCCGGAACGAATTGTTGTCATTCGTCAATATGATTTAAAGAAATCAAATATGAATTCTCGAGATCATGAAAATGATTTGAAAGCAAAAGAGAATATAAAGGATGATGACGCTAACAATGATATACAAAATGAAAATCTGTCAGAAGAGAATAGAGAAAATGGCTTTTATTTGATTGTATATGACGATAAGGTATATGTTTATCAAAGTGATATGAAACGTGTATATTTGGTTACAAATATTTCCATTCATGATTTGCCGGAGCAGCTAACACAGGAAATCATGGACAAAAAATATATAAAAGACGAAGCTGAACTATACAATTTTCTTGAGTCTTATTCGAGTTAGATGTATAATTTAAATATCTATGCGAAGAGGAAAATTGTATGAAAAAGAGAGTAATGGTCATTGGTGGAGGTGCTTCCGGTATTGTTGCCGCAATTAATGCTGCGCGACATGGTGCAACTGTTTCCATTTTAGATCATCAGGATAAAATCGGCAAAAAATTATTACTGACAGGAAACGGAAAGTGCAATTTGACGAATTTGAATTTAGGATTATCCAATTACGTTACTATCAGTCAGGAAGATAAGAAATTTTTAAATTCTATTCTCGACACATATTCTCCACAACAAATAATTTCTTTTTTTCATTCCATAGGTCTTCGGACAACCGTTTTGCGAGAGAGTTACGTTTATCCCGAA
Source organism: Lachnospiraceae bacterium (assembly GCA_016297945.1). Classification (GTDB taxonomy): domain Bacteria; phylum Bacillota; class Clostridia; order Lachnospirales; family Lachnospiraceae; genus UBA2882. The sequence goes on along the minus strand of JAEDFR010000002.1, from coordinate 48,997 downwards.
ACCGAAGCTTCTGCCAGTGTTGTCAATGTATTATTAAGGGAATTAAAAAAGCTTCATGTTGATATTTTCACAAATCAGCATGTATCTTCCATAAAAGAAAAAGATAACTGTATCTGCATTATTTCCAATCAACAAACTTTTTTTGCAGATTCGGTGATTCTTGCGTGCGGAGGGAAGTCTTATTCAAAAACAGGTTCTGATGGGTCAGGGTTTGATTTGTTAAAAAAAATGAATCTACAGTATATAAAACCATATCCGGCTCTGACATCGCTTATATGCAATCGCAGCGGTTGTAAAATCATTTCAGGAATGAGAAATCAAGCCGGTATTTCAATCTATGATTCTCATCATTCTCTGATTGCAAATGATCAGGGACAAATTCAATTTACGGATTATGGGATTTCCGGAATTCCGGTTTTTCAGGTGAGTTCCAAAATATATCCATATCTTTTGCATCATAAGAATATATGCATGACCGACCTGACTGCATGGATTGATTTGTTTCCCTATATCGAACAGGAAGAACTTTTTTTGCAATTAGAAAGGCAACTAAAGGAATATCATTCATTTTCATTTGAGGAGGCCATGAATGGCTTTCTCCATAAAAAATGGATTCAGTTTTTTTCAAGCCAATACGGTCTTGCAAATAAAACCGCTAAAGAAATGGAACAATCTACCATAAAGAAATTGGCGTTTGATATGAAAAAACTTCCATTTCCAATTAAAGAGCTAAAAGGGTTTGATTTTTGTCAGGTTACCGGAGGCGGGCTTTCTTTGAATGAACTCAATCCTGATTTTTCTTTAATAAAATATCCCTCTGTTTATGTGATCGGAGAGTTAATAAATATTACAGGTGAATGCGGTGGCTTCAATCTTCACTGGGCTTTTTTAAGTGGTATGATTGCCGGTAAAGCTGCCTCAAAATAACAGGAAATATGTTATGTTTAAGTATAATCAGTTAAAATGTAAGCCCGGATATCAAAAAAAAGATATCCCAAAAGCATTAGCAGAAAAATTACATATTCCAATTCATTCGATTTCAGACGTTCATATTCTGCGGGAATCTCTGGATGCGAGAAAAAAACCGGATTTGTTTTATAGTCTTTGTGTGACCTTTGAATGTTCCGTAGAAGAAATGTTGCTAAAGAAGATGAAAAACGATTCTAATTTAGCACTTTATCAGGAAACGCCTTTTCTTTTTCCGTCTGTTCCTGTCTCTGTTCCTGCGTTTCGTCCGATTGTCATCGGTACCGGTCCGGCAGGTTTGTTTTGTGCTTATTATCTGGCAAAAGCCGGTTTAAGACCTCTTGTTTTCGAGCGTGGAAAAGCGGTAGATGACAGGATAAAAGATGTCAATACTTTTTGGGAAACCGGTGTTCTCAATCCTTCCTCCAATGTACAGTTTGGTGAGGGCGGAGCCGGGACCTTTTCGGATGGTAAGCTTAATACACTTAACAAAGATCCCTTTGGCTTTCAAAAAGAAGTTCTTCGCTTATTTGTATCTATGGGAGCAAAAGAGAGTATTCTCTATGAACAAAAACCTCACATCGGAACGGATTGTCTGATTGATATTGTAAAAAACATGCGCTTTTCCATTGAAAAAATGGGTGGTGAAATTCACTTTTTATCACATGTGACAGATTTTATTTTTTCAAAAATCGATTCTTATGTGGAGGATAATGCAGAAATTTCCAAAGATATGAAAACAGATAATTGTTTAAAATATCAAAGAGCTGTGAAAGGAATCATTGTTAATAACAAAGATTATTATGAAGCCAATCAGATTGTTTTGGCCATTGGGCATAGTGCCAGAGATACATTCCGGCTTCTATATGAAAAGAATGTTCCGATGGAAGCCAAATCATTTGCTGTAGGCTATCGTGTACAGCATGCACAGAAAATGATTGATGAATCTCAATATGGTAAAGAAAATGTTGGTCGTTTTCCTGCAGCTGCTTATAAATTAACGGCACAGGCATCTAACGGACGAAGCGTTTATAGTTTTTGTATGTGTCCGGGGGGATATGTTGTAAATGCATCCAGCAAAGAAGGGCAACTGTGCGTCAATGGAATGAGTTATAGCGATCGTGGCAGCCGTAATGCCAATAGTGCCATCATTGTTTCCGTCACGCCAAATGACTATCCAGGTAATTCACCGCTTTCCGGTGTGGATTTTCAGGAAGAGATTGAAAGACGTGCTTACGAAGTAGGAGCTGGAAAAATTCCCGTTCAGAAGTATTCTGATTACAGATCAAATCAGCGTAGTCATACGTATGATGGTATTCATCCGGAAATAAAAGGTCAATATACATTTGGAAATCTCAGGGGAATTTATCGGGCTGAGATTGAAGCGGCTTTTGTAGACGGTATGCATTCTTTTGGTCAAAAAATCCAAGGTTTTGATGCAGACGATGTGCTGGTGACCGGGGTGGAACCACGTACTTCATCACCGGTGCGGATATCTCGAAACAAAGACGGTCAGTCCCTTGATGTCAAAGGGCTTTTTCCATGCGGTGAAGGAGCAGGATATGCGGGTGGAATTACCAGTGCGGCGTGTGACGGATTAAAAATTGCATTGGATATTATAACTTCTTTAGGAGGAAAATCATGAATATCAGAGATTGTATCAAAGACAAGAAGAGGATTGTTATAAAGGTCGGTTCCTCTTCTTTGCAACATAAAGAGACCGGTGGTCTTGATTATATTAAACTGGAAGTTCTGGTTCGGGAAATATGTAACTTAAGAAATATGGGAAAAGAAGTGGTGTTGGTTTCATCCGGTGCGATTGCTGTTGGTAAAAGAGCTGTTCATCTTGGAAAAGATGATGATCCGATTGCCGTAAAGCAGGCTTGTGCTGCAATTGGTCAGGCACGTCTGATGATGACATATCAGAAAATTTTTTCTGAATATAATCATGTCTGCGCCCAGATATTAATGACAAAAAACACCATTGTAGATCCACTTAATCGTTTTAATGCTCATAATACCTTTTCAGAACTTTTAAAACTGGGTGTTGTTCCGATTGTCAACGAAAATGATACGGTTGCGACCTATGAAATTAAATTTGGTGATAATGATACACTTTCTGCAATTGTAGCTGCATTAATCGATGCAGATTTATTAATTCTGTTATCCGATATCGACGGATTATATACTGATGATCCAAATCAGAATAAAAATGCAGAATTTATTCGTGTTGTGGATGAATTAACCGATGATTTGATGCAGATGGGCAAGAAAAGTACCGGTAGTGATGTCGGGACCGGCGGAATGAACACCAAATTGCAGGCGGCAAAAATTGCTACGGTTGCAGGAGCAGATATGATCATTGCAAACTCGGATGATATGCGGATTATTCATCGTATTATGGATGGAAGAGAATATGGTACATTTTTTAAAGCGCACAAAGACGAAAACTTTTATCTGGCTGATTATGTCGAAAATATGGAACACTAAAATGCAATACATAAAAAGTAATATATAATATCACAAAAACAAGCAAAGCAAAAAAGGAAACGATAATGGCTGATTTAAACATTGACAGAATTAATGAACTATACCACAAATCCCAAAAAGAAGGACTTACGGAAGAAGAAAAAAAGGAACAGGCTGAATTAAGACGCAATTATGTAAATGCCGTTAAGGCAAATTTACGCGGACAACTGAACAATATCATTATTCAGGAAGAAGATGGAAGCATCACTAATTTAGGAGAAAAATTTGGACAAAAAAATTCTGAGAAATAAAATGTTACATATGCGAAATCAATTGTCTGACGAAGAATGTGTAAAGAGAAGTGAACAAATTACTTATCATCTTATAAACACAGATGCCTATCAAAAAGCCGAATATCTTTTGGTATATATCCATTATCAAAAAGAAGTAATGACAGATCAGATTATTATGCATGCATTAAGTACAGGAAAACATGTATTTGTTCCACGAGTTTCGGGGAAAGACATGGAATTTTATGAAATACATTCATTTGAGGATTGTAACAGTGGGTTTCATGGAATTTCAGAACCGTCCGAATCCTGTGTTAGCTTTCCGGAAGTCTGTTGCACGGTCACGTCCCCTTCCGAAAAGAATACACTACAAAATACACTCATGATTCTTCCTGGTCTGGCGTTTGATTCAACCGGTCATCGATTGGGCTATGGGGGAGGATATTATGACAGATATCTGGCACAAACCGGTATTGAATGCACGAAAATGGCGGTTGCATATTCTTTTCAGGTGATAATAGATGTTCCCCATGAACAATATGATGTACGGGTAGATACTGTTATAACTGATTGATTTTGGATTTACATTTATCATTTATTTAAATACATAATTATTTAAGAGGAGATACAAATTGTATGATGAATTTGGAAGCACTTGGACAAAATGCGGTATCTGCAAAATATAAAATGCAGATATTAAGTACGGAACTAAAAAATAAAAGCTTAACTTATATTGCACAATGTCTCCGCGATCATTGTGATAAAATTCTTTGTGAAAATCAAAAAGATATCAATCAGGCTGTTGCAAACGGAATGCATCAGGGTTTAGTTGACAGATTAAAGCTTAACAAAGAACGTGTTTATGCAATGGCGGAAGGATTGGAACAGATTGTTTCACTTCCTGATCCTATCGGGGAAGTACTTTCTACCAATACAAGACCGAATGGGTTGGTTGTTAACAAGGTTCGTGTTCCGTTAGGTGTTATCGGTATTATTTATGAATCCCGTCCTAATGTGACGGCAGATGCATTCGGATTGTGTTTCAAATCCGGAAATGCCGTTATTTTAAAAGGCGGTTCTGATGCCATTCATTCCAATATTGCCATTACAACAGTAATCAGGAATGCTTTGAAGGATATGAAGTGTGATGAAAATGCTATTCAGCTAATCGAAGATACCAATCGTGAAACAACCAAAAAATTTATGCAGTTAAATCAGTATGTGGATGTTTTGATTCCCCGTGGAAGTGCAGGGCTTATCCGCAGTGTAGTACAAAACAGCACCATCCCTGTTATTGAAACGGGAAGCGGAAACTGTCATATTTACGTCGATAAGGATGCTGATTTTAATAAGGCGATTCCGATTATTATCAATGCCAAAACACAGCGTATTGGGGTATGCAATGCCTGTGAATCACTGGTTGTACACAAAGATATCGAAAAAGAGTTTCTTCCGCTATTGGAAAAAGCTTTAAAAGAAAAAGATGTTGAAATTCGTGCAGATGAACATGCAGGTCTGTTTTTTATCGATTATAAACCTGCTACCACACAAGATTTTGCAACAGAATATCTGGATTATATTATATCCGTTAAAACGGTAGAAAATGTTGAAGAAGCCATTTGTCATATCAATGCCAATAATACCAAACATTCTGAAGCAATTATAACTGAAAATAAAGAAGCTGCTGATAAATTTTTGACAGGTATTGATGCAGCATGTGTATATGTGAATGCATCCACCCGGTTTACAGACGGTTTTGAATTCGGCTTTGGTGCAGAAATTGGTATCAGCACGCAGAAACTGCATGCACGTGGTCCGTTGGGGTTACCGGAATTGACATCCTATCAATATCGCATTTTAGGAGATGGACAGATTCGCCCGTAATTATTTGAAAGGAAAATGTTAAGAATGAATGAAGAAGCAACACTTCAATATCAATATATCGAAAAAGCTAAATTAATCATCGCACAAAAGGCAAAAGATAAAGGTTCACCTCTAACCTGTTGTGTGCAAACCTTCGGTTGTCAGATGAATGCGCGTGATTCAGAAAAGTTATCCGGTATTTTAAAAGCAGTCGGATTCGTTGAAATAGAAGAAGAAAATGCGGATTTAGTCATATATAATACCTGTACTGTCAGAGATAACGCCAATCAACGTGTCTATGGCCGTTTAGGTGTATTAAATGGGTATAAAAAGAAAAATCCACTTATGAAAATATGTCTTTGCGGATGCATGATGCAGGAAAATACTGTTTTGGATAAAATCCGGTCAAGTTATCGCTTTGTCGACCTGATTTTTGGGACACACAATATTTTTAAATTTGCCGAATTGCTGGTTCGTATGTATGAAGCAGATGAAATGATTATTGATATCTGGAAAGACACCGACCAGATTGTGGAAGATTTGCCTATAGAAAGAAAATTTCATTTTAAATCCGGCATCAATATTATGTTTGGCTGTAATAATTTTTGTTCTTATTGTATTGTTCCTTATGTCAGAGGACGTGAGAGAAGCCGCAAACCGGAGGAAATCATTTCCGAAATAGAAGGGCTTGTAGCAGATGGAGTTGTTGAAATCATGCTTTTGGGTCAAAATGTGAATTCTTACGGCAAAAAGCTGGAAAATCCGATTACATTTGCAGAATTATTACGTCGTATTGAGAGAATTGAAGGTCTGGAAAGAATTCGCTTTATGACATCGCATCCCAAAGATTTATCGGACGAGCTCATTGAAGTGATGAAAAACTCGAAAAAGATTTGCAAGCATCTGCATCTGCCTTTACAGGCCGGCTCTGATCGTATCTTAAAAGCCATGAACCGGTGTTATACCAAAGAACAATTCGTTGAGCTGGCATTAAAAATCAGACGTGAAATTCCTGATATTGCCATTACTACAGACATTATTGTCGGATTTCCGGGTGAAACGCATGCGGATGTGTTAGAAACTATTGATGTGATTAAAACCGTCAAGTTTGACAATGCATTTACCTTCCAGTATTCAAAACGAACCGGCACACCGGCTGCTGCCATGGAAAATCAGGTGCCGCAGGAAGAAGTAACCCGCAATTTTGATGAATTGCTGGCTGTTGTTCAGCAAACTGCCAGAGAACAGGCATTGCGTTTTGAACATCAGACACTGGATGCTTTAGTGGAAGGAATCAATGAGCATGATTCGTCCCTGGTAACCGGAAGATTATCCAACAACATGATTGTGCATTTTAAGGGATGCCCGGATTTAATCGGGAAAATCGTTCCGGTTTATTTAAAAGAATGCAAAGGTTTTTATTATTTGGGCGAAATGAAATGATGTGAGAGTCATTCATTTGTACCATAGTTTTGTCAAGAAGAGAGAAGTACAGCATGCAGGATATAAAAATGGCAGATCTTACGCCAATGATGCAACAATATATGGAGACAAAAAAGCAATACGAAGATTGCATTTTATTTTATCGTCTCGGTGATTTTTATGAAATGTTTTTTGATGATGCATTAAAGGCATCCAAAGCACTGGAAATAACCTTGACAGGCAAAAGTTGCGGACTGGAAGAACGGGCACCGATGTGCGGAATTCCTTACCATGCAGTCGACGGATATTTGACCAAATTGGTCAGTAAAGGCTATAAGGTTGCTATCTGCGAACAGGTAGAAGACCCCAAGCTTGCAAAAGGCATTGTAAAACGTGAAGTTGTCAGGATTGTTACACCGGGTACCAATCTGAATATGCAGTCACTGGAAGAAACCAAGAATAATTATCTGATGTGTATCGCATATTCGGATAGAATAGGCGTTTCTGTGATTGATGTCACAACCGGTGACTTTTTTGCAACGCAGGTTGAAGATTCTAAAAATTTATTTGATGAGATTATCAAATTTTCTCCTGCGGAAATCATTTGTAATGATGCATTTATGGTAAGCGGTTTTGATTTGGAAGATTTACGTGCCAGACTGGGAATTACGGTATATCAGCTTGATTCCTGGTATTTTGATGACGAAACCTGTCAAAACCGGATAAAAAAACATTTCCATGTACAGACCATGACCTCTTTAGGCTTGGATTCATTTCCTATGGGCATGATTGCTGCGGGTGCAATATTAAATTATCTTTTTGAAACACAAAAAACAACCTTAAGTCATATTACTCATATCAGTCCTTATATTACCAGTAAATATATGTTATTGGACAGTTCGACAAGAAGAAATCTGGAATTGTGTGAAACGTTACGCGAAAAACAAAAACGGGGTTCTCTGTTATGGATTTTAGACAAAACAAAAACAGCTATGGGAGCCCGTACCTTAAGAAGTTACATAGAACAACCTTTAATTGATAAAGAGGAGATTGCAAAACGATTAGATGCCGTAGATGCCTTTTGTATGAATGCCATCGGCCGGGAAGAAATCAGAGAATATTTAAATCCCATCTATGATTTAGAGCGTTTACTTGGAAAAGTCAGCTATAAATCAGCAAACCCGAGGGATTTAATCGCTTTTTCAAAATCTTTGGAAATGTTACCTTCTATTCGTACGGTTTTAGACGATTTTAAAGACAGCACTTTGTTGCATAATATCTATGATGATATTGATCCGTTGGAAGATATCTGCAGTCTGATAGAACAGGCAATTGAGGAGGAACCTCCAATCTCCATAAGAGAGGGTGGCATCATCAAAACCGGTTTTCATGAAGACGTAGATCATTTCCGAAATGCGAAAACTGAGGGTAAAAACTGGCTGGCAGAATTGGAATTGCAGGAAAAAGAGAGAACCGGAATAAAAAATTTAAAAATCGGATACAATAAAGTGTTCGGTTACTATTTTGAAGTAACCAATTCCTACAAAGAACTGGTCCCGGATGACTGGATTCGAAAACAGACTTTAACCGGTGGCGAGCGTTATATGATGCCGAAATTAAAAGAACTGGAAGACACCATTTTAAACGCTGAGGATAAGCTTTGTGGTATTGAATATGACTTGTTCTGTGAAATCAGAGAGCATATTGCCGACAACATGGACCGCATACAAAAAACAGCAAAAGCCGTTGCCGCACTGGATGTTTTTACATCATTATCCTATGTCGCCGAACGGAATCATTATGTGAGACCGAAGTTAAATATCAAGGGAACGATAAAGATTAAAAACGGTAGACATCCGGTTGTGGAAAAGATGATTGAACATGATATGTTTGTATCCAATGATACTTATCTGGATAACAATAAAAATCTGATTTCCATTATAACCGGACCTAATATGGCCGGTAAATCCACTTATATGAGACAGACGGCGTTAATCGTTTTGATGGCTCAGATTGGCAGCTTTGTTCCGGCTGATCAGGCAGATATTGGTCTTGTCGATCGTATTTTTACACGCGTCGGAGCCTCGGATGATTTAGCAAGTGGACAGTCCACCTTTATGGTTGAAATGAATGAAGTTGCTAATATTTTACGCAATGCCACCTCAGACAGTCTTTTGATTTTAGATGAAATAGGAAGAGGAACTTCCACCTTTGACGGACTTGCCATTGCATGGGCGGTAATTGAACATATCAGCAACAAAAAACTGCTTGGAGCCAAAACCTTATTCGCAACACATTATCATGAACTGACTGAATTAGAAGGCAAGATGAACAATGTCAATAATTATTATATTGCAGTAAAAGAACAAGGTGACGACATTGTCTTTCTCAGAAAAATCTTAAAGGGTGGGGCTGATAAAAGCTACGGTATTCAGGTGGCAAAACTGGCAGGCGTTCCGGATATGGTAATCGACCGTGCTAAAATTATTGTAGAACAATTGATGGACAATGATATTACCGAACGTGTTCAGAATATTGCAGTTGATGCAAAAAGTGAGCCTAAAAAAGTAAAACACTATGATCAGGTTGACTTAGATCAAATTTCTCTTTTTGATACTGTAAAGGATGAGGATATTTTAAAAGAGCTGGATGAACTGGACATTTCCAATTTAACCCCCTTGGATGCATTAAATACCTTGTACCGATTACAGAATTTGCGTAAAAACCGTTGGCATATGTAAGGAGATAAAATGGCCGGAATTATTCATGTACTGGACAGTGAAACAATTGATAAAATAGCAGCCGGAGAAGTTGTGGAAAAACCTGCAAGTGTTGTAAAAGAACTGGTGGAAAATGCCATTGATGCCGGGGCAGATAAAATTGCCGTTGAAATAAAAGAGGGCGGTATATCCCTTATTCGTGTGACGGATAACGGATGCGGAATTGCAAAAGAAGATTTGGCACCTGCTTTTATGCGCCATGCAACCAGTAAAATTACCAATGCAGATGATTTAAATGCCATTTCCAGTCTGGGATTTCGTGGTGAAGCTTTATCGAGTATCAGTGCTGTTTCTCAGGTAGAAATGATTACGAAAAGAAGTGAAGATTTTCTTGGATTGAAAGTGTGTTGTAACGGTGGCATCCTGGAAGACATAGAAGAAATCGGTGCTCCGGACGGAACCACAATTTTAGTTCGAAATCTGTTTTACAATACACCTGTCCGCAAGAAGTTTTTACATACATCATCAACAGAAGGTTCCTATGTTTTTGAATTGATGCAGCATATTGCTTTATCACATCCTGAAGTTGCAATTTCCTTTATTCAGAATGGACAAACCCGCTTTTTTACATCCGGAAACGGAAATCTGTCAGATGTGATATACCGGATATACGGAAAAGATGTTGCCAATCATATTATTCCGGTACAAGCCTGTCAAAACGGAATTCAAATACAGGGATTTATCGGAAAAACCATACTGGGAAGAGCAAACCGCAATTATGAGACTTTCTTTGTAAACGGAAGATATATTAAAAGTAAAATTATCTCGGCGGCAGTCGAAGAAGGATATAAGACCTTTTTGATGCAGCATAAATATCCTTTTGCCATTCTTCATTTTACTGTGAACGGAGAAGATATTGATGTCAATGTACATCCAACCAAAATGGAAATCCGGATTATGGATCCGGTTCCATTTTGCGAATTTGTAAAAGAAGCTGTGAAAAACGCTTTAAATGAGACGATTTTAATTCGTGAATATCAGGAGGAGAATCTTTCCAAAGATAGCGAAAAAGATAAAAATTCCACTTCTCAAAAAGAAAAGGAACGTGCCCCGGAGCCTTTTGAAGAAAAACGTATTCAAAAGGAAATGCAACCGACGAATCTGGTTCGTGAAACAGCGGATTATCAGATGAACAAAATACTGGGGAATGCAAAACAAAGTCAGACCTTTCTTTCAAAACCTTATAAAACCGGAGATAATATCATTAAACAGGATTCGAAACCAATTATAAAAAAAGTCGAGCAGATGGAGCTTTTTTCAACGGCTTTAGAAGAGGACAATAACAACCGGCTAACCGGTTTAAAGATTATCGGTCAGGTTTTTGACACTTATTGGATTGTTGAATTTGAAGATTCCATATACTTTGTTGATCAGCATGCCGCACATGAAAAGGTTAATTATGAACTCTTTGTAGACAATCTCAGGCAAAAGAAGAATACAACACAATTATTGATGCCGCCAATCATTGTTTCTCCCAGTTCTCTTGAGATGAATGCATATCAAAACTATCAATCTTATTTTTCCGAACTGGGATTTGAGATTGAACCATTCGGTGGAGATGAACTGTCTATCAGAGGCATCCCAATGGATTTATACGGAAACAATGCAAAAGATTTATTTTTAATTGTGTTGGATGAATTGATTGACACACCGGTTCGCGGAACACCAGATGTTATATTGTTAAAAATTGCTTCCATGTCTTGTAAGGCATCGGTAAAAGGAAATCAGCAAATGTCTTATGAAGAAGCAAAAGCATTATTAAAACAGTTGTTTGCATTGGATAACCCTTATCATTGTCCGCACGGAAGACCCACTATGTTTTCCATGAGCAGGCAGGAGTTGGAAAAGAAGTTTAAAAGAATCGTATGATGCCATAAAAACAGATACATTCATGGTATCATGGTGGCAAAACATCTTTAGCCATCGATACTATTTATAAAAGGGAAAGTGATATGAATAATCTTATTATATTAACAGGACCGACTGCAGTTGGAAAAACAGCCCTATCCATTGCCTTGGCAAAAGAAATAGGCGGTGAAATAATCAGTGCGGATTCCATGCAGGTATATAGGCATATGGATATCGGTTCTGCGAAAATCAGACCGGATGAGATGGACGGAATTCCCCATCATTTAATTGATATTTTGGATCCTCGTGAAGATTTTAATGTGTTTTTGTTTCAAAAATACGCAAAAGAGGCAATAAAAAGTATCTATGCAAATGGACATATTCCCATTTTAGTCGGGGGCACCGGATTCTACATTCAGTCTGTTTTATATGATATTGATTTTACAAAAAACAATGCTGATGAAAGCTATCGTGCTCAGTTAGAAGAAATTGCAACACAAAAAGGAGTATTTTATCTCCATGATATGTTAAAACAGGTTGATGAAAAATCAGCCGAAACCATTCATCCCAATAATGTAAAACGCATAATACGAGCTTTGGAATATCATCATTTAACGGGTCAGAAGATTTCAGAGCACAATATGGAAGAAAGGCAAAAAAAATCTCCTTATGACTTTTCCTATTTTGTTTTAAATGATGAACGAAGCCGCTTGTATCATAACATTGATTTACGTGTCGACCAGATGATGCAAAATGGTCTGGTAGAAGAAGTAAAACAATTAAAAGACATGGGGTTAAAACGTGAAAATGTATCCATGCAGGGGCTTGGATATAAAGAGATTCTGGATTATCTGGATGAAAAAACGGATTTAGACCGCGCCATTTATTTAATCAAAAGAGATACAAGGCATTTTGCCAAACGCCAACTCACCTGGTTTCGACGTGAAAAAGATGTCATCATGATAGAAAAACCGGAATTTTTGTATGACAATCAGGCAATTTTGGATTATATGCTATCTATTATCAATAAATAACATGATGCAAGAAATCGCAGTTAATCATTTTTATGCTAATTTTTATAAAGATTACTATATAATCAGCCAACATTAAGTCTGTCAAGTAAATTATAATTATTAGAATGAATTATCAGAAAGAAATAGCAGACATTAATAACAGAAAAGAGAATAAATCATATGTCAGAAACAAAAGAAATATATAAAAATCTTGGAATTGATGAAGATGTTTATCGGTTGGGTGAAACGATCTGCAGTAATTTGAAAGAGCGCTTCGATTCCATTGACAAAATAGCTGAGTACAATCAGTTAAAAGTTCTTCAGGCCATGCAGAAAGCAAAGGTATCTGAAGCCTGTTTATACGGAACGACCGGATATGGTTATAATGACATTGGACGAGATACTTTAGAAGAAGTATACGCCAATGTATTTCACACAGAGGCTGCACTGGTGCGACCACAGATTACATGCGGTACACATGCACTGGCTTTAGCCCTTATGTCCAATTTAAGACCCGGAGATGAAGTTCTTTCTCCGGTCGGAAAGCCTTATGACACATTGGAAGAAGTCATTGGTATCCGTCCGTCAAAAGGAAGTCTGGCAGAGTATGGAATTACGTATTCCCAAGTAGATTTATTAAGTGACGGTTCCTTTGATTATGACAAAATCAAAGCTTCCATAAACGAAAAGACGAAGCTTGTTACTATCCAGCGTTCCAAAGGATATGAGCCAAGAAAAACATTGTCAGTTGAGCGAATCGGCCAATTGATTGCATTTATCAAAGACATCCGTCCGGACATTATCTGCATGGTGGATAATTGTTATGGTGAATTCGTGGAAACCATAGAGCCCGGTGATGTCGGGGCTGACATGGTTGTAGGTTCCCTGATAAAAAATCCCGGAGGCGGCTTGGCACCGATTGGAGGTTATATAGCCGGAAAAAAAGAATGTATTGAAAATGCAGCATATCGTCTTACTTCTCCCGGATTGGGCAAAGAAGTCGGTGCATCTTTAGGTGTATTACCTTCCTTTTTCCAAGGGCTTTTTCTTGCTCCGACGGTTGTAAGCAGTGCACTTAAAGGTGCTGTTTTTGCAGCCAATATGATGGAACATTTTGGTTTTTCTGTCATTCCTGACGGAAAAGAATCACGACACGATATTATTCAGGCTGTTACGTTCGGTTCCAAAGAAGGTGTTGTCGCATTTTGTAAAGGCATACAGGCTGCTGCACCGGTTGACAGTTTTGTAGTTCCCGAGCCATGGGATATGCCGGGATATGACAGTCAGGTTATTATGGCTGCCGGTGCATTTGTATCGGGAAGTTCCATTGAATTATCTGCAGATGGTCCAATTAAACCACCATATGCCGTATATTTTCAAGGTGGACTGACATTTCCACATGCAAAATTCGGTATTCTGAAAGCTGTTCAGGAACTGAAAAATTCCAAGGTTATTCGACTTTAATCTAATCTGAGAGTCGAAAAAAAAACATGAAAAGAAGTATACACTATTTTGCTTATGTGGTAAGATACAATAGTAAAAACACAAGATATAGTTTTTACTGATTTTATTACAAAAAGTTTTTTAAAGTGCAAAATATGTACAAAAGAAACAGGAGGTTTTATGAAAAACAAAAACAGTTGGGCCTGCTTTTTGTTAATTCTTGCAGGCATTGTCATCGGTGGTTTTATCGGCCATCTTTTTCCGAATACCTTCTTAAATTTTGGTCAGACGTTTGGTTTGACTTCTCCCGTGGTTTTAGATTTGGGGATTATGGTTTTAACGTTTGGTTTAACCATTAATATTACTATTGGGAGCATTATTGGTGTTATGATTGCGATTATCATCTATCGCTTCATTTAGGATGTGTCTTTGCGCGGAGAGATATGCGTGAGGATTTTTATGAAACAAAATAATAGCATTGAAAAATTTTCCGAAAGGCCTTATGACCGATTTTTATATGCCGGTGCACAGGCCTTGTCTGATGCAGAATTATTAGCAGTTATTCTAAGAACCGGACGAAAGGGAGCCGATGCCATTACTTTGGCAAAAGAAGTTCTAGAATTAGCCGGTCCCTATGGTCTGTCCGGTTTGTATCATTTATCCCTAAAGGATATTATGCAGGTTAACGGAATCGGAGAAGTAAAAGCGATTAAACTTAAATGCATCGCAGAATTATCCAGACGTATTGTTATGAGCAATTACAATCACAAAATTTCTTTTCATTCGCCACAGGAATTTGCAACTTATTATATGGAAAGCTTGAGACATGAAGAAAAAGAGAATTGTCTTTGTATATTTTTGGATGGTTCCATGAAGCTGATTCGAGAAGTTATTATCAGCATTGGTAGTGTTAATGTATCCATTGTATCCAGTCGTGAAATATTTATGGAAGCATTAAATGCCAAAGCGGTTTATCTGGTTTTACTGCATAATCATCCCAGTGGAAATGCATCTCCAAGCAGTGCCGACATAGAAGTGACAGAGCGCATTTTTCAGGCATCCAAATTGATGGATATACCGTTATTAGATCATATCATTATCGGAGATAATTGTTACTATAGTTTTAAGGAAAATAATTTAATTACATGATTTTTACCGGAGAAAGGAGTACGGGAATATGGCTTCTTGTGCTTATGGTATTGATTTAGGTACCAACAATATTAAAATTTATGCAAAAGGAAATAAGGGCATTTTTACCGCTAAAAATATGATTGCCATTGAAAGAAAAGATATTTTATTTGCATATGGCGATCCTGCTTTTGAAATGTATGAAAAAGCACCGGAATTTATTCAGATTTCTTATCCTCTGAATAACGGTGTGATTGCTGATATCAACAATATGCAGACGCTGGTAAAATGTTTTATCAGTGATCTTTCGGATGGTAATATTAAACCTGCTGATTACTATATTGCAGTTCCGCATGATGTAACAGAAGTAGAAAAAAAGGCATTTCATGACCTGATTAAAAATGCCAATATCAAAGCCAAAAATATTATGGTTGTAAAAAAAGCCATTGCAGATGGTCTTGGTATGGACATTGATGTAAAAAATTCTCAGGGTGTGCTTGTTGTCGATATTGGTTTTCATACAACTGAAATTTCCATCTTGTCTTTAGGCGGTATCGTATTAAGTAAAATGATAAAATTGGGTGGTCAAAAATTTGATGATGCAATCCGTAATGCTGTTCGTACGGAGTTTAATCTTCTGATTGGTCAAAAAACCGCAGAAAAAGTTAAAATATCTTTAAAATCTCTGGAAGAAGAAAACAGCAATGCGGTTGTATATGGCAGAGATATTGTTACCGGCTTGCCTGTAGAACGCGAAATTCCTACAACGCTTGTTACAAATGCTTTACTTGAGCACATGAATACTATTATTGAGCAGGTAAAAGTAATATTAGAAAAAACGCCACCGGAGCTTGGTGCTGACATTTTTAGGCGCGGTATTTATCTTACCGGTGGATCCAGTCAGTTATCACATTTGGACGAGCTTATGGCTAAAGGAACAGGATTAAAAGTAAACCTCGCTGACGATCCGATTGGCAGTGTGGCTTGTGGTTTGTCAAGAGTCATCAACGAACCGAAATTCCAGTCAGTTGCATATACTTATGATGCACAAAACGGAGGAAAATAATGAATAGACGGCGGAATCATTTTACGCTTCAAAGTAAATATCTGCTTCTGATTTTAACGGGGCTTTGTGTGTTATTGATGGCAATTACCTTTACTACGGACTTATTTACCGGAACACTTGCAGAGATTTCCGGATTCATTACCATTCCTTTTCAAAAAGGAATATCGGAAGCAGGAGGTTATCTTTCAGATCGTTCGGAAGAATTGGTCCAGATACGGGATTTATTACAGAAAAACAAAGAACTTCAGGAGCAAATCGATAAACTAACCATTGAAAATAATAACTTAACGCAGGAGAAATATGAATTAAACAATTTAAGATCCCTGTATTTACTGGATCAGGAATATGCTGAATATCAAAAAGTCGGTGCAAAAGTCATTGGCAAAAATTCCGGCAACTGGTTTCATTCTTTTACGATCGATAAAGGTAAGAATGACGGCATAGAAGTAGATATGAATGTAATGTCCGGAAGTGGACTGGTTGGTATTGTAACAGAGGTTGGAACAAACTGGGCACGAGTTACATCCATTATAGATGATAGCAGCAATGTCAGCGGAATGACTTTAGCTTCTGGCGATAATATGATTGTATCCGGTAATCTGGAACTTATGAATCAAAATAAAATCAGTTTCAGTAAGTTAATTGATTCAGACGAAAAAGTTAAGGAAGGGGATAAGATTGTCACTTCCAATATCAGTGACAAGTATCTTCCCGGCTTATTAATCGGATATATTACTTCCATCGAATCAGATTCCAATAACCTGACACATTCCGGCACCTTAACACCGGCTGCAGATTTTGAACATATGGATGAAGTATTAATTATATTGGATTTAAAGCAGAAAACAAAGAATGAAGAATAAGACCTATGAAAAATATCATTTTTTCCGCAATTATTGTAATTGCCAGTTTTATTTTACAAAATACCATATGCCGTTATATTTCGTTTGGTAATATTGTTCCTAACTTATTACTGATAACCGTATCCTCTTTCGGTTTCGTAAAAGGAAAAAAAGCCGGAGTTTTAGCCGGTTTTTTTGCAGGGCTTTTGGTTGATATTTTCTTCTCTGTCATACTTGGTTTTCATGCCTTGTTATACATGTATATTGGCTATTTTAACGGTTTTTTCAAAAGAATGTTCTACAAGGATGAATTAAAATTGCAGATTTTGTTGGTTGGATGCAGTGATTTTGTTTATGGACTAACTTATTATCTGCTTACTTTTTTACTTCGTGGCAGATTTCATTTTACCTACTATCTGCTAAATATTATTATTCCGGAAACGGTTTATACCATTTTGTTAACAATTGTTTTTTTCCTTACAAGAACATTATTTTATAAACTGTTTGTAAGTAACGAGAGAAAGAGCAGAAGCGAAATTGTTTAAGAAAATCAGAGATTCCATCATTAATTTCATAACTTCCAGGTACTTTATTTTAATTCTGATGTTTTGCGTTTTAGGTTTCGTATTAATTTACCGTATTTTCAATTTACAGATTGTAAATGGCGAATCTTATTTAAATGAATTTACACTGAAAATCAAAAAAGAACGAAACATTCCCAGTACACGCGGAAAAATATATGACCGCAAAGGAGAATTGCTTGCATATAATGAACTTGCATATTCCGTTACCATTGAAGATGTATATGAATCCGGTAGCAACAAAAACGAACGTCTGAATAAAACCATTTCAACTTTGATTGGGATGATTGAGGAAAATGGTGATTCCATTGTCATGGATTTTAATATTATTATCGGCGATAACGGAGAATATCAATTTGCTGTCAGCGGAACGCAGCAACAGCGTTTTTTAGCTGATGTCTATGGCAAAAAGTATATTGATGATATGTCTTATGCAGAAAAAACTTCAACAGCAGATGATGTTATTAATTACCTTGCCGGAAAAAGTAAGTTTGCAATCGGTGAATATGCCGTTCCGAATAATCATAAAAGTATCTTTCATGTCGGTAAAGGGTATAGCAAGGAAATGTTATTAAAAATCATTAATATCCGTTATGCAATGAGTTTAAACAGTTTCCAAAAGTATATTGCAACAACTGTAGCAACCGATGTGTCAGATGAAACCGTTGCGGTTGTCATGGAAAATGCCGCAAGCTTAGACGGTGTTTCCATTGAAGAAGATACGATCCGCAAATATGTAGATGGTGTATATTTTTCACATGTTATTGGATATACCGGTAAGATATCGCAAACCGAATTGGAAGAACTCTCAACCGAAAATGATTCATATATTTCTACGGATATCATCGGAAAGGCCGGTGTTGAATCTTATATGGAATCCTATTTGCAGGGTAAAAAAGGTTCAGAAACCGTATATGTTAACAACATGGGTAAGGTTATTGAAACCAGTAATCGAAAGGAACCAAGTGCAGGAAATGATGTATATCTGACAATAGATAAAGATTTACAGAAAGCTGTTTATAACTTACTTGAGCAAAAAATTGCAGGTATCTTAGTTTCAAAGATACGAAATATTAAAGAATATACAGCGCCTGAAAATGCAACGGCCAGTAGTATTGTCATTCCGATTGATGATGTATATTTTGCATTGATTAATAACAGTATCATTGATATTGAGCACTTTTCTCATGATGACGCTACGGAATTGGAAAAAAGTGTTTATGCCTCTTTTGAAATGAAACAAAATCAGGTTTTATCCACTTTAAAATCAATGTTAAATGAAAATCCTCAACCATATGACCGGCTTTCAAAAGAATATCAGGTATATCAATTGTATATTACCTCTTTACTTTCCGAAAAAGGGATTGTTCTTTCAAATGAAATTGATAAAAATGATCCGGTATATATAGCATGGCATACAGATGAAACTATCAGTTTAAAAGAGTATTTATTACATCTGATAGCTATGAATTGGATTGATATTTCAAAATTGGAACTGGAAAAACAATACTCTGATTCAGAGGAAATTTATCAGGCTATACAAAATGAATTATTTAATTCCTTAATTACAAGTAATGCTTTTCATAAAAAGTTATATAAATATATGATTGCAGATAATTCGGTGTCCGGAAAATCCATTTGTTTATTGTTATATGATCAGGGAATAATAACCGGTACAGCTGCTGAAAGAGCAACCGTTGAAAATGGAACCATTAGCCCATACAACTTTATTCTGGGAAAGATTTCCAATCTGGAAATAACACCGGCACAGCTTGCATTAGACCCTTGTTCCGGTTCGGTTGTAATTACGAATGTAAACAACGGAGAGATTTTAGCATTGGTTTCTTATCCGGGATATGATAATAATCGTATCAACAACTCGGAATACTATGCACGTTTGAACTCCGATTTATCTCGTCCTTTATGGGATTATGCGACTCAACAGACTTCGGCACCCGGTTCAACCTTTAAAATGGTAACTGCAGCTGCATCTTTAGAAGAAGGCGTTGTTACAAACGGTGAGACAATAACATGTCATGGTATCTGGGAAACAATATCTCCGGCAGCAAAATGCTGGATTTATCCATCTGCACATGGTTCTTTGACAGTATCCGGTGCTATTGAAAATTCATGTAACTATTTCTTTTATGAAATGGGATATCGTCTTGGTTTTTCAAATGGCGTTTACAATTCCGAACTTGGTCTTGAAAAGCTGGCATATTATGCGGATCAATTCGGTTTATCTGATAAATCCGGCGTTGAAATTACAGAAGAAGCACCAAAAGTATCCGATACGGACTCGATCCGTTCTGCAATCGGACAGGGTACCAACAACTACACAACCATCGGACTGGCCAGATATGTTACTACAGTGGCAAACAGCGGAACATGTTATAATCTCAGTCTGTTAGATAAAGTAACCGATTCGAGCGGGAATATTTTAGAAGATTTTAATCCGACGGTACGAAATACAATTTCTTTTGATTTATCAACATGGAACGCGATTCATGCCGGTATGCGCAGGGTAGTTGAATCAAAAAGTTATTATGAAGGAATGAAAATCCGTGTGGCAGGAAAAACAGGTACTGCCCAGGAGAATAAGAGCAGACCAAACCATGCACTTTTTGTTAGTTATGCTCCTTATGAAAGTCCGGAAATCAGTGTAACTACACGTATTGCATTCGGATATGCTTCTGATTTTGCAGCACAACTGACACAGGACATTTACAAGTATTATTATCGCCTTGAAAATGTTGATGAACTGATTGACGGAACGGCAACGGATACCAATACGAATATTTCAAATACAGATTAGGAGGTATACAATGAGCGGAAATGTAGTTATTAAAAGCTTTCCAAATGGTATTTCCGTAAAACTGTCTGAAGAACCTGATTTTGAAAAAATTCTGCAAGATACAAAAAATAGTTTTGAAAAGACCGCTTCCTTTTTCAAAAATGCGTCTATTGTACTTCGTTTTGAAGGACGCAGTTTAACGGATGCGGAAATTGAAGCTCTGACAGAGGTAATAACCAAAGTCAGCCAGATAAACATCATTTGTGTGGTATGTACAAATAAAAATGATGATGTCTATTTTTCCAAATTACTGGAAGAAATAGAAAAGAAACCAGTTGAGGAGCCTCCAAAAAATAAAAGTGGATGTTTTCAGTTTTATAAGGGAAATTTAAAAGACGGCTTTTCTTTAGAAACCGAAGGAAATGTCATTGTGTTGGGAGATGTCCAAAAAGGAGCCGCTGTGTTTGCAAAAGGCAATGTGATTGTTTTGGGTACAATTTATGGTACTGTTTTTGCCGGCAGAAAAGAAGATCAAAACCGTTTTATTGCGGCATTGGAGTTTTCACCCGAAAACTTAAAGATTGGAAAGGTAAAATACCAAAAAGATAAAAAGGAGTTATTTACATTAAATAGAAAACAGCCGAAAATTGCCTACATAAAAAAAGACAAATTTACATTTTCGGAACTGGACTTTACCAAAGAATTACCGGAATATAATTATTATTAAATTTCGGGGGACGATGATGAAAATCGGAGGTTTTTTATGAGTGAAGTAATTGTCGTCACATCAGGTAAAGGTGGTGTTGGAAAAACCACAACAAGTGCAAACATCGGAACGGGTCTTGCCGTTTTGGGAAAAAAAGTTGTTTTAATTGATACAGACATCGGATTACGCAACTTGGATGTTGTATTAGGACTGGAAAATCGGATTGTTTATAATCTGGTTGATGTCATTGAAGGAAACTGCAG
The DNA here is from genome assembly GCA_016297945.1 of Lachnospiraceae bacterium. GTDB lineage: Bacteria > Bacillota > Clostridia > Lachnospirales > Lachnospiraceae > UBA2882. Next base: position 27,523 of record JAEDFR010000002.1, on the reverse strand, counting down.
AATTAAGCAAGCTTTAATCAAGGACAAGCGTTATCCCGGTTTGAGTTTACTTCCAAGTGCACAGACAAGAGATAAAGATGCAGTCAATCCTGAGCAGATGAAAAAACTGACAAAGCAATTAAAAGAACAGTTTGATTACATTATCTTAGATTGTCCAGCAGGTATTGAGCAAGGATTTAAAAATGCGATAGCAGGTGCTGACAGAGCCATTGTTGTAACAACACCGGAAGTTTCAGCCATACGGGATGCAGACCGTATCATTGGTTTATTAAATGCATATGAAATGGGACAAGTTGATTTAGTTATCAATCGGTTGCGTCCCGAAATGATAAAACGTGGGGATATGATGAGTATTGATGATGTTGTTGATATATTATCCATACATTTAATTGGTGCCATCTATGATGATGAAAATATTGTCATCTCAACCAATCACGGAGAGCCATTAGTCTGCACGGATACACCGGCAGGAAAAGCATACATGAATATTTGTAAACGAATACTTGGCGAAGAGATCCCTTTGTATTCTCCCGAAAAAGAGAAATCTATCTGGTTTCGGTTAAACGGTATTTTTCAAAAAGTCTAATTGTCAGGGAGGTATTCATTATGCGTAATTTGTGGTCTTTTAAAAAGAAAAAATCCAGCCAGATTGCAAAAGATCGATTAAAAATACTCTTGATTTCGGATCGTATCGACTGTTCGCCGGAAGTTATGGAAATGATAAAAAAAGAAATTGCTAAAGTACTATGTAAATATATGCAGATTGATACCAGTACATTGGAATTAGAGTTTTCAAAACGAAAAATCAATGTATTCTGGTAAAGAAACTGTAGGAGAGAAACTGTGTTTAAACGATATCGCGTAATTGATTACAATTTCAAATTGGTAGTCATGCTGATTGCTATTTCCATCATTGGAATTTTAGCAATCGGCAGCGCTAATTCCGAGGTTCAGTCCAAGCAGATGATGGGATTGATTGTCGGTGTTTTTTTGATGGTTGTTTTATCCTTATTTGATTATCATATTTTTTTGAGATTTTACTGGATTATTTATTTTTTTAATTTCGGATTATTATTATTGGTTAACTTTATTGGAGATTCCTCTAACAATGCCCAACGCTGGATTACCATTGCAGGTGTTCGTTTTCAGCCTTCTGAGACTGCTAAAATATTATTGATTTTATTCTATGCACAGTATATTATGAAACATAAGGAACACTTTAATACTTTTAAAAATCTCCTTTTTATGGTATTATTATTCATTCCGCAGTGGTATCTTATATACAAACAACCGGACTTATCCACAAGTATCATGCTGATTATTATTTTCTGCATATTATTGTATGCCGGTGGTTTAAATTATAAAATTATTTTTGGTGCACTTGCAATTATTATTCCAATTGGAGTTATATTATTATCTCTTATTTTGCAGGAAGATCAGAAAATTATCAAAGATTATCAGCAAAATCGTATCATGGCCTGGTTACATCCGGATGAGTATGTCAATACGGAAGGTTATCAGCAATACAATTCAAAAATAGCAATCGGTTCCGGTAGATTGACCGGAAAAGGCTTGAATAACAACGAAATAGCATCAGTCAAAAACGGTAATTTTATTTCAGAGCCACAGACAGACTTTATTTTTGCTGTAATTGGTGAAGAATTGGGATTTGTAGGTGGTTGTGTTGTTATTATCCTATTAATGCTAATTGCTATAGAATGTGTGTTAGTGGCCAAAAGGGCACCTGACATAGAAGGTGCCGTCATATGTATTGGTATGGCAACAATTATTGGATTTCAAAGCTTTATGAATATTGCAGTAGCAACAGGATTGATGCCAAATACCGGTTTGCCATTACCATTTGTCAGCTATGGTCTTACCTCCCTGTTAAGTTTATATATCGGAATGGGGTTTGTATTAAATATTCGTTTACAGGGGGTACGTAAATACAGTTAGGAGAGGGTTATATTATGAACATTGCATTAATTGCACATGATGCAAAGAAAAAGCTTATGCAAAATTTTTGTATTGCATACAGAGGGATTTTAAGTAAAAACGATTTATATGCTACCGGTACAACCGGAAGATTAATTGAAGAAGTAACAAATCTGACGATTCATAAATATCTTGCCGGTCATTTAGGAGGAGAGCAACAGATTGGTGCACAGATTGAACATAATCAGATTGATCTTGTTATCTTTTTGAGAGATCCGCTTACTCCCAAAAGTCATGAACCGGATGTAAATAATGTTGTAAAGCTGTGTGATATGCACAACATTCCGCTTGCTACAAATTTAGCATCTGCAGAATTATTGATAAAATCACTTGACAGAGGAGATCTCGAGTGGCGTGAAATGTACAAATAAGATTACATGCATTTTTGTATGCATAACAATTTTGATTTCATCCCTATTAACCGGATGTGAAAAAACAAAACCATATAGTATGGAATATGAATTAAACAGTTCTGTTTCCGCATATCGTTTTAACGGTGCAGATAAAGGAGATCGTGCTGCTTTTTTTGCTGAGGATTTATGTGTCATTTCCGATTCGGTTTCAAATAATGCGCTGGTTGATACTTCACAATCCGAAGCAGTTCTTTTATGTGATTTGAATAATCATGAAGTGCTTTATAATAAAAACGGTATGGAACAATTAAATCCTGCCAGTCTGACAAAAGTTATGACTGCAATTATAGCTTTAAAATACGGCAATTTGGATGATATATTAACCGCATCTCAAAATGTTACCATTCAGGAATCAGGAGCCAGCCTCGTAGGAATATCTCCTGGTGATACAATGACGCTTGATCAGGCGCTTCACGCATTATTAATTGCCTCAGGAAATGATGCGGCGGTAATGATCGCTGAATATATCTCCGGAAGTGTTGATCAATTTGTAGAATTAATGAATCAGGAAGCACTTGCGCTTGGTGCCACAAAGTGTCATTTTATGAATCCTCATGGTTTAACTCAGGATGCTCATTATGTGACAGCCTACGACATGTATCTGATATTTAATGAAGCCATTAAATATGATGAATTTGTTCAGATTATTTCGGCAAATGAATATACCGGTGTTTATCATGATGCACTAGGTGAACCCAAAGAACTGTCATTCAAGTCCACAAACTATTTTATAAACGGAAATCACAGTGTTCCAGGTGGTGTTGTTGTTATTGGTGGAAAAACCGGTACAACCAGTGCTGCGGGTAACTGTCTGGTACTATTATCAAAAGATTCCTATGGTAATCCCTATATTTCTGTGATATTGAAATGTTCACAAAGAGATTATTTATACGATGAAATGTATCAATTAATCTCTACGATTAATTAATCGTGACATATTTTTATTCCTAAAACAGGAGTGTTTGTTTTGGCAAAAAAAAGGAAAAAAAGTAATCTTATTAATCTAAATCAGAGACGAAGATTTTCAAATATAAACATTGGTGTCATCATTTTTGCTGTTATGTTTATTTATATTGTCATCTGTGTTGTTCTTTTTTTCACAAAAGGACATGTAAACAGATATGAAGTCAAAAAGGGATCTCTCAGTCTTTCTAATGTCTATACCGGACTGATTTTGCGTGATGAAGAGATTGTTTCCGCAAATTCCTCCGGATACATCAATTATTTTGCGCATGAAGGCGAACATGTAGCCTGCAAGGATTTGATTTATTCTTTAGATCAGACAGGACATATGGCAGATATCATGCAGGATACAACTTCTGATGAAATGCTTTCGGCCAATGACTTAAAAGAGTTACGCAACGATTTTATTGATTTTTCCCATAATTATTCCGATGAGAAATTTTATATTACTTATGATTTTTCTTATGATGCTCTGGGCAGTGTATTAAAATTAACCAATTATAATATGTTAAGCAATTTGAAGAGTACGGATTATAAAGGAAATGTCGATTTCTTCTATGCGCCCAAAAGCGGAATCGTTGTATATAACGTTGACGGTTACGAAAACAAAACACCGGAAATGATTACAATTGATGAAATGACGAAAATAGACGATAGTGGAAAAACACAGCTAAATGATAACGAACTGATCGGTGATAATGATCCGGTATACAAAATCATACATTCCGAAAAATGGTCCATTGTTGTTTTGGTCGAAACCAGCCGTGTTGCTCAATTGGAAGAAGAAGGCTATGTGGAAGTGAAATTTTTGAAAAACCAGAATATTTCCTGGGCCAAAGTCAATGCATTGCAGCGCGGAGCCGAACAGTCCTTGATTGAATTACAGCTAAATAATTCCATGATTTCCTTTGCAAAAGACCGACTTCTTGATATTGAAATTATATTGGAAAATGAAAATGGATTAAAAATTCCAAACAGTGCGATTGTGGAAAAAGAATTTTATCTGATTCCAAAAGAATATGCCGCAACCGATGAAAAAGGAAATGTTGAATACTTTATGCGAGAAACAGTTGATGAAAACGGCGCAATTATAACTGAAAAACTGACTATACCCATCTATTCTGAAAGTGAAACGGATTATTATGTGGATACATATTCCCTGCGAGTTGGTGATAATATTTGTAAACCCGATTCTATGGACAAATATCCGATTAGTAAAATTGGAACCTTAATCGGCGTATACAATATTAATAAAGGTTTTGCGGATTTTAAAGAAATTACTATCCTATATTCCAATGATGAATATTCTATTGTGAAATCCAATACCAATTATGGGTTGCTGGAATATGATTACATTGTTCTGGATGCTGAGAGTATTAATGAACATGATTTTATTAATGAATAAGGCGAAAGAAGGTAAAACATGTTAACAAATAATTATGACCTGGTAATAAATAATATTGAAACATCCTGCAAAAAAGCCGGTCGATCCCCAGAAGAGGTTACATTAATTGCAGTAAGCAAAACAAAACCGGTTACCATGCTTCAGGAAATCTATAATCACGGATGCCGTGATTTTGGTGAAAATAAGGTTCAGGAACTGCTTGACAAATACGAAGTCCTGCCAAAAGATATCAAATGGCATATGATAGGTCATCTACAGAGAAATAAGGTAAAATACATTGTTGATAAGGTTTCATTAATTCATAGTGTTGATAGTCTGAGACTGGCGGAAGAAATCAGCAAGGAAGCATTAAAGAAACATGTAGAAGTCAATATTTTGGTTGAAGTAAATGTTGCCAACGAAGAAACTAAATTCGGAACCACTTCATTAGAAGCGATTGAACTGGTTAAGGCAATTTCCGGATTACCCGGCATTCATGTTAAAGGATTAATGACAATTGCACCATATGTAGAGGATGCCGAAAAAAATCGACAATATTTTGCGCAATTAAAGCAATTATCTGTTGACATAATTACCAAAAACATTGATAATGTATCTATGGACATTCTTTCTATGGGAATGTCAGGAGATTATGAAGTCGCTGTAGAAGAAGGTGCCACTTATGTAAGAGTCGGAACCGGAATTTTTGGCGAAAGAGATTATAGTATAAAGCAATAAAAAAATAGGAGAAAAGACATGAGTGTAATGGATAAATTTTTGTCATCTATCAAATTTGGTGATGATGATATGGACGATGATGATTTTGATGGATATGACGATGATGAGGATGAAATCGAAGAAGGGCCGCGTAAAAGAGCTTCTGTAAAAGCGGAAAATGACTTTGAGGATGAAAAGCCCAAGTCAAAACCCATTTCCAAGGTTATGCCTCTGAAACAAGTGAGAAAGACAGGTGCAAACGGTATGGAAGTATGTGTGATTAAACCTACATCAGTTGACGATGCGCGTGAAATTACGGAAACGTTATTACAAAACAGAACAGTGGTTTTAAATCTGGAAGGTCTTGATGTTGATATTGCCCAAAGAATTATTGACTTTACATCAGGTTCTTGCTTTGCAATCGGCGGCAACTTACAAAAGATTTCACATTTTATCTTGATTATTACTCCGCCAAGTGTTGATATTTCAGGAGATTTTCAAGAACTTCTTTCCGGATCATTTGAAGTTCCAGGTTTAAATCCCGGATTATAATGTAAAAGATGAATAAAATGAGAAGGAGTATTGTATTATTTACAATACTCCTTTTTAACGAATAAAGGAGATAATTTTCATGAGCCAGAGACTACCCGTTAATAAAAATAATAAATTTTGTTATGATATTGTTTATGAACATGATTTTTCCCGTTTGCTTGAAGAATTTGAGCAAATGGAATTTAATATTCGTGACAAAAAAATCTGTATTATTACAGACAGTAATGTAGAAAAATTATATTTAAATGAATTGATGAATATTTTAACACCAAACTGTGTTAAGGTAATATCTTTTGCATTTGAAGCAGGTGAAGAAAGTAAAAATCTGGATACTGTTCAAAAAGTATATGAATTTTTGATTCAAAATAAAATCAACCGTCAGGATTTTTTGATTGCCTTAGGTGGTGGTGTTGTCGGTGATTTAACTGGTTTTTGTGCCGCAACCTATTTAAGAGGTATTGATTTCATTCAAATTCCGACAACTTTACTAGCACAGGTAGACAGCAGTATCGGTGGAAAGACAGGAGTTGATTTTTCTCAGTATAAAAATATGGTAGGGGCTTTCCATATGCCCAGACTGGTTTATATGAATCTTTCTGTCTTAAAAGATTTACCGGGCAGACAGTATTTTGCCGGAATGGCAGAGGTTTTAAAATCCGCTTTGATTAAAGATGGCAAATTTTATGAATGGCTCATCAACAATTTTTATGAAATATGCCAGCGTGAAGCCGATTTTGTTGAAGAAATGATTTTTCGCACCAATGAAATAAAAAAATCCATTGTTGAAAAAGATCCGTTTGAAAAAGGTGACAGAGCACTCTTAAACTTTGGTCATACATTGGGACATGCAATTGAAAAATACAAAAATTTTGAAATGTTGCATGGTGAATGTGTTGCTTTAGGTTGTATATGTGCCGCCTATATTTCATGGAAAAGAGATCTGATTACATCCGATGATTATTATGAAATTCGTGATATGTTTGTTCCTTTCTGCCTGCCGATTACAATTGAAGATATAGATCCAAAGCAGATTGTTTCTTTAACACATTCCGATAAAAAAGCAGATAACCACAGTATTAAATTTATATTACTAAAGAAAGTCGGAAAAGGAATCATCGATACAACCGTCACAGACGAAGAAATGCTTGATGCATTAAACGAAATTCACTTTACAGAAGAGGATATGAAAGCGTAATGAAAAAAAATGTTGCCATAACCATTGATACAGTAGCTATGTTTTTTCTGATTTTAATTGATCAGGTCACCAAAAGATTGGCGATTATCAATCTAAAAGATCAGGATCCGATTATTTTAATTGACAATATATTGCAATTCCGATATTTAGAAAACCGTGGTGCCGCATTTGGTATGCTTCAAAACAAAAAATTACTGTTTGTGTTCATCACCATTGTTATGCTGACAGTAATATTTTACGCTTTATTCAAGCTTCCTTTGGTCAAAAAATATCTGATTTGGCATGTGTTTCTCTGCTTTATTGCAGCAGGCGGCATCGGTAATATGATTGATCGTGTTATGTATGATTATGTCATTGACTTTATTTATTTTATTCTTATTGATTTTCCGATTTTTAATTTTGCAGATATCTTAATTACCATCGGAACCATTCTTCTTTTTATTGATATATTGTTTTTAAAGAAAGAGGAAGACTTAGCATTTTTAAAACTGGAGATTCATAATAATGACCGATGAAATCATCACGTTTACAGCCTCAATAGAAGATGAAGATGAACGTATTGATAAGGTATTAACCAATTATTTTGAAAACATTTCGCGTTCTTATATCCAAAAAATGATTAAAGACGGAAATGCATATGCCAATGATAAGGTTATAAAAGCTAATTACCGGTTAAGAGAGGGCGATATCATCCGTTGTTGTATTCCGGCCTGTACGGAACCAGAGATAGAACCGGAAGATATTCCTTTAGACATTCTATATGAAGATTGTGATATTCTCATTGTAAATAAGCCCAAAAATATGGTTGTCCACCCTTCGACCGGTCATTATTCCCATACACTGGTCAATGGCCTTTTATTTCATTGTCATGGACAGCTTTCCGGTATCAATGGTGTTTTTCGTCCCGGCATCGTACATCGAATTGATAAAGATACCACAGGTTCTCTTATTGTCTGTAAAAATGAAGCGGCACATAACTATATTGCCGAGCAGTTAAAAGAGCATTCTATTACCAGAAAATACCGTGCTATCGTATATGGGAATTTTGATCAAACGGAAGGTACTATTAATGCACCAATCGGCAGAGATGAAAAAGATCGGAAGAAAATGGCTGTAAATTATAAAAATGGAAAAAACGCTATTACGCATTATAAAGTATTAAAACAGTTTCAAGGCTATTCTTATGTAGAATGCCAATTAGAAACCGGAAGAACTCATCAAATTCGCGTACATATGACATTCATTGGTCATCCGTTATTAGGTGATGCTACGTATGGAGTACGTTCTTCTAAATATCATCTGCAGGGGCAGTGTCTTCATGCAATGACAATAGGATTTATACATCCGTCAACGAAGCAGTATATTGAATTTGAAGCACCTTTACCGGATTATTTTTTGCATTTGCTTGATATACTGGAATAATTCTGATACCAACGGATTGCTACTCACTTAAAGTATGACCTTTTGACCCTGGTATCATATAAATAGTTAAAATAATTGAACAAAAATGTAATAAAATATTAAAAAAAACTTGAAACTACTATATTGAAAGATTATAATCTATTAGGTTGATTTATGTAGAATAAAGGAGATTTCTGTTTTGAGTTATACGCGCGAAACCGTAATTAACAGATTGCTCGATAGTTATGCAGCCTATTATAATGTTAATGTGTTCGAAGGAGAGCATGGTCTTATCACAGCTCGCTGTGATTTTTTTGAGCATTCACAAAAATATGTTCTGGTTCAGAAAGCGGAACTGTGGTCAGCAGACAGCGAGGAATTTTTATACATAATTAATGTTCCGCATCTGACAAAAGAAATATTTGAAGAATATCGGGATATTGTGCTTGATGACGGTCAAAGCCGTATGCATGTCGGACCCGGACATATGTACACTTTTATTACACCGGTTTTTATTACGGATAAAGCCGATGATGATGCCATAAAAGCATTAAAAAAGTGTCACATTTACAAAAGTTTTCATTTTTCACTGCATGGATGGTTGGATTATCGTACTGCTTTATTAATTGTTGAGGGAGATAAATTGTATTCCAACAATAGTGGAAGAAGTGTAGTGAAAATTTTGAAAAAGGTACTATATTCAAAAAAGAGGAAGGAGAGACTAAAATGAATTCATTAGTACTGTTACTGATTTGTATTGCAGTTCTTGTTTGTGGATATATTTTCTACGGCGGATGGCTTTGCAAACAGTGGGGTGTTGGCGATGGAACCCTCAAAGAAACTCCCGCCCACAGCATGGAAGATGGTGTTGACTATGTTCCTGCAAAAGCACCCGTTTTAATGGGACATCATTTCTCATCTATCGCTGGTGCTGGTCCTATTACCGGACCTATTGGTGCAGCTATGTTTGGATGGTTGCCTGTTACACTTTGGATCCTGATCGGAGGTATTTTCTTCGGTGGTGTTCATGACTTCGGTGCATTATTTGCATCTATTCGTCATAAAGGACAATCTATCGGTGAAATCATTTCCGCAAATATGAGTAAGAGAGCAAAAAGACTTTTCATTATTTTCTCATATTTAACATTAATCCTTGTTGTTGCAGCCTTTGCTTCAATCGTTGCTTCAACATTTGGTGCTGTATATGATGAAAGCGGTGCATTAGACATGGCTAAATCAGCAACACCTGCATCTGTAGCTATGATTTCTTTATTATTTATTGTCGTAGCTATTGCATTCGGTTTCCTTGTATACCGTCGTAATGCACCGATGTTGGTTGCATCCATCGTTGGTATTATTGCAATTATCGCAGTTATGGCAATCGGTATGAATTTTCATCCGATTTATCTTTCAACAAAAACATGGATGTGGATTGTTGGTGCATATATTGCTATCGCTTCTGTTACACCGGTTTGGATTTTATTACAGCCTCGTGACTATTTAAGTTCATTCTTACTTTATGCAATGTTAATCGTTGCTGTATTTGGTGTTGTTGTTGCACATCCTTCATTTACTGATTTCAATGCATTCTCAGGTTTTGCTGTAGATAACGGAAACGGTGTACAGTATCTGTTCCCTGTATTATTTACAACAGTTGCCTGCGGTGCTATTTCCGGTTTCCACTCACTGGTTTCTTCCGGTACAACTTCAAAACAGCTGGATAAAGAAACTGATGCAAAACCGATTGCATACGGCGGAATGTTATTAGAATGTGTACTTGCTGTATTAACTCTTTGTGCTATCGGATATGCTTTCCATTGGAATGCAACAAATCCCGATGCTCCTTTAACCGGTGCTACAGCAATCTTCGGTGGTGGTATTGCACATATGATCGATGATGTCATTCCCGGAAGCTATCAGATTTTATACTCATTATTAGTATTAACATACTCAGCTTTCTGTTTAACATCACTCGATACAGCTACCAGACTTGCTCGTTTCATGTTCCAGGAATTCTGGCTTGAACCCGGACAGACACCCAAAGATGTAAAAGAAGGCTGGAAAAAAGTAATGGTTAATCCTTACTTTGCTACCATCTTAACCGTTGTGCTTGGTATTTTACTTGGTATGACAGGTTACGGAAAGATTTGGGGATTATTCGGTGCAGCTAACCAGTTGCTTGCAGGTATCGGATTATTAGCAGTTGCAACATGGTTAGGAAATATCGGAAAGAACAACAAGATGTTCTTAATTCCTATGGGCTTCATGGTAGTAGTAACAATCTGCTCATTAGCTCTTACCATCAAAAACCAGATTGGTATCATCTCTGCAGGTGGAGCTGACTGGGGTCCTTACGCACAGGTTATTTTAGGTGCTTTACTTATCATTCTTGCTATTGTACTTGTTATTGAAGGTATTCAGACACTTTCAAAAGCTAAGAAAGAAAAAGCTGCTTAATCTATTCGTTACATCTAAAAGTATAGTTTTAAACGTCATACATGGTCAAAAAGACTATGTATGACGTTTTTAATTTCTTGCATCAAATTCTGAATTTAGCTATAATAAAAAATGTAAAACATGAACATTTTTATATAGAAATGGAGGTATTTTTATGAATACAGTCATTACAATCGGCAGACAATTTGGTTCCGGAGGAAGAGAAATCGGGGCAAAACTTGCACACGAATTGGGGATTCCATTTTATGATAAAGAACTATTGACAAGAGCTGCAAAGGAGAGTGGCTATTGTGAAGAAATGATTCAGATGCATGATGAAAGACCAACCAACAGTTTTCTCTATAATTTGGTAATGGATACCTATTCTTTTGGCTATAATTCTGCAGCCATGGTTGATATGCCGATCAGTCAAAAGGTCTTTTTAGCACAATTTGACGCAATCAAGAAAATTGCAGACGAGGGACCTTGTGTTATTGTAGGAAGGTGTGCAGATTATGCACTTTCTGATTATAAAAACTGCCTGAATATCTTTATTCATGGTGATGAAACGTGTAAAATTAATCGTATCATGGAAAAATACAATCTCAGCGAAACAAAAGCCAGAGATATGATGATAAAAAAAGACAAACAACGACAAAGTTATTATAATTATTATTCATCCAAAAAATGGGGCAGAGCAGATTCTTATGATTTATCTGTTAACAGTTCTATTTTAGGTATTGAAGGTTCTGTTAATCTGATCAAACAGTTTATCTCTGATTTTGAAAATAAATAAAATATAATCTATGCTGTTTAATCAGCATCAGAACGTAACTTGACAGCATTACGTGCCATTCTGCGTCTTGAATCAGATTGTGCAGCGTAATGCTTTCTTGTTGTATCAACATTTTTATGACCTAATACATCTGCAACCAGATAAATATCTCCGGTTTCCTGATATAAACTGGTGCCATATGTACTACGTAATTTATGAGGCGTTATTTTTTTTAGCGATGTAACTTTTTCTGCATATTTTTTTACCATTTTTTCAACAGCACGAACGGTCATTCTCTTATTCTGCATGGATAAAAACAGTGCATCTTCATGACCGGAAAGCGGAATAATCTCATTTCTTTGCAAAAAATATGCCTGCAGTGCATCTTCTACCTCATCACCGAAATAAACAACTGCTTCATAGCCACCTTTTCTTTGGATTTTGATACCGCAATTATCAAAATCTACATGATTCAGATTTAAGCCTACACATTCTGAAACACGAATACCGGTACCTAAAAGAAGAGTAAGGATTGCCAAATCCCTTACCTTTGTTTTATTATGATAACGTTTTTCATTTTCTGTCAAATTGTCGCCGTTTTCAACCGCTTCCAATAATATTGCAACCTCATTCGGATCCAACCGGATGATTTCTTTTTCATGAATTTTTGGTGATTTTATCATCGATGCAGGGTTTTTAGATATTTTTTCTGCAGTATAATAGAAGTTGTAAAAACTCTTTAATGATGCTATCTTACGTGCTTTTCCCTGTTCATCATTTGTGTAAGCTTTGCCATTTTTTTCATAATAGGTTAAATATTCCATATATTCTTCAATGTCATCCTTTGTGACCTGGTCCAATATTTCTATTTTAAAATCACGTATATCCTGTGTTTTTAAGGTAGGATTATTATCATGTAAAAAATCAAAAAAAATACGTAAATCAAGTGCGTAGCCAAGTTTTGTTCTGGCAGACATCGTACTATCCATACCAAGAAAAAATGATTTGCAAAATGTCGGAAGTGTTTCCGTCACTTCGCGTAATTTTTTTGTCTGATTAATTTTTACCTGCTCATGATAATTCATTTCGTTATTATTCATATTTTTATTGCTCCTAAATATATGATTTAATGACTTTTCTTAATTCTGCCAAAATGTTAATAAAATGATAATAACCATGTATAAATTATAGCATAAAAATCAATTGAAAAATGTCTTATTGTAAAAAGAATTTATAATGTTTCGTAGAATTTTAAAAATGCATATGCTATAATTTTTATATACATCATGGTTAGGAGGCTTTATAACTTTGAAATTTCAATGGGATAAAAAATATCTATACTGGGGTATAACGGCTTTTTGTGTAATTGCTTTATCAATTGTATTTTATTATATCCTTTTTCATCCAACCAGATTTTTGCAAATATTCTCATCTATATCCAAAACCTGTGCTCCCATTATTTCGGGACTTGTTTTGGCTTATTTATTAACGCCAATCTGTTCATTTTTTGAAAACTATCTTTTAATTCCATTATACAAAAAATGCAATTTAAATATTAAAGATATGAAATCAAAAAAACGAATTCGTGGTTTAGCTATTTTACTTACTTTATTTGTTGTGATATATTTGCTTTATATTTTCTTTTCCATTGTGTTAAAGGAAATCATATCCAGTATTCAGAGTATTGTGCTGCAATTTCCCATTTACATCAAAAATCTTGAAAATTGGATAGATTCGACCTTGTCATTAAATCAGGATATTGAATCATTTGCCAACAATATGCTGGATACGTATTATGTTGAATTAAATGATTGGTTAAACAACAGCTTACTGCCACAGGTAAATGTAATTGTAAAAGAAGTATCCTTAAGCTTAATCAATGTTGTAAAAGGCTTGTGGAACCTGATTATAGGATTAATTGTATCGGTTTATGTGCTCTTTAGTAAAGAGCAGTTTGCCGGACAGAGCAAAAAAATAATATATGCTTTTTTTCCAAAAAAGAAAGCAAATGAAATTATTAGTGATATACGTTATGCCAATAAAACCTTTGGGGCCTATGTCAGCGGAAAAATCATAGATTCCATAATTATCGGTTTTTTGTGCTTCTTTTTAATGAAACTATTAAAAATAAATTATCCGATTTTAATCAGTGTAATTATCGGAATAACCAATGTTATACCATTTTTTGGACCTTTTATCGGTGCAATTCCAAGTATTTTATTGATATTGTTAATCAATCCGTTTAACGGCATTAAATTCTTAATTCTCATTATTTTGTTACAGGCTTTTGACGGTAATATTCTTGGTCCTAAGATACTTGGTGATTCAACCGGATTATCCAGTTTCTGGGTTATTTTCTCCATTACCATATTTGGTGCATATTTTGGTGTCGTTGGCATGGCAATCGGTGTACCGATTTTTGCACTTATTTATGCTGCCTTTAAGCGAAAAGTCAACCGCAATTTGATTTCAAAACATCTGCCGATTAATACACTTGAATATCATTATCTAAGTAGGGTTTCAGAAGATGATAATAGCTTAATCCCATTAACAGAAGAAGAGAAGCGGAATTCAAGAAAGGCTGTTAACAAAAATACGAAATCAAAAAGTATATTTAAATTAGGGGAGAAAACGGATCAATCAGGCAATGATTCATAATTTTTTGATATAGATTGGTATGTATATATATTAACAAATTATATTTCAAATCAAATTATATAACAAAACAAATTGCAAAATTAGAATAATAAAAATAAGCAATTAATAAAAACAATCAATTTGTTATATATTTAACAAATTGATTTTGACATTTTAAAGTCATTATTTTAATTAAATGCTTACAATATTTTTCATTTAAAGGATTAGTTTCAATGAAATTTGTAATTCAAAACGTATTAAATGCTTCTGTATCTGTTGACCAAAAAATTGTTGGACAAATTAATCAAGGTTACGTTGTATTCATCGGAATATCTAACGATGACAATGAAGAAACAGCCAATAAAATGATACAAAAAATGCTAAATCTGCGAATTTTTCAAGATGAAAACGGTAAAACCAATTTATCGTTAGAACAAATATCCGGAGAGTTATTATTAATTTCTCAATTTACATTATATGCAGATTGTAAGCATGGAAATCGACCGTCATTTATTAAAGCCGGTAAACCGGAACATGCCCAAAAGCTATATAATTACATTATAGAACAATGTAAAATGAAAGTTCCTAATGTCCAAACAGGTATATTTGGCGCCGATATGAAAGTAAGCCTCACAAATGACGGACCATTTACCATTGTGTTGGATTCTGCTGAGATTTTCGGCATATAGCAATAATATGAGCATTATGGTTTTAGGCATATCAACTATTCGTTAAACTGTCCTTTTGCGAATAATTCTAAATCTATATACATAACATACTACATTGCTATTTATTTTGCAAGAACTCTTTTTTAACCTGCTTTATTTTTATTAAATTCAATATTGCAATTTTATTCATATCTCAACGCTTCAATTGGATTCCAAGAAAATCGGATAATATTCTTTTTTTGTCCTGATTATGTTTTTCTGCTTTGTTATTCTCAATTTTTTCTTTGTTAATTTTTTTAGATAAAAAAGATTTGAGCATAAAAAATATCTCCTAATTTTAGAAGATATTTTAAAAAAAGTTTGAAAACATTTTTAAAAGTATGTGATAAAATGTGAAATTTTACCAATTATTACCAAATATAGAAATGGTACAATAGTTTTAATTCAGAAAAGTTCAAAACCTTTGCGAAACAAAATTCACTTCAATTCATCCGAATAATAAGGTAGCATAATATAGGTGCCGTTTGTAATATGTTCACCATTGATTTTATTAATCTTCTGGATTTCTTTCGCATATTCTTTCACGGAACCGTAATGATTATAGTCAATATTTGCTTCTGCAATATTCCATAAGGTATCTCCCGGAACGATGCAATAATTAGCATAATATTTATAATCAGCCGCGCCTTTAGAAGAATTCGCTTTCGCATTCATGGAAAAAACGGAACCAACAAAAACAATCACAAATAAAGCAGTCATAATTGAAAATACAAATTTTCTCGTAAATTCACGACTTTTTCTTTTTTTATACGAAACTTTATTATCATATAAATTATCTTTATCACGCATTCCATTCATCATTTCATTTCTCATATCGATCTCTCCTCTTATGTTCTTGTATTTCAATCAATATCGAACATTTATCGTGAACATTTGTTCTATATTTTCATTATAAGAACATTTGTTTGCTTTGTCAAGAAAAAATCGAACAAATTTTCGGAATATATGTTTGCTTTTTTCTTTTGACAATGTTATACTAGTTATAGTTCCAATGATACATACCATTACATGATATAGATGTTGATCATGATTGATGCAATTATTAATTTTAATTTTTGGAGGTTTCTGCATATGAGTCAGGGAAAAATTTCGACCAAACAACAACAAATTTTGGAATTTATGAAAGATGAAATTTTGGCCAAGGGTTATCCGCCGTCAGTACGTGAAATTTGTGAAGCAGTTAATTTAAAATCGACTTCTTCCGTTCATTCCCATTTGGAAACTTTAGAGAAAAATGGTTATATACGTCGCGACCCTACCAAGCCACGTGCTATTGAAATTGTCGATGATGGATTTCAGATGGTTCGACGTGAGACATCCAGCATACCGATTGTAGGTACAGTCGCTGCCGGTCAGCCCATTTTTGCACAGCAGAATATTGAAGGATATTTTCCTATCCCTGCAGACTTTATCCCTTCCGGTTCAGGCGATACCTTTGTTTTAAAAGTAAAAGGTGAAAGCATGATTAATGTCGGTATTTTTGAAGGGGATCAGATTTTTGTCCAGCAATGCAATAACGTTAGAAATGGAGATATTGTTGTAGCTTTAGTTGAAGATTCAGCTACAGTCAAAACCTTTTATAAAGAAAATGGTCATATTCGTTTACAACCGGAAAATGACACAATGGAACCCATTATAGTGGATGATTGTACAATATTAGGAAAAGTATTCGGTGTGTTCCGTTTGTGTTAATTTTTAGGATACTGACATTGAATAAAATTTGATAAAAAACGTCTGCAGGATCTATATAGACCTGCAGACGTTTTTATATCTTTTATAACTGTGTGATATCCACTTGCTTTCCATCTCTCCAAATTCTTTCCAAATCATAGAATAGACGGTTTTCTTTATCAAAAATATGGATTACAACATCACGATAATCCAACAAAATCCAGTTACCGCTCTCGTATCCTTCACATTGCTTTTTATCGATTCCCATTCTTCCAAGCGTTTCTTCAATATTATCACACAAAGTCTGAACGTGATTTCGGTTTGAACCGGATACCATGATAAAATAATCTGCCAGCGTTGATATTTCGGTAATATCAATCACACTGATGTCTTCTCCTTTTTTGTCATCCAAGGCTTCAATCACTGCTTTTACCATAGAAAGAGATGATATTTCCTGATTGCTCATAATTCCTCCTGTTTTAATAATAGTTCTTTATAGTATTGATAAGTTTCCTGTGTTTTTTTATCAATTTCTGCATTTTTATCCTTTAAATACGAAAGCGTGCTCTCCAAAATTAACAAAATTGTTTGATCCAGATTACGAAATGCCATTTTCCGGACTTCATCAAGCATTGGTAATGGACGTCTGTTTGGTTCAATATAATCTGCAATATAAAGGATTTTATCCAATACAGACATCTTTGGCTTTCCAGTTGTGTGGCACGCAATGGCCGAAAAAATATCTTCATCGTCAATGTGAAAAACGTCTTTAAGGCGATATGCCCCGAGTTTGGCATGGATTAATTCCGGATTTTTTTTCTCGGCATTATTTAAAACAATTTGATACTTTTTACAAAGGTTTCGTTTTTCGTCTGTAGGAATACATTTGGCATTATCATGTAATAATCCGGCCAAATAGGCCTTTTTCATGTCAACACCATATGACATGGCTAAACAGAGCGAAACATCTGCCACGCCCTTTGTATGAACGTATCGTTTGCGGTCTAAATCCTTTTTTAGCCTTTTTCTGATGTTTTTATAAAGTTCGTCATCCGTATTAAATGATTCCAAGCTATAATCTCCCGATGTTACAATAGTAATGTTTTTAAGCAAAATAACTATTCGAAATAATCATTCTGTCCACTAACTGATATATAATTGTCTTTCTTGTATTATCCTATACACGTTGTTTGGCAGCAAATCGGCAATTTCATCAGGCTGCATAATATGTTCCCGAATCCATGTAGAAGAAATAGTTATCTTATTCATATGCATAAGATTAATCTTTGCCTGATATTTTTTCTCCAAATCAGATTTCTTATTATAAAGCGTTTGAAAATCACAATCATCGCGCACCGCAACCAGTAAGCATACATGCTCAAAAATAATCTCCGGATGATACCATTTTTCGATTGAAAATAGAGAATCAGCACCCATAATAAAGAAATATTCATGTTCCGGATGCTCTTTATGGAGTTGTTGTACCGTATTGCAGGTATAAGAATTTCCTCCGGCATTCACTTCAATATAAGATATCTCAAAACGTGGTTCATTCGCGATTGCAGCAAGAACCATATCCACTCGATCCTGATCATTCGTAATCTTACGTCCGCTTTTCATCCACGGGATATGATTCGGAATAAACAAAATCCGATCCAGCCCAAACTCTGTCAAAGCCTGTTTTGCCAAAAAAAGATGACCGTTGTGAATCGGATCAAACGTTCCACCCATTAAACCGATTTTCGACATACTAATTCCCCTTATCTGGGTAATTCAATTTTTTTGTGATCTTTATTTTCTTTATATAAAACAATTTTCTTTCCGATTACCTGTACTACCTCGGAATGAGTTCGCTCAGCAAGAACCGTAGCAATCTCACGCGGATCATCCAGGCAGTTTTTTAAAACTGCAATTTTAATCAATTCGTGTGTATTAAACGATTCACTGACTGCATTGGTCACTTCCGGTGTCAGACTGGATTTTCCAACCTGGAATATCGGTTCGATATTCATAGCCAGACCTTTTAAATATGCTCTTTGTTTACTGGTCATAGTTTTATCCTCTTCTCGCAATTCCCGAACATCTTTTACTACCATAAAATGCCGTATTTACGTCATTTTATTCCGAAAACAATGTTCGATGTGTCAAATCAAATTATTTGTAATAATCAAATTTTAACCCATACAACCGTACGGTGTCGCCTTCTTTGATATCTAATGCTTCGAGCTTGTCTAAAATCTCATTTTCTTTCATAAATCGTTGGAAAAAGGCAAACCCTTTTTCGCTATCCAGATTTGTATAACCAAGCATTTTTTCAATACGTGGTCCTTCTACCACGTACTCATTTTCTTCCTCATCATAATATACTTCAAAAGGCTCATTTCCCGAAATAAACATTTCATCCGGATTAATTTCCGATTCAAACACAATCGGTGGCTCATCAATCTCATCCAGCATACCTTTTACTGCATATAACAGCTCATTTAAGCCCTGTCCGGTTACGCCTGATATTGGAAATACTTTTATCCCTTTCGGCTCAAATTCGGCCTTCAGTGCAGCAATCGGATCTTCTGCGCCCTCATAAATTGCATCAATTTTGTTGGCTGCAATGACCTGCGGACGATGTGCAATGTCCACATTATATGCTTCCAATTCTTTGTTGATGGTATAAACATCCTCAATAGGATTTCGACCTTCCGTTCCTGCGGCATCCACCATATGGATGATGACACGTGTTCTTTCTATATGACGTAAAAACTCATGTCCGAGACCAACACCTTCCGATGCACCTTCAATCAGTCCGGGAATATCGGCAATTACAAAACCGCCGCCTTCTAAATCTACGACACCAAGATGCGGATTTAAGGTTGTAAAATGATAATTGGCAACTTTTGGACGCGCATTTGTTACACGACTTAATAACGTGGATTTTCCGACATTCGGATAACCAACCAGACCAACATCTGCGATGACTTTTAATTCCATCAGAATATTTAATTCCTTTGCCGGTTGTCCGGGTTGGGCATATTTGGGAGCCTGCATGGTGCTTGTAGCATAGTGCTGATTTCCGTTACCGCCTTTTCCGCCGGTAAGTAAAACAATCCTTCTGTTATCGCCGGACATATCAGCAATAATCTTACCGCTTTCTTCTTCTTTTAAAACAGTGCCTTCGGGTACCTTAATGACAATGTCTTTACCATTTTTACCTCTGCAGTTTCTTTTTCCACCCTGTTCACCATGCTCTGCACAGTATTTTCTGATGTGCCTGAAGTCAGTCAGTGTATTTAATCCTTCATCGATTTCGACAATTACACTGCCTCCATCACCTCCATCACCGCCGTCAGGGCCACCGTTTGGCACATATTTTTCACGACGGAACGACACATGTCCGTCTCCGCCTTTTCCACTTCTGACATAGATTTTAGCTCTATCTGCAAACATATATTACTCCTCTTTGCATCTTAAATAAAACGACTATTAATTGCATAAGATGTATTTGGATTTCTCCATTACTACGCAATTCTCGCAATCCACGAACACATCATATCATCATTATTAACAAATGTAACAAATGTTAATCCGTTTTTATGAGAATAAAAAGAGCCTCAAACCGCGTGGTTTGAAGCTCTCACTTTCATCGAATTAGTCTTCTACCGGATATACGGAAGCCTGTTTTTTATCTCTTCCTTTTCTTTCGAATCTTAATACGCCATCAACTAAAGCGAATAATGTATCATCTCCGCCTTTTCCTACATTAACACCGGGATGAATTTTGGTTCCACGCTGTCTATATAAAATGTTTCCGGCTTTTACAAACTGTCCGTCAGCTCTTTTCGCACCTAATCTCTTAGATTCGGAATCTCTACCGTTCTTTGTAGAGCCCACACCTTTTTTATGAGCGAAAAATTGAAGGTTCATTTTTAACATGGGTATTACACCTCCTTGATTCTCAATGTAACAAAATTATCGTATTCTTCTGCGATACCCTCAAATCCCAAATATGCAGAGGCTAAAAGCAGACTGGCATCATGTGAAGGAGTATCTTTTATCAGAAATTTCATATAGCCGGTCTCTTCATCACATTTCTGTTCAAAAGAATCCTGGCAAAATTTCTCGATTGCATTTTGAGTATTCACTGCCAAAACAGAAACGGATGCACATACAATATCACGTCCGTATTCAGCACTTTTGGCATGTCCGGATACCTCAAATCCTTTCACAACATGGGATGACTTATCGCAAAAAATCTTTATGGCTGTCATTTATGCCACCTTTAAATTAAGCATTAATTTTCTCAATTTTAACCTGAGTGTATGCTTGTCTATGACCATTTTTCTTGTGATAACCTGATTTTCTCTTATATTTGTAAACGATAACTTTTTTGCCTTTACCCTGACCCATAACAGTTGCTGTAACTGTAGATGAAGCAACGTCAGCGCCAACCTTTAAGCCGTTATCACTTACTGCAAGAACCTGGTCAAATGTTACAGTACTTCCATCTTCAACATCTAATTTTTCAATTTTAACGATGTCACCTTCGGAAACTTTGTACTGCTTTCCACCTGTTGCAATAATTGCGTACATAAGGCACCTCCTACTAATTACTCGCTGACTTCGGTGATATCAGAAGACATACTTTTACCTCGTCATGCGGCATACCGTAGTATAATATCATGCATTCTCATGAATTGTCAAGCAGTTCAAATGCATTTTTTGTAAAGAAATATACCATAACCTGACAGCGAGAGGAAAACTCTGCTGTATCCAGTAATTGTCGGCATTCTTCTTTTGTATAAAAGGCTGCCTGTATCTTTTCATTTTCCGACGTATGATCCTCAATATTGCCTTCTGCTTCCAATACAACAATCTGTGTTCGGATATCCGAAATGGCCACGGCGGCAAAAGACGGATTTAAAATATCAATAATCCGTTTCAACTGCAAACCTGTCTCTTCGTATAATTCACGTCGAATACAGTCTTCTATGGTTTCTCCGGGCTCAATCATTCCTGCACACAAGTTATAGATCTCTTTATTGATTCCCATTCGAAATTCTTTAAGTAACAAAAGCTTTCCGTCTTTTAACACAGCCATGGAAATACCGCTTGTTGAATTTCCCAAATCCGCAGGACTGTCAATCTCGTGATGACTTACGATCTCATATTTCTTTTCTCTACCACTTTTATTTTCATAAACCAGTTCATATTTCTTGAGATATCTTCCACCATCTTTTTTATCAATTCTTAATAATTTCATATAATTCAGCCTCTTTTATCTTGGACAAAAGCAAAACATCTTTCTTTTGTCTTGTAATTTCCACCAAGCCCAACTTGGTAACATCAACAACATCGGCTTTGTTGCAATCTAAGGAAAGTCTTTTTTTTAACAACTCCATAAACTCTTCTTCGTCTTTTGGCGATGCCGTGTTAATAAAATCAACCACAACAATGCCACTGATATTATTAACAGAGAGAAGAAAAGGAATGATTTCTGCTGCTTCTAAGTTTGTTTTTCTGACAAGCTCTGACTTACTCATCTTTTGGATGTTTTTGCCGGAATTCACATCGATTACGGTCAAAGCCTCGGTGGGTTCCACAACGAGATATCCACCGGATTTTAACCAGACTTTCTTTGAAATCATACCATGAATCCGGGATTTTATTTCATAAAGCAACGAAAGCGGGAGCTTTTGGTTTTCATCGTGATAAGCCAAATGCTCTGACATACAGGAAGGAAGAATGGATTTTAAATAGTCATATTCTTCTGCCGAATCGGTTATAATTCTGTCTGTCTTTAAAAAATCAATTTTTGACAAAGACTGAATCACAAAATCTGACTTATCATAGATACAACTAAAGCAAGTCCTGCTTTTTGCTTTTAAAACAATTTGATGCATTTCTTCCGATAAACTGCAAAGTTCATCTTTAAGAAGTTCCAGTTCGGTTTCTAAAAGAGCTGCCGTATTAGATCGAATGATGTAAGAAAATGATTCGTCAACGATATCGATTAATGCCTGTTTTATAACACTTTTTTGTGTGTCTTTGATTTTTTTTGAAAAATGGATGCCACCGGGTGTATTGGTCACCACACAATAAATGCCGGGAAGTGATAACTCTACAGCTAACATTGCTTCTTTTGTTTTTAAAGGAGCCGTCTTTAACTGCACCGGTAATACCATACCGTTTTTGATTTCAATACCTTCAGCCCGATGTTTCTTGGGGTTTGGTAAAAAGCCCTGTTTTCCTTTTTCATATTCTACAAAGGAAGCATCCAGATTCTGTACTGTATTTGCCACGCGTCCGACATATATTTTCCCGGGAATCATAGTACTTTCCGTAGAAAAATCTGCCAGTCTGAGCATATTATCCCGGATAGCGAAAAAACCTCTCGTATTTCCGATCTTAGTAAATACAACCTGTTCTCCCATTATAAATCCTCACCAACTGCATCAAGTGAAATCAATTGACCGTTTTGGTCACGCGTGTAGGTTTCTTCTCTGGTAATGACAAATTCAAATGCCTCCGGTTCTTTTTGCAAAAACTGATAGTATGCTTCCATCACAAGTCCCGGTTTAATATTGCCGCTACTGCTGGCATCAACTAAAAGATAAATTGAATCAGCATCTGCTTTATAATCAAATATAAACTCTTTCAGATTAAGAACTTTGGAGCTTTTCTTCGTTTCTTTTTCTATCAAAATTTCATTCTGCGACATGAAACGATCAAATTCTTTTGTAAAAGAAAAATCATCCCTCTCATGTCCTTTTCTGATTTTAACCGTATAAGAAGCAGCCGCAACACTTGCCATGGCATTTCCGGCATCCTTTGGAAGTACTTTCACTGAAAGAATATCGACACCTTCCACCATCACGGACTGCAGGCGCTTTTTACATTCTGCCGTTTTAACCTCTGTTGTAAATTCCAAATCGGCATATTCGCCGTTACTAAACAATCCAACTCCCAACGGCGCGGCAAAGGATAAAATCTGATGTGGACTAAAACCGGTCGAATAAGCAATCGGCAGCCCAGCACGTCGAATGGCCTTTTGAAAATACCGCATCATATCCAGATGACCAATAAAAACCATGGAACTGTATTTTGAAAATTTAATTCTGTATTTCATAAAGTAATCAATCTTTCTTCAAAATTCTATCTATCACTTAATTCTTCTTATCAAAACAAATACCTGTTTGAAAACGTGCTGCACCGCATCCCTGACACTGCATCTTACAATTGGGTGTCACAGTTTCTGCCTTGGCTCTTTCCCATTCCCGGATAAAGAAGGACTTCTCAACACCGCAACTGATGAAATCCCATGGAAGAACTTCATCCACAGATCGTTCTCTTGTCGTATAGAAATCAACATTAAGTCCGGTTTCTTCAAATGCTTCATCCCAAACATCCTGCTTATAATACTCGCTCCAAGCATCATAAATACAGCCTTTTTGGTATGCTTTATAAATCACATCACTAATCTTTCGGTCCCCACGTGCAAAAGCACCTTCTAATACCGATACATCTGCTTCATGATAAATATAGCGGATGCTCTTTTTGTTTAATTGCTCTAAGACCGTATCCTTTAGTGTATGTGCCTTATCCAAAAATTCCTGCGCATATCCCATAGGCGCCCACTGGAATGGCGTAAACGGCTTAGGAATAAAAAAGGATGTGCTGATAGTAATCTGAACCTTACCGTTACGCTTTTCTTTCGGAACCGTCTCGTAATACACCTTAGCAACTTCGTTTGCCAATTCCGCTATCCCTTTGACATCTGCAATGGTTTCCGTCGGCAGACCAAGCATAAAATATAATTTTACCTTATTCCATCCGCCTTCAAATGCAAGTCTCGCGCCGTTTAGAATGACTTCTTCGGTCAATCCTTTGTTGATGACATTTCGCATACGCTGTGTTCCGGCTTCCGGAGCAAATGTCAGACTGCTTTTTTTTACATCCTGCACCTTACTCATGACATCTAAGGAAAAGGCATCAATCCGCAAAGAAGGAAGGGAAATATTGACATGTTTGTCCTTACATTTTTCAATAAGAAAATCCATAAATTCCGGAAGATGGGAATAATCGCTGGAACTTAGCGAACTTAAGGATATTTCTTCGTGTCCGGTATTGTCAAGCATATCTATGGCATACTCTTTTAAAAAGTCCAAAGAGCGTTCACGAACCGGACGATAGAGCTGACCTGCTTGGCAAAATCTGCACCCACGGATACATCCACGCTGAATTTCCAAAACAACTCGATCCTGTGTCACTTTGATAAAAGGAACGACCGGTTTCTTGGGATAAGGAACCTGATTCACATCCGTTACCAGTTCTTTCATAATAGTCTTTGGGATATCATCATAAAGAGGATAAAACTCTTTTATCGTGCCATCAGCATGATAGGTTACATCATAGAGCATCGGACAATAGATTCCGGGGATTTGTGCAGCCTTATGCAGAAATTCCATCCGATCATATCCGTCTTTTTGACAGTTTTTGTATAAATCCAATAATGCGCGGTACTGTGTCTCTCCTTCGCCAATATAAAACAGATCAAAAAATGCCGCAATCGGTTCCGGATTGTATGCGCAGGGACCACCACCGATGACAATCGGATGCTCATTGGTTCTTTCCTTTGCAAAAATCGGAATATTTGACAAATCCAAAACCTGCAGGATATTGGTATAACACATCTCATATTGAAGGGTAATACCGATAAAATCAAAATCCGAAACCGGATCCTGACTTTCCAATGCAAATAATGGGATCTGTTCCTTTCTCATAATTGCATCTAAATCAATCCAGGGTGAGTATACACGCTCACACCACACATCTTCATATGAATTCAATAAATCATATAATATCTGAATGCCCAGATGTGACATTCCAATTTCATAAACATCCGGAAAACACATTACAAAACGAATCAACTCTTCCTTGTTCTCCTTCATAACGGAGTTAACTTCGCCACCAATATAACGCGCCGGTTTTTCAATTGTTAATAATATTTCATCATTTAATGCCAGTTTTCTCATAATCTAAAGTATACGGTATATCCTTTATAAAATCAATTGCGGACACAGAATAATCAATTTGAATTTCTTTGTCAAATTTCTGATAAAAGCTTTGCGGTAATTGCAAAAAAACGTATCGGTCCAGTAAAACCGCAGCAAATAGAAAAGCACAAAAAATCAGACGAGCTTTCAATCCATACTTTTCATCTCTCGTCTGATTACTTCTTTTCATATAATCTGCATCTTCCGAATACATGTTTTCTTCCGAAAACATATTATTCTTATGATGTTCAAAAATATCATGCTCGGAATACTTTCCATATCCCATAATATCCGACAGTGCGTTCATATGCACTTTATTATTTTTTTCAAATTCCTTCAACCGAAGAATTTTTTCGGTCCGGTTTTCTACCGCCTTTGTATCATTCATGCGTTCCATTCCCTCCAACCATACAATCCTTTGATACACCAAAAACAAGTAATGTTGTTTCTTTAATACAAACATATTCAGACAGGTTGAAAATATGAGAATGATGAAAGAATCGATTTTCAAAAAACGAAAAAACTTTTATTCTGCAACCAGACTTCGGTAAAAACAGGAAAAATTACCGGTATGACAGGCCGCACCGATTTGTTTTACCCTTGCCAAAATCGTATCGTTATCACAATCAATCATGATACTCTGGATATATTGAAAATGACCGCTTGTCATGCCTTTTATCCACAATTCATTACGGCTTCTGCTGTAATACGTCATACGTCCGGTTTCGCAGGTCATGTTATAGGCTTCTTCATTCATATAGGCTACCATAAGTACCTGATTGGTTTCATCATCCTGAACTACAACACAAACAAGTCCGTCGGCACCTTTTTTTAATTCCGAAAAAGGCATAATCGGCTGAAATTTACCAATTCCGGATTCTGTTTTTGCTTTGATTTTTTGTTCCATATCTTTTATTCCTTATTCTAACGCACCTTTCGTACTGGGCACATCCTTACAACGGGGTTCTAATGCAACAGCCATATCCAGAGCCTTTCCAAAAGCCTTAAACATAGCCTCACAGATATGATGGTCATTTGCACCAAACAAAAGTTTAAAATGCAAATTCATGCCTGCAGCATATGAGACAGAATAGAAAAATTCTTTGATTAACTGAGTGTCCAGATCTCCCATCTTTTCTCCCCGGAATACAACATCGGAAGAATAATAAGGTCTTCCGCACAAGTCAACTGCACAAATCACAAGCGTTTCATCCATGGGAAGTACAAAATATCCATATCGGTTAATTCCTTTTTTATCACCAACCGCTTTTGCGATGGCATTACCTAAAACAATGCCGCAGTCTTCTACTGTATGGTGACCATCCACTTCCAAATCGCCCTTTGCTTTTAAGTCCAAATCAAAATATCCATGCTTTGCAAAGCCGGATAACATATGATCAAAAAATCCTATTCCCGTTGATATTTCAAAATCACCCGTGCCATCCAAATTCAGGGAAAGGGAGATATCAGTCTCTTTTGTTGTACGTTTGATACTTGCTGTTCTTTCCATATGATTACCTCTTAAGTTTTCTTTCTATCATTTTGTATCTGAGAAATTTGCATATTCTATCACAGACGCGTTCTCACTTGGATGACAACGTAGCAGTAC
>JAEDFR010000170.1 GCA_016297945.1 Lachnospiraceae bacterium | reverse complement strand
AACATAGGCAATCTGGCTGTAACACTGTTTAGTCCCCACAATTTAATAAACGGTACTGTCAAATAGGACAGCAATACACTCATTTGCCCATAACCCCATGCTGTAAAATGAGCAGGAAGCCAGGTTCCAAAACGATCCGTTCCGTATTCTGCCAGCGCCAGCGCATCCACTGCACCCATAGCACCATCCTGATTAAATCCCCCCGGAATATTTCCCAGACCGATAAATCGAATAGCAATTATGCCATAAATCAATAGAATATAAAAAAAATTGGGAAAGTTCCACTCTTCCTTGTCAGAATTGAAAATTCTTAATTTAGTGCCAATCACTTCATCTCTGCCATCAAGTTTTTCCAGAAACATCACCAGTATTATCCCTATGATTAATAGCAAACTTACAACATTGACAGTTGTCATCTTTTCCCCCTTCTCTATATCCAAAACATCACCAAATACTTTATTTGTGCAAACAAATCTTTCCTAACATCTTTTAATGCCTCTCCTGTATCCAAAAAGAAAATTCTCCCCTGATAAAATATTGTCAGAAGCAAACATAAAATTAAAAAATAAAGCATGTATTTCCTAATCCACCCACTTTCAACCTGATTAAAAAGTAAAAGCCAGGCCCAGATAGCAGATAGCAAAAAGAAAACTGAAAAATCACTGAAATATCTCATCAAAATACCAGACATTTCTGTATCTGCACAGATAATGATGACTCCTGCAACCGCACTCAGAAAAACAAGTGCTCTTAATGTATGGTTCCCTATCTTCTTTCGAAATAATATAAATACCAGTATTATCCAGACAAACAGATTTACCGCAAACAGTCCACCATAAGTAGCCTCTGATATCGTAACGCCAAGATACTGAGTTGTAAAAAAGTTAGCTTCCGCAAAAGGAAAATCCAAAGTCCACTTAAGAGGTGCAAACAAGTATGCCCAAATGCCAAGTGGTAACCGGTCAAGAACAAATCCTCTGTTCCTCATATCATTAAAAGTAAGATTATAATTGGCACCAAAGTCAAAGACAGAGCCAAATCGAACATAATTATATACCATCAGCAATGTGGCAATTGCTATCATTGGCATCACAAATGCCAATGTATTTTTCTTTCCCTCTCCGGTTCGTAGATATCGAATTGAGAAAATAAACTTTCTTAGAATTACAATATCAAGCAGAATAAACAAGAAGAGTTGAGGTCGACATCCTGCAACTAATGCTGTGCAAAGGCTCCCACATGCTATATGAAATGTGGAAAGCTTTCCTTCTTTCTCCGCAGATAGGAAAAGCCAAACCCCCATAAGTCCGAGCCCTAATCCGACTACAATCGGAACCGTATACAAATCCGGTCGTTTGCAGATATATAGGAAACCGCTGCCTAATACAACAAGCTCTGTCAGCAAATACCACACTCCAAAGCTTGTCTTAGGAAACCAACGCCTTATTGTCTGACAAATAACGCCTATAATTCCAAGTAGCATTAGCGTTGCACCAATAAATACCACTTGATAATTATGTAAGGCAGTTCCGGTCAATAAATAATAGGGAAGATAAAACAAAACAACCGGAACAACCCCAAAATATACATAGTATTTTCCTTGAAAATATGCATGATCCCACAAGAAGTCCTGCCCCTCTTCCAGCATCACCTGTCTTCTGTAATCATAATCATATGGATTTTGCATTTTTTTCAGGGCTTCCGACGGTTCCTGTAGAAGCCAGACCTTCCCCTGGCTGAAGGCCTCTGCCAAACGCTGATATTGTTCATGATTAACAGCTGGTTCTCCGCGAAAAACAGGATTGATTCGGATTAACATCCCAACCGCCAATAAATGGATTAAGAAGAAAGCAACTAAAGCTATACTCTTTCCTCTTTTCATATCCAGGAAAGGAATCCTGCAGACAAAGGAGGTAGGACGCAACAGATACAAAGCCACGCAAAGCGCCAATATAATAAGTACTCTTGTTATTGAAAAAAACATAGGAATCACCGGATTCAGTTCAAAATTAATTCTGATATGCGTTCCCGTATCAAGTGCCGGTGTCACTTTAATACTTTTGCAGTTCCCGTACAAATGCCAGGTCAAATACTGACTTCTTGGTTGTGAGTGCCAAATCTGTCTATCAGGAATCCAGTAATAATTCTCATGGGAATCATCTCTTGCTGCCAAATACAGCATTACAGGCTCCTGCTCCCCGTTTTCTCTGTCAAGAATTTCTATGTCAATACGCAAAGTTGATAATTCTTTGTTAATCTTATTAAATTCCAAGTAGCGATTCGTCTCACCAAGCAGATAGCTCCCATCCGGTTGGAGTATCAGCCCTTCACCCGTCAAAACGGAAAAATCCTTAATCTCCTCGCATTTCCTGGATTCCCAATGCCTGAAGTTGAAAACAAACAACTCTATTAGCAGCACTACTATAGACGCTAATATAACAAAGCGAATTAATTTCTGCCTCCAAACATGCCCATACATGCCCATACGAATTCCTCCGTCTTACTTACTACTCTTTTTGATAACCATAGATTGCTTCAAGTCCATAGTATTCTGCCATCCATGCATTTAACCAATCATCTGCAGATTCTTTAACATACCCAGTGTCATTAAATGGATCATATTTGTTACCAGAATAAGGAATCATGGGTATTGTTGCCTCTGTTTCCCCTTTTTCCAATTTTTCTTCTATGATATCCACACCCTCTTTCACTTGCTCATAGGTATGATTTATCACCTGAAACTCTACTTTGAAAGAAACGGCAAAAACAAATATCATTACCCCAGTCAACACACAATAAACAGGTTTTGGCCACAATAGAATCCCATTATAGAGATAACCTACCACCACAATAAACAATACCACTCCCACAAACCATGCTCTTTCCGGATATATTGCGGAAAAACAAAGTACACAAATAGATGCCACTCCTGCAAAAAAGTACATCAATGGCAATACCCTTCCCCTTTTCTCTTGTCTTCCAAAGGCTATATTAAGTAATGCAACAAAGCACAACACTACC
Organism: Lachnospiraceae bacterium; assembly: GCA_016297945.1. GTDB lineage: Bacteria > Bacillota > Clostridia > Lachnospirales > Lachnospiraceae > UBA2882. The sequence continues at coordinate 1,009 of JAEDFR010000170.1, read as the reverse complement.
ATCAGATAAGATAGCTCCTTTTTGGAAATTGTCATAATTTCCAAAAAGCGATTCCATAGTCCCTGAATATTTGTTTGTGATGATACCCTTCTGCTGGCTGGTGCTGCCACTAGAAAAATAACCCCAATTATACTTCCTACCAGACCGCTATATACCCATTTGGGAATTAGAATCTTTTGTGCAAAATATATTGCTATAAACATTATTACCAGAAGAACAGCTGCGCCTCCTGTATTTTCATTGGTACATCCTGCCAAGAAACCAAAAGCACAAATTATAACAGTATTTTTCTTAGTATTATTTATTTTACCTTGATCAGATAAATGTACTCGATACAGTAAGAGAAATCCAAGAATAATCACTCCATTCCATAAATAATTAGCCGCTCCTGATGCCCACAAAACAGTTTTCCCAAACTGTGGCAAAAAGAACCACATACATACATAAATCAGCACTAATAATGAAACGCTTTGCTTTCGTCCATAAGATGCATGCTTATATATCAATGTTCCCAATAGAATATACATTAAAGAATTCAGTATCTTAAATCCAGTTTTCCCGAGCATAAGCGCAAGCTGAAGCAAACCATGTGACACAATCCTTCCATTACACATCTGCCGGTGATTCATCATAGAGGGAATAATCTCTAAAATATTAATTCGGTGAGTAGCATTTGTTGGTCCTCCCATAGTATCAAAGAAAAAGTGATACTTAAAATCATCTGAAGCAAATTCGGTATGAAAATTCAGTACTAAAATAATGCCAAAAACAAAGGATGTTACTATAATATTCCACAAAACAGGATTGAAAAGAATTTTTCCGATATATCTATTATCCTCTTTTGTCTTCTCAATCTCTCTATTTTTCTTTTTCTGCTTTTTCAGATTATATTCCTTCAATAAGTCAAAGACTTTTACTTTTATTTTCCTCAACACATGAAGAGCACCTAGAATTGCTTTTTCAAACATTTCTCTTTTTATCTGAAAGAATAAAAATGCCAAGAATGATA
>JAEDFR010000169.1 GCA_016297945.1 Lachnospiraceae bacterium | reverse complement strand
TACTATTTGTACGGCATGACAAAAGCTGATTATATCGAAATAACGGACAAGAGAGAACCGCCTTTCTCACCGCTATCAACGGAAAAGGGAGACGGGTGGAAATCACATGAAACTTGATTCTGTTATGCAGTTACAGGCTATGAATGAGATGATGAAAGTTGAGTTTGATACTTATTCTATTTCCAATGTAATTATTTTTGGTATTGCAGGAGGTAATGGCCTTGAGCATATTCAGAAAGATAATTTTGAAAAATGTGTTACTAGTATTTTGACGATAATTGGATTTTGTTCAGATGCAAGAATTGCATTTGAAAAGAAATGGAAAAAATTTGTTTAGAAAATAGAGAAAGCAGGACAAATTATGATAGAATATGTAAATGATAGTAGTCTTAAAATACGGGAATATGCTCGAATCAATTCTGTATGATAAGCATATCAACAAGAAAGGTTACAGTTATGATAATTGCAGTATTCTCAGATGTTCATGGAAATCTTAAAGCATTATAAGAAGGCAACCGTTCAATTTGAAACGGTGAAGGGTTCTTTATTTGTGGAAATCAAAGCTCCAAGCGAACCGCCTCTTGAAAACTGGGGAATGGGTGGACTATAGATTCACATTATTATGAGGTGACAAAAGATGATAAATTTTGCTAATAATTAAATTTTGGATTTTGAAAAGGATTCAGACCGTCGGATTTCAGCTATCTGCAGGGCGTTAACTGTGCTAACTATTGTTGTAATACTGCTTAACATGTTGCATGTATTTAAGATTTCTACCGCGTTGTATCCGACACTAATTGTGTCAGCTGTCATATTGCTATTGCCGACTTTGCTTTATGATATTTTGGATTTGCGTACAAAATTCATAAGATATCTTGTCCTAACACTTCTGGTCTTTATGTCCGGACTTATGTATTCGATTCTTTCGTATCATGTAATTATTATGCTGATTCTTCCGGTAGTCGTTTCCTGTTTGTACTGTGAGCGTGCGTATGTCATATACACTACGGTATTTAGTGTCCCCGCAATGGTAGTAAGTCATCTGATTGCATTCATGCTTAAGATTGTACCGGACGAGCCGCTCGTTACATTGCGAGGGGTATTGTTATATGGAATCGTACCTCGTGTTATTGAGCTTGTTGCGATATCTGTAATCTGTATTAGTATTACGGGCAAGCTTCAGAGACTAATTGCAGCACTTGTCAAAAAGAACAATGAGTTGTATGAAGAGCAGCAGGTTATGGTTGGTTCACTTTCGGAGCTTGTTGAGTCGCAAAGTCATGAGACAGGCCAGCATGTAAAACGCGTTGCCGCATATACAGAAATATTGTGTCGCGCAATGGGATTATCTGAGGAGGAAACCTGGAAAATTAGTGTGGCAAGTATGATGCATGATGTAGGAAAAATCTGTGTACCACGTGAAATACTACACAAACCCGGCAAACTTACAGAAGATGAATTTTCAGAGATAAAAAAGCATGTTGATTATGGATATAAGCTTTTGGAAAACTCACCCGGAGAGATTATGCAGATTGCCGCCGGCATAGCGAAACAACATCACGAACGATTTGATGGTAAGGGTTATCAAAACAAGCTTGAAGGTGAACACATTAATATATATGCGAGATGTGTAGCTGTAGCAGATGTTTTTGATGCGCTGGTAAGCAAACGCTGCTATAAAAAATCCTGGACTCCTGAACAGGCGCGCGAGGAAATTCTGAGACAGGCTGGTCATCAGTTTGATCCGCAAATCACAATACTATTTGATGTTCATTTTGATGAATTCCTTAAAGTTATAGAGGATTATCCTGATGCTTCTTAAACTTAAAATAAGGAAGTAATAAGAAAAACAGTAATTGAGGAGATATAAAAATGAATGCTTTAGAATGCATTATCAGGAGGCATAGTTATAGAGGAGAATATGTAAATGAGTCGGTGCCACGTGAAGACTTGATTAGAATTATGGAAGCAGGATTAGCAGCTCCTTCAGGGTGCAATAAACAGACTACTAGTTTGATAGCAGTAGACGATGAAGAATTAGTCATGAGACTTAAATCGGTTATTGAACCACCGATAGCAGAAAGTGCTCCGGCGTTTATTTGTGTATTGACACAAAGAATCAACGCATACAGGGATAAATGTTATTCAGTTCAGGATTATTCTGCAGCGATAGAAAATATGTTGCTCGCATCGGTGGAGCTGGGATATCAGAGTTGTTGGTATGAAGGTCATATTACGGATGATGACCGAATATGCGATAAGCTGGCAGATATACTTGGAGTACCCGATGGATATGACTTGGTATGCATTCTCCCAGTTGGAAAAGGAATATCAGAAGCGAAAGAGCCAATGAAAAGAGGTTTCCATGAAAGGGCTTGGTTCAATGGTTTTGGTAAAGTAGATTAAGATATTTTCTGGAGGGGCATGAAAACAATACAAGATTTAAAACGAAACATCAGAATAGAAATAGAAAAACTAAGCAATCGTCCCTTTTATTCCATGCACTATTATGGAGATGATTGTTTTGATAAGTACTTATTGCGAGGTGCACATTCCTTGGAGGACTATTGCTCTTTTATTGATACTGCATTGATTCAAAATCGAGGAAATCGGTTTCGTCACAATAACTTCGGGTGTAGTGCCTTCGTTGCGAAAAATGAAAACGGGGATATTTTGTTTGCCAGGAACATGGACTGTGAATATGCAATTCCAATGTTGTTGAATCTAAACGAAGCTTCCTCTTACAGATTTATTTCTCTTGTAAATATGGCTTTTTTAGACTGGGATGAAAGAACCTACGATTCACTTGGAACGGATAGCAAGTTGACTCTGGCTACTGCTTATAGTCCATCTGACGGAATAAACGAATATGGATTTGCAGTTGCTATTTTGACAGACGCAGATGCAGCTTATCCGAGACAAAAAGATAAGATAACATTGTTTGATATGACCATGCCTCGTTTATTATTAAGCAAAGCAAGGTCTGTGGAAGAAGCAATTCACTATACAGAAAAATACAATCTATTCTATGATGTGGCTCCCTTGCATTATATCGTAGCGGATGCCTCGGGGCATTCGGCAGTCATTGAATTTGTAGAGGGTAAGATGGTTGTAACAAAGTCAGAAAACAAATATCAGGTAGTAACCAACTTTCCTTTGTATGGCAATCCTGCTAAAAAAGGATTTGGAAAAGACCGATATGAGAACTTGCAGAATACATTGGAAAAACAAAGAGGTATCATATCCGAAGAAGATGCTTTGGAGCTTTTAAAAAGCAATGTCATACCGGGGGATGAGCAATGGTCCGCTGTATATAACTTAACAAAAAAAACACTGTCGGTAACATTTTCAGGAGCGTATGAACATGTGCACCGGTTTAAAATGAATGATTTTTGATATGAAAAAATCCGTTGTTGTTTCGCATTTCTCATTACATCAATCTGTTGTTTTTCTTTTTGAATACTGAAATGAAAATATTCTCTTTACAGAAAGGAATCAATATGTTATTTTGCCAATAGACAACTTGTCGGTAAGGGGCGCGTATTATGAGAATTGTAAAAGAAGCCGCCGAGCGAAGAAATGAAATTCTGGATGTAGCAGAAAGAATGTTTTGCACAAATGGATATGACAACACCAGCACAAATGATATTCTGGCAGAGATTGGAATTGCCAGAGGGACGCTGTATTATCATTTCAAAAACAAAGAAGACATTCTGGATGCAATGATTGACAGGATTCTGGATGAAACCATAAAAAAGACAGAGAAGATTGCATTTAATGAATCCATGCCGGTTTTGGAGAGGCTTACAAAAACCGTGCTTGCGGCCAATGTAGATACAAAGACCGGTAGCATGATTTTAGAACAGGTTCATAAACCACAGAATGCCCTGATGCATGCAAAGATGCAAGAAAGACTGCTAAGCCGATTGATACCTCTTTTTGTCAAAATCATTGAGGACGGAATTTCTCAAAATCTGATGAAGACAGATTATCCGGAGGAAACCATGCAGATGCTTCTTTTGTATGCCAACACGGTATTTGATGATT
>JAEDFR010000168.1 GCA_016297945.1 Lachnospiraceae bacterium | reverse complement strand
GCTTTCAGGTCCCGACGATATCAAATATGCTATCTGGGATCAGCAGACACAGCCTAGTGCCATACGAAGCGGCTTTGCAGGCATACCTGTTTTACTTGGGAAGAGCTTCGCATATTTTTCCTCTATGGCATCCCATGGAATGGTTGCTGCCTTCTTCACCCATCTGTTTTCTGGATTCATTTTGAATCCCAACGGCTGGTTGAAATCAGCCAGACCTAATTGACGATAATGTTCAAATTTATACATATGTCCTCCGGTAAGTGCAAGTTTTTTTGCTGAAAATCTATGTTTTTCCTGCACTTCCAGTATAGCACATATTGCTAATAAATTCAGTGTTTCCAATGGTTTTAAGCACTTTTTGTTGCTTCTCAGCAGACATTAATTATCACAAAATATATATCATTATAAAAAATAGATGTAAATTTTATTCTTGAGAGTTTATTGTGAAGATGTATTAGTCCATCTTAATATTTTGTTCGATATCAGCAATTTGCAGCATGGATGCTGCAAAAGGTGCACGACGGACATGGATGTCCTGGTGCACCGGTGCGTCCGTATCCAAATACCTACATTACAAAATATTTAGTTGGACTTATACATCGTAACCTAAACTCGAAAGAATGAAATTTACATCCGCCCTATAACAACGGTCCAAACAATCGGAATACTTTTCCGCTGATACGATTTAGCAAAGGCAGTTTTTTGTAATCTTCTTTTAAGAATTCCTGACACTGATCAAAGGTTTTCAGATAATCTTCTTTGATGGTGTCGATAACCGGATTATCATAAATAAACGTTGCACACTCGAAATGCTCGTACAGACTTCTGAAGTCCAGATTAATCGTGCCAACCACTGCTTTGCAATCATCACACAAAAACATCTTGGCATGCACAAATCCCGGCGTAAACTCATACATTTTGACACCGGCATCAATCAGCTGGGTATAATACGTATGTGCAATATCAAACACAATCTTTTTATCCGGAATATGCGGCATAATAATGCGGACATCCACTCCCCGTTGTGCAGCAAAACACAGACCGGTAATCATCTCATTTTCCGGTATCAGATAAGGTGTCATAATCCAGACATAATCTCTTGCCTTATTTAAAATATCCAAATAAACTTCTTCTGCCACATCCTGTCTATTACAAGGGTCATCATTGTAGGGGATTACATATCCCAGATTAGTATTTATTTTTCTTTGTAACGATTCATTTTCAGATGTGGCATCAAATTCTGCCAACATCATCTTTTTCCCTCCGGAAACGTTTCCATTTTTTTTATCATCCAATCCTGTCGGTAACGTACCTAAATATTTATCATAATCCTCATCAGACGAATCAAACATGCCCCACATCTGCAAAAACATTGCCGTAAAGCTTTGAACCGCATCTCCCTTAATTTTGACTGCAGTATCTTTCCAGTAACCAAAACGTTCTTTTAAATTCATATACTCGTCAGCCAAATTAATTCCACCGTTAAAAGCCACTTTTCCATCAATAACCACAATTTTTCGATGATCTCTGTAATTTTGATGTGAAGATAAAAAGGGTCTGACCGGTGCAAATTCACGCACTTGTATTCCATATGGTGTAAGCTCCCTGGCATATTTGGTCGGAAGTGCCATCAAAGAATTAAATCCATCATACATCAATCGCACTTCCACACCCTGTGTAGCCTTCTTTTTCAATGCGTCAAGTACGGTATCCCAAACATATCCTTTATTGATGATGAAATACTCTAAAAAAATAAACTTCTCTGCTTTTTCAATTTCACAAATCAAATCCGTCAATTTTTCCTGCCCATTTGCAAAATAGAAAACCTCCGTATTGGTATACGTCGGAAAATGATTGACATTTTGTATATAATAGGAAAGATCGGAAATGGGTGATTTTTCTTCCTTCATTTTCCATTTTAATTTCTCCGAGGTCTGTAAATAGGGCTTCGTCTCGTCAATTCGACGTTTTAGCCCTTTGGATTGTCCCATCCGCACAGGATTGGCCACAATGAACACATACAATAGCACACCAAAAACAGGCGTAATGCTCATCGGAATCATCCACATCAGCTTAAATGCCGGATTCTCATCGCTGTTAATAATCACAATAATACATAATGCTGCACAGATATTAAAAAAGTACAACCACCATTTTGCATTAGATGCATTCATTCGTTCTAACAGAATAAACAATAAATAAATCTGCCCCGACAGCATCAAAATCGTCAGCATAATACGGCTGAAAATCAATTTAAAGATTGCTTGCAAACCGGTATTCTTTGCCTTAGTTGCTTTATTTTTAATATATTCCGTTTTCTTCATTTTTGAACCGTCTAATGTATCCATAATTATCACATCCTTCTAAACTGCTCTTTTTATCATTAGAATTGATATTTTCAAAATCCTCTGCTTTTTATACAAATTTCATCATGATACATTTTTCAAAATATTGTATTTCCCATCCACACAAATATATATTAAAAAAAATATCCTTATTTATAATACCTTCTCTCTTACTTTGCGGATTATAACAAAGTATATCATATGTATTTTCGAATATAAAATTATATTTTTATAAACAAATTACAGATTTTTTGGTAAAATATAAGAAAAATTATATTTCACCAATGTAGCAATCCGAATATATCCGTGCATGACCAAGTTTACTTTTGACACGCACATCAAAATACACTTACATTGGAAAGATAAAGGGGATTACATGAAAGGTTATTTATCAATCGGAAAAGTATCCAAAGCAAAAAACGTCAGTATCAAATCTCTTCGCTATTATGATGAGATTGGAATTTTTAAACCCGCCCTGACTGATCACAGAACAGGTTATCGCTATTACAAGGCGGATCAGCTCTATATCCTAGATGCCATTTCTTTATGCATCGAACTTGGCATTCCGTTAAAAAGTATGGTTTCCTATTGCGATGTGCACGGAAAACCGGATTTGCAAAGACTGTTAGGTGATGCCAAATCCCTTGCGGAATCCAAAATAAAGGCCATGTATCATTCCATGGAGACATTACAAAATACTATGAATACATTGGAACATCATCCGGATCTGGTCGTTCCGGCAGGCTGTATGCAAAAAACATTGTTATCACGTACGGTATTGACAATTCCATTTGATGAATACACGGATGCAACACATTACAATCCCAAACTCTTGTCTCTCTTTGTCGGAGCACAAAAGCAGGGGCTTGCCGCATCCTATCCATCCGGACTGATTTACGATTTCAACAAAGGAGTTGCACAAAAATATGTTTTTATTCATGTTGCGCCTCTCGCTAACAGTGATGTTGCCGGCGATTGGGGAAGGCATATCGAAGGCATCCGCACACTTTCTTCCGGAATCTATGCATATAAACAACATGAAACACATGCGATTGAGGATGCCGCTACGATATTTGATCTGGACAAGCAGGCATTAAAGCACTGTACCATCATTGAAACAGATCTATTAAAGGACGAAAAAGAAAAAACAGGTATGAATTACGAATTACAGATTATGCTTTAAAGCTACAATATTATAGTTTATAGAAAGATTGGAAATACATCATGGATCAGCACACAAACACAACCTAGGTTTCTGTCTGGGGGAACGCCGTTTCCATCTCTGAAAACAGACCCGAAAGCTATGCAAAAAATATCACGCTACGCTATCCGGTTTATTGCCCGTTCAGTGGCGATAAGCTTCAACTAACTTTTGACAACTACTGCGGATTGGAACCGATTACGATTCACAAAACAAGCATTCTTTACAAGGGATGTTTTTATCCTGTGACATTTGGCGGCAAAGAATCTGCCAAAATCAATGCCGGTGACAATCTGATATCGGATGAAATCAGCATCGATATGATTGCGCATGATTTATTTTTGTCAGTTTTTATCTTGGGGATTAATGGAGTTTTCAGACCGATTATGCAGACGCTCTGCCACGTTTCTCACATAGTTCGCAATCTTTGCGGGATGGCAGTCACCCTTACAAAAATATATAATTTTTGTTTGGGCGACTGGCTATGTCCCTAAAGTTGCGAATAATAAA
>JAEDFR010000167.1 GCA_016297945.1 Lachnospiraceae bacterium | reverse complement strand
TGGTGAACATCCATTTTGGTGTGAGGCGTGTCTGGAAAAAGCAGAAGGGGACACAGAATTTATGCTTCCCGTATGTAATTCACCGCGGATGGGTGTTTGTGGATATGAGGGAAGTGTGCGTTATGACGATCAATTTGCAGCAGACGAGATTAAGAAGTGAAGCGGAAGAAAGTGTATGACGCTTTAGCAGACAATGGCAGTTTATTTTCTCAAACAGTTGTGGTAAAAACTGGATTGAGTATTAGTGGTGTAAAAAAAGATTTGTTCAAAACTTCAGGAATATGGGGTCAAAAAATAAAATGACAAAGTCAAGAATACAGGAGGGAGATTTATGATGTCGGAAGAGAGCATCAAAAACTCCAGGGAACTGGAATTTGCCATATTTTGTATTGAAAATGTAGCCGCAAAGCTCGGTGTTGAGGCAGAACGGATATATCAGGCATTTACTCAGAAAAGCAATATTCTGAACAGCTATATTGTGCCGGAATATGAGATCCTGCACACTCAGAGCCGAGAATATATCGTAGATGACATCCTTGGGGTGATGAGAGAAAGGGGCGTGGAAGTATGATACTTTACCACGGTTCCTATTTGGAAATCATAAAACCGGATTTGCTCCATTCACGTCCAAATGTGGATTTTGGACGTGGCTTTTATGTCACTCCGTTGTATGAACAAGCAGCGAAGTGGTGTGGAAAGTTCAAACGTCGAGGGAAAAATGGAATCATCTCCCGGTATGAGTATGATGAAAGCAAGGAAGCGGAATTGAAAATATTAAGATTTGATTCGTATTCAGAAGAATGGTTGGATTTTATTTTAAACTGTCGAAGCGGAAGGGATACAACAAACTTTGATCTTGTGATAGGCGGTGTTGCCAACGACAAAGTATTTAATACGGTGGAGCTGTTTTGGGATGGATTAATTGATAAGACAGAAGCCATCAATCGTCTGCGTTATGAAAAACCAAATCTGCAAAGTTGTTTCCGTACAGAGCAAGCACTGGAGCTTCTGCGATTTGAAGGGAGTGAAATAGTATGAAAGCCAATCCGATTTTGCTTCAGAAAAAATATTGCCGTGTAGTTGAACTCTTTGCCAAACTGCAGGGCATTACGTTGGATGCGGCACTGGAATTCTTCTACTGTTCAGAGGTATACCAGTTGATCAGGGACGGTGTTTCAGATATGCACTGTATGAGCGATGCGTATCTGGCAGAAGAATTGAAACAAGAATATAAGGCAAAATACAATAATATACATAATTAGTCTGGATGGTGTGAGGAGTGTGCGGAACAAACAGAAGATTGCCCGGAGTTTATGCATTCCGTATGCAGCTTACTGAGAGAGGCCGGATCATTTCCTGTATAATGGAAATGATCCGGCCTTTGTTCGTTTTAAGGAGAGCCATTTGGGTCAGAAAAAAGGACAAAAACAAAGTACGAAAAAGAGAAAATAATTTATTGGCGGACTATCTTTTCGCTTGGATGAGTTGTTATATATATTAGAATGTAATAAACGTTTATACATTACTGGTATGGGGGAAAGGAGGATATTGTGGATGATTTTCTTTTAATACGGAGAATGAAACAGGGTTATGATGATGCCTTTGAGAAGTTTGTCCGAAAATACTATGCACAGATACTGCAATATTGCAGGTATCACTGTTTTGATATGGAACAGGCGGAAGATTTGACACAAGAAACCTTTCTCAAATTTATTGGCAGCTTGCAATCCTATCATCATATGGGGAAAGCAAAAAACTATCTTTACACCATTGCAGGAAATCTATGTAAAAACAACGCAAAGAAGAAAAAAGATCTGCCGGTAGACCAGGATGTATGGGAACAGGAAATGGGTTTCAGCGATGAGATAGAGAGGGTAGAAACAAAAATTTGTATCGAACAAGCTCTGGATGAGCTTTCACCGGAGCTTCGGGAAGTCATTATTTTGTTTTATTTTCAGGACTGTAAACTCACAGAAATTGCGGATATATTGCAGATTAGTTTGCCTTTAGTCAAATATCGGCTGAGAAGGGCAAAAGAAGAAGTAAAGCAGCTGCTTGGGAAGGAGGAAAATAATGGAGCTGGAAAAACAACTTCGAATGCTTAAGGAGCAAAGCGCCGTAGAAGCAAAGGAAGAAAAGATATTGGAAACCATCAGAAAATCGAAAGAAATATTCTTGTTATGTGAGCAGGAGCAATCTGTTCATTATTTTGAGTTTTTGATCACACAATTTCGGCTGATACGAAAAAGGTGGTGGGTATTGCAGGCTCTGATGTTAGGTCTGGTTTCTGTTATTTTGCCAAGTATACAGGATAAGGTTTCCGTGTTGAGAATCCTGGGTGTAATAGGAGTCTTATTCGTGGTGTTGATTATCCCTGAATTCTGGAAAAACAAATCCTATGCCTGTATGCAGATAGAAGGTACTTGCCTGTATTCTTTGCGACAGATCTATACAGCCAGAATGATCTGGTTTGGCATGGTGGATATGTTGATCCTGACTTGCTTTTGCATGACGATCTGTGGGAAATCAGATTTTTTGGAAGTAGAACTTCTGGTACAGTTTTTATTCCCGATGTTGGTTGCTGCCTGTATTTGCTTTGGCACATTATGCAGTAATACATCGGCAAATGAAGGAACCGCAATATTGTTATGCTTACTGTGGAATGCAGTATGGTGTTTCATTATTTTGCATGAAGCAGTATATAGGGCAATTACTTTTCCGGTTTGGTGTGGACTGTTCGGTTTCTTTGTGGCTTTTTTAGCAGGAGCTGTTTATAAAACAATACATGACTGTAATAAATACTGGGAGGTGGACTTTAATGGAATTGCAAATGGTTAATCTAACAAAGCGCTTTGGAGATTTTAAAGCGGTAGATGATATGAATATCAGGGTTACAAATGGAGTGTACGGATTATTGGGTGTGAATGGTGCCGGAAAGACTACCTTGATGAGAATGATATGTACTCTGCTTACACCCACAAGCGGGCAAATTCTGTGTGATGGAAAAGATATTCTGAAAATGGAAGGAGAGTACCGGAATCTTTTAGGGTATTTACCGCAGGAATTCGGTTTCTATCCTGAGTTCACGGTGAAAGATTATCTTTTGTATATAGCAAGTTTAAAAGGCATTCGCCCTGCTGTTGCAAAGAAAAGAGTGAAGGTACTGCTTAATCAGGTGGGGCTTACAAAAGCGGAAAATAAGAAAATGAAAAAACTGTCCGGTGGTATGAAACGTAGAGTTGGAATTGCACAGGCAATCATAAATAACCCGAAAATATTGATATTGGATGAACCTACAGCCGGATTGGATCCAACGGAAAGGGTGCGTTTTCGTAATCTGATCAGTGAGCTTTCAGAGGAGAGAATCGTCATATTGTCTACGCATATTGTTTCGGATGTTGAATATATTGCAAACGAAATTTGGCTGATGAAGAATGGAAGGTTGGTACAGCAGGGAAGTCTGAATGATGTTCTGGATTCTATGCCGGAAAAGGTCTGGTCTCTTGCAACATCACAGGCAGAAGCATCAAAGTTGATGAAACAGTACAAGGTTTCCAATATGAAAACAGACAGAGACGGTGTAGAACTGCGTATGATCTCAGCGCGGCAGCCTTTTGCTTACGCAAAAATGGTGCAGCCTAATTTAGAGGATGTATTCTTATATTATTTTGGCGAAAAGGGTGGTGAAATGGAATGATTTTGTTTGAAATCAAGAAAATATTATCACGAACAGGGAGTAAAATAGGGCTTTTGGTTCTGCTGACTACATTGGCGGTTACCTGTTATTTTGCGGTCACATATACAACTTATGTGGATAGAGAAGGTGACGAACATATAGGAATTGAGGCTGTAAATACTCTTCGAAAGGAGAAAGAAAAATGGGCCGGAGTGATAACAGAGGATTATCTGAAAGCAGTGATTCGGGAAAACAATGAGATTAATGCGATATATCCTTATGACCCGAATGACCCGGTAACCAGTGATATGGGATATTCTCTGTCACAGGGTTTTGGTCAGAATATTAGTACTTGAGGAGAGTTGCAGGTACAGCGGATTATTGCCGTTGT
>JAEDFR010000166.1 GCA_016297945.1 Lachnospiraceae bacterium | reverse complement strand
AGATATATAATTTTTGTTTGGGTGACTGGCTATGTCCCCAAAGTTGCGAATAATAAAAAGTGAGAAACGATGGCAGAGATAAAAGTCTGCATCTAAGGTCAAAAAAACCATATATCGCACTTACAACACATATATAGTGGGAACGCAAATTCGAAAATAGGTTTGTATAATAATAATTGAATTGTATATAATAAAAAAGGGCCTAAATAAGGCTCTTTTTTGATTTTGAGGGCAATGTTCGGAGGTATCAAAATGAGTCAGAATTATAAAGCAAAAAACGAAGAGACCGAGAAAGATAACAAAGAATATTCAAATGAGAACGATGAAAAAATTGAAAAAACAGGTCAATCAGATTTGAGTACCAGCAAAGAAAATCATAAAATATACATGTTTTCCATTATAGGAGAAATAGAAGGACATGATTGTCTGAGCAGTTCCACTAAATCCACCAAATATGAACATATTTTGCCGAAACTGGCTGAAATAGAAGATGATAAGAATATAGACGGTGTTCTAATTTTATTGAATACAATGGGTGGAGATGTGGAAGCGGGGCTTGCAATTGCAGAGATGATCGCATCTGTCAGCAAACCAACCGTATCGCTTGTTCTTGGCGGAAGTCATTCCATCGGTGTTCCGATTGCCGTCAGTACGGATTATTCTTTTATTGTTCCAACCGGCACGATGGTGATTCATCCGGTTCGTCTAAACGGAATGGTAATTGGTGTTTCCCAGACATTTGATTATTTTAAACAAATCCAGGACCGTATTAGTAAATTTGTAACATCACATTGTAAAATCAGTGAAAAACTTTTTTTGGAATTGATGATGGAAACGGAAGTTTTGACAAAAGATGTTGGTAGTATTTTAGTGGGAAAAGAGGCTGTAAAAGTGGGAATTATTGATGAAGTCGGTGGAATTAAAGATGCCTTGAAGAAACTCCATAAACTTATTGAGAAAAGGATAAAATAATGCTATAATAAAAAAGGTTTTGCCTTGAGATTCAAGGCGGAAACGGAGGTTTTTATTATGGCTCAAACAAGGGGTCGCAAGACTTCTTCCGATAAAAAATCAAACACATCATCGCGTAAAAGAAAAAATACAATCGAACAATTTGAAAATACAATTATTGACGAAGTATTTTTTCTGTTGTCATTAGCCATAACTGTTTTATTGTTTTTATGCAATTTTCATGTGATTGGTAAATTAGGGGATGTCTTAAGCTCGTTTATGTTTGGTTTGTTTGGTTATATGGCATATGTAGCACCATTGGTTATCTTTTTTGGTATCTGTTTCTGGATAGCAAATATGGGCAATCATGTCGCGGGGATTAAATTGATATCCGGTTTTGTACTTTTCTGTATGATGTGTGTTTTTTTTACACTGATTAGCGGCATTCAGAATATTGGGACTAACCTCAAGGATTTTTACCATTTTTCTTCCGACAACTTAAAAGGCGGAGGCATTATTGGTGGATTTTTAGGAAACGGTATGCATCAGTTGCTTGGAATGGTCGGCACTGTTATTGTGTTAGTTGTACTGATTTTAATTTGTCTTGTTCTTTTGACCGAAAGGAGTTTTCGAAATAAAATCAAAAACGGTGGCATGATGTTGGCTGATTACGTAAAAGATGACATGGACCGAAAACGGACACTTGCTATGGAACGTAGTGAAGAACGGATGCTGCAAAAAGAAAAAAGAAAGGAAGCTGACGCTTCAGAAGATAAATCCGGCAAAAATCTTCGCATGAATAAAAAGGTTTCCGGTATTGCTTCAGCCTCTTCCTTGAATGTAAAACCGGTAAAAGATGTATCTTCCAACGATAGTGTTGATGTATCGGATTTATCCAAAGAAATTATTTCCGAAACAAATTCCAAAGAACAGGCAATGGAAGCATTGGCCAAAATCAAAATCAGAGGAATTGATGATGCTCAGGTAAATGATGTTGAAAAACGTGAACTTGGAATGGAAATCGGTCAGAAAAAGACCATCAGACAGAGCACAGATCAAATGATACCGAAAAAGAAGCCGATAGAAACAGCATCGGTTTCCCAAACAGAAAAAATTTCAGGCTTAAAATCGAACGCATCAGTTGCTGATAAAAATGAAATAAAAGAAATGCCTGCTATTACAGTTGAGCCTCAGGCAGTTAAATTAAAACATAAATATAAATTCCCGCCAATCGATAAACTGACACCGGGAAAGAAAAAATCCAATACGGATAATGGTCAGTCTTTACGTGAAACGGCACTCAGATTACAGGAAACGTTACATACATTCGGTGTTGATGTTACAGTAACGGATATCAGTCAGGGACCGGCTGTAACCCGATATGAACTGCAACCTGAGGTTGGTGTGAAGGTTTCAAAAATTGTCAATTTGGCAGACGATATCAAATTAAACCTGGCAGCTACAGACATTCGTATTGAAGCCCCTATTCCTGGTAAGGCTGCGGTAGGTATTGAAGTGCCAAATTCTGAAAATACGGCTGTTGCATTCCGGGATCTGATTGATTCGCCGGAATTTAAAAAAGCAGAATCTAAAATTTCATTTGCAGTCGGTAAAGATATTGGTGGCAACACGATTGTAACTGATTTATCGAAAATGCCGCATTTACTGATTGCAGGGGCAACCGGATCCGGAAAGAGCGTCTGTATTAATACGATTATCATGAGTATTTTATATAAAGCCTCACCGGATGACGTGAAATTGATTCTGATTGATCCCAAGGTCGTGGAATTGAGTGTTTACAATGGAATTCCTCATTTGATGATCCCGGTTGTTACTGATCCTAAAAAAGCAGCAGCTGCATTGCACTGGGGTGTATCGGAGATGGAAGAAAGATATCGCAAATTCGCGGATTTAAATGTCAGGGATTTAAAAGGATATAATAAAAAAGTCAGTGAAATGACAGAAAATAACGGACAACCCATTCCGGAACAATTACCCCAGATTTTGATTATTGTGGATGAGTTGGCTGATTTGATGATGGTTGCATCTAATGAAGTTGAAGAATCTATCTGTCGTCTGGCACAGCTTGCAAGGGCCTG
Organism: Lachnospiraceae bacterium; assembly: GCA_016297945.1. GTDB lineage: Bacteria > Bacillota > Clostridia > Lachnospirales > Lachnospiraceae > UBA2882. The sequence goes on along the minus strand of JAEDFR010000166.1, from coordinate 1,033 downwards.
TGGAATTCATCTGGTGATTGCAACACAGAGACCATCTGTTGATGTCATCACCGGTCTGATTAAAGCGAATATGCCAAGCCGTATTGCTTTTGCCGTATCATCCGGCGTTGATTCACGAACGATTTTAGACATGGTAGGTGCGGAAAAGCTTCTTGGAAAAGGAGATATGCTATTTTATCCTCAGGGCAAAACCAAACCGGAAAGAGTTCAGGGGGCTTTTGTTTCCGATCAGGAAGTCTCTGAGGTTGTGGATTTTATTAAATCACAGGCTCTTGGAAATACATATGCTCCTGACATTGAAGAAAAAATTTCAAGTATTTCAACAAATTCCATGTCTGGTGGTGGATTTACCGATTCGGCATCAGACAGAGATCAGTATTTTGCTGATGCGGGTAATTTTATTATTGATAAAGAAAAAGCTTCCATTGGAATGCTGCAACGTGTCTTCAAAATTGGTTTTAACAGAGCGGCACGTATTATGGATCAGTTGGAAGAAGTTGGTGTTGTAGGTCCTGAAGAAGGAACTAAACCAAGAAGAGTATTAATGACAAAAGAAGATTTTGAGCAACTATTGGAGGAAAATCATTCATGAAAACTGATATCGAAATTGCACAGGAAGCGGTTATGCTCCCGATAACTGAAATTGCGAAGAAGCTGGATATTTCTGTTGATGATTTGGAATTATACGGAAAATATAAAGCCAAGTTAAGCGATAAATATCTTGATTCTGTAAAGAATAACAAAAAAGGAAAACTGATTCTTGTTACTGCAATTAATCCTACACCTGCAGGTGAAGGAAAAACAACTATCAGTGTCGGACTTGGCCAGGCATTTGGTAAACTTGGAAAAAAAGCAGTGATAGCTTTGCGTGAACCGTCCTTAGGACCTTGTTTTGGTATCAAAGGAGGAGCAGCCGGTGGCGGTTATGCACAGGTGGTTCCCATGGAAGATTTAAATCTGCATTTTACAGGCGATTTTCATGCCATTACATCTGCCAACAATTTGCTTGCTGCATTGTTGGATAACCATATCC
>JAEDFR010000165.1 GCA_016297945.1 Lachnospiraceae bacterium | reverse complement strand
GACGAAATATTTAGAATGAACTTATACATCGAAACCTAAATCCGCATAAAGCATTGCTCTGTCCAACGTCTGTAAAAAAATAGAACAACATGATTGACAGCTACGTACGGCTGTGCTATTTTATAAGTGTACTATCTGTACTAGTACACTAAAATCGGATATATAGATAGTAAAATCAAAAATGATGCATGACGATGATGCATGAAAAGGAGCGGTGATCTTGATTAGGATTGATTATACGGATTCAACCCCGATTTATGAGCAAATTGTAAATAAATACAAAAACTTAATTGTTCGCAATGTGCTTACACCGGAAGAAAAGATGCCATCTGTCAGGACGCTGGCGATGGAGCTTTCCATTAATCCCAATACCATTCAAAAAGCATATGCTGAGTTAGAGCGGCAGGGATTTATCTATACGGTGAAAGGAAAAGGGAATTTTGTTGCAGCCAATGACAATTTAAAAGACATCAAGCAGGCTGAAATCATAGAAAAGCTGGATGGACTTTTGAAAGAAGCAAAAGATGCTGATGTAGATATTTCCGTGTTGATTGAACACATACAAAGCAAAATGTGAGAACAGGAAAATGATAAAACAAAATTTGCGATTAAACGGAAACGATAGGCTAAAGGATGATTGAAATGGCTGTTGAAATGTCTGAAATCAATGGCAATTGAAGCAGAAACAATCCAAATAGCAGGTATTGCAAGGAGGTAACAACATGATATCCATCAAAGGGATTACAAAAAAATTTGATGATTATATTGCAGTAGATCATATCGATATTGAGATGAAAGAGGGCATGGTCTTTGGTCTGATCGGAACCAACGGTGCCGGTAAGTCTACTCTTCTTCGAATGATTTGCGGCGTGACAAAACCGGATGAAGGAGAAATATTGATTGATGATATGCCGGTATATGACAATCCGAAAGCAAAGGAAAAGATGTTTTTTGTTTCGGATGAACCTTATTTTTTTCCACATGGGAATGCTGCGGACATGGAGCAGTACTACAGCATGGTGTATCAAAGCTTTGATAAATCAGAGTATTACAAATTACTTTCGCAGTTTAATCTGGATTCCAAGCGAAAGATAGCGACATATTCCAAAGGAATGAAAAAACAACTTGCCGTGATTTTGGCACTGGCGAGCAAAACAGAATATATTCTTTGCGATGAGACCTTTGACGGTCTGGATCCGGTGATGCGGCAGGCGGTAAAAAGCCTTCTGGCAAAAGAGATGGGGAGTAGAGGTTTGACACCAATTATCGCATCCCACAATTTGCGTGAACTGGAAGATATTTGTGATACAGTTGGTCTTTTACATAAAGGCGGTGTCATCTTATCAAAAGATTTGGATGAGATGAAGTGTCAGATCCAAAAGGTACAATGTGTATTCAAAGATGAAACGGCATATGAGAGTGCAATGCGTATTTTGAAAGTGATTAAGAAAGAACAAAGAGGAACCATGTATACGCTTACGGTTCGCGGAGACAGAGAAGAAGTTGCAGCGAAACTGACCGGGCTTGATACTGTCTTTTGTGAAATCATTCCTCTTTCTTTGGAAGAAATCTTTATTAGTGAAACGGAGGTAGTGGGTTATGACATCAAAAAACTCATTTTGGAAGTATAGCATCTGGAATTTGAAAAAAAGAAGCTGGATTTTAACGCTTAGCAGTGTGTTATCTCTTTTTTCATTACCGATTTTTACCTATCTGTCCGTATCCGGACTGGCATCCGATTATTGGCAGATACAAAATAAAACGACGTATGATTACAATGAATTGGTGTATGCAATTTTAAATACGAATTTCTATTCGGTTCTGCCCTTTGTGATTGCGATTGTTTTGGGCATTTTTATGGCCATTCAGAGCTTTGCGTGGATCAATAAAAGACAGAAAGTGGATATGTATAAATCGGTTCCGGTAAAAGAAACCAGCCGTTTTTTGTATATTCATCTCAATAGCCTGTTTATCTATGCAGTGCCGTTTGCCTTATGTCTTTTGGCATCCAATCTGATTGTATTGGGATATCGGGTGTACAATATTGTCTTTGTAAAGGCAAGCTTTATCATTTTCCTTGTTTGTGTGCTGACATTTCTTTCCGTCTATATGCTTGTGTTAGTAGCCCAGCTTTTAACGGGAAATATGATTTTAGCATTTTTTGGTGGTCTGTTTCTACTGTTCGTGGAACCGGCATGCCGCTTATCCGTTTATATGTTTCAGGATAACTTTTTGGATACATTTTGTAATGTTGTAGGAACCTCTGCCTTTATTTCGAAAAACATAACATCTCCGGTGTTGGCGGGATGGAGCTGTTTTTTGTCATTTCGTAACAGTATTTTTAATGAGTCATTCTCGTTTCGATATTATCGCTGGGGACTTGGACTAATCAGTGACAATCTGTATTATGTTGTGCTATTGCTGCTTCAGATTACTGTTTATACCGGTATTGCGTATTGGTTGTACAAAAAAAGAGCAGCACAGACCGGGGGAAAGGCAATTGTATTTGCAAAGGCAATCCCCATTTTAAAGATTATCATTATATTTACGATTTCATTTGGTGTCGGTGTCTTAATGACCATAGCAGGTAATTATTATAATAATGCAATCACTTACGGACTGGTTGGCATCATTTTAGCAGCGGTTTTGATGCATTTGATTTTAGGAGGAATTATTGAAGGTGATTTTAATGCTACAATGAAGAAAGCAGTAAAGAGCCTTCCTGCATCGCTGTTAGCATGTGGACTTAGTTGTTTTATTTTCTTTGTGTATGCGTTTGATCTCTTTGGTTTTGATACCTATCTGCCAAAAGCCGATGAACTGGCGGGTTTTTCTTTTATGAGACCGGATAATCCAGCCTTAAATGTAGTCTGGGACGAAGAGTATGAAGGCGAGATAAAAATGAACATAACCGATGAGCATGCCAAAGAGGTACTGCTTACGGTATTGCAGGATGCCATGCAAAGAGAACAATATACCGGCAAAAATGATTTTGGAGATGAACCCCTTCGCTCTGTGCGTGATGAATTTGGAATTGACAGCGAACTGGTATACCGGGATGAAAATCGATGCGAAAGTGTATATGTCACATATTATTTAAATAACGGAAAAACCAAAGAAAGAAGATATTGCTTATTGCCGACGGATGCAAGAAAGATATATGCATCATTTTATGCGACATCCGATTATAAAGATATTGCGAATCCGTTCAATATAGAATATGTTATGGATATAATCAAAGATACGAATATGGAGAAGCAGATTATCTATACATCATATGATTTTGAATCCTTAACACAGAGTGACCACCAAAAGCACTTTAGTCAGGAGGAGGTAGAGGCTTTGGCAAAAGCCGCAAAGGCAGATATCAATGACCGAACCTATGAGGATTTAATCACGAAAGCTCCCGTTGGAATGATAGCATTTGGATTTCAAAATCCGAATGAGGAATCCAAACAATGGGATACATCTTCTTACACATACTATGCAGCGAACATGGTTGTTTATGAAAGTGATGAAAGAACCGTTTCCTTGTTGAAATCCTTCGGACTATATAAAGATACTCAGATTCCATTGGATGAGGTGGCCAAAATCAATGTATATTGTGAAGATACTGTGGTACGTGAAAATGTATCGGATGCTAATACGGAAACGGCAACAGAAGTTATCCAACGTGTTTTGAGCATAGAACCGGATACGGAACTGGCAAAGAAGGTAATAGAAGATGCATTTCCGATGCGGGCGCAATGGAATGCTATTGATGTTGAAATGATGGCTGACAATGATTATATTGTAGAGGTGGTTCCCAAAAACGGAGAAACACAACAGTATGCATTGTATACCATGGGCTTCCCACAGGAATTGAAGGAAGCCATGAAAGATGCGAAAGAAAACAATACATGGGTATCCAAAGATTATTATTAAAATCATTTTTCGGATTTGTGTTCCCGAAAAAGATGTGCTGTAAGTGCGATATATGGGGTTTGTAGACCGATTATGCAGACGCTCTGCCACGTTTCTCACATAGTTCGCAATCTTTGCGGGATGCCAGTCACCCTTACAAAAATATATATCTTTGCCGCTTCATACTTCGGTTTTCGGCA
>JAEDFR010000034.1 GCA_016297945.1 Lachnospiraceae bacterium | reverse complement strand
TACCGCAGAGGGTAAGAGTATGATGTATGCGATTACCTGGAATGATGCCGGCACGCCTGAATGACCCACCAAAAATGGTGCATCGTTCAACATATTATAACCGTAATGACGGATATATTAATTATAATATACGGATATGCATAGAATGCTGATGGAGGAAAAATCATGATTATCAGTGAAAGAATTTTTATGTGATGGAGCAGAAGAACATAACGCAGTTGGAACTCTCAAGAAGAACTGGAATTGCAACGAGTAACATCTGTGACTGGAAAAAGAAAAAGACAAATCCCAAGCAGTGGATTCCTTTTAGTGATGAGCATTTTAATGCATGCAACTATGATTGCACCGAGTGGAGATTGAAAACATTGGGAGATAAGGCGGCGCTTCAATATCTTTCCCCCTTGTTATCAAACCAAAACAGCTAAGTATACTATTTGGTTTTAATTAATCTATTGATAAACTTTGTATAAGGCTTTACAATAAAGCTGTTGCTGCAATCTACGGGATGGATATAGGCCATCCCGTAGGTATTTATGATAAACAGAGGTATCTATGAAACAGAGAATTGTTCTATATCTTCGAATATTGAAAAGCATATTTTGGAAGTCCAATGATACAAAATGGATTATTCTGATGACAGCATTCGTTATTACTGTGGTGTCGGCAATATCTGCTAACAGTGAAAATGTTGAAAAATCTTTTTATCAAGCGTTGTATCAAACTTCTCAATATGATTATATGATAGCAGATCTGAGCTATCAGGATGCGAAAGAATATTTGGATTTTGTTTCTCAAAAAAATCCAGGGGCGTCACGTATGATTGCCACGGGCACCTTCCTGCTGGAAGTGCCGGACAGTGAGTTTTATATCAGCGCAATCGGTATGGAGGGCGACTGCGAGAAGATATATCGCCTCGATATAACAGAGGGAGAATTTCCCCGAGAAAAGAATGAAATTGTATTAGACCATCGATTTAAGAGTTACTTTGACAAAGAGTATAAAATTGGAGATGAGATTGAATTTTCCGGATTTTCTCAGGAAACAATGAAGAATGAAAAGGTATGTTATAGAATATGTGGTTTTTTTGCGTCTGAAAATAATGGGGGGTATGAACTGTATGGCTTTACTGATTTGCAGGGAGCAAATCAGGCATTGCAGAAAATGCATTACCAGGAAAAATACGCGGCAATGGTTTGTGCCGAAGAGACAAGTATAGATAGCATTATGGGACTGCTGTCAGATTTAAATGACGAACTTCGCATGAAGGTGGTTGTGAACCCTACCCGTTTACAAATGATAGAGGATCGAGATGGGGCGACTAGTTCTTTCGCAAATGTTTTTCGTTACATTGGTATTTTTATTGCGATTACGTCCTTTGCTCTATTATTTAATATGTTTCAGATGACTGCAGTTCATGTGGTAAAGCAGCTTGGACTGATGAGATGCATTGGGTTGAATAAAAAGCAGTTATTTTGCGGTTTGTTTTTGAATTTATTGCTTTATCTTACAAGCGGTATGGGAATCGGGTTTGTTTTGTATGTAATTTTTGAAAAATTATTTGGACAGGTTCTTATGACTCGATTTCTGGGAGGATTTGTTATTTCCGATGTAGTGGATATGCAGTGGCATTTCAATGTGGCTTCTTTTGTGCAAAGCACGTTATTGATTTTCCTGATTATGTTGATTGTCTACAGTAGAGTGGTGATTCAGATTCTTCGAATGACTCCTTTGGCGGCAATCGAATACAAAGGAGAAGGAAAAATTGCAAAGCAAAAAGAAAAAAACAAAAAAGAAACATTGATTCCATTTTTGGGAAAAAGAAATTTGGTGCGTAATAAATGGCGAAGTCTCTATACGGCTATCACTGTTTTGGTAATGTCTTTTTTGATTTGTACCATTGTAACTATTTTATGCAATGTGGATTTATTTGATATGGATGCACTGAAAAAGGGAAATCAGTTTGATTACGAATTTTTCGGGGACAATGAGAATTCCTTTTTGACTATGGAAGATTTGGATAGGATTGCCGGATTAAAAGGAGTGGAAAATGTAGAAGCTTCCAGAAGTGCGGTTTATGAATTCTTTCAGGAAGAGGATGCAGTCATAAATGCAGATACACTAGTGGAAACAAGAGTTTATACAGATAGCTTGTTTTTAAGAATTTGTGAAGAAAATAATGTGAAATATGATGAGACGCAGGGAAAAGCCACCGTGTTACGGTTGTCGAATGAGCCTGTTTTGGCGGATCCGGTTATTTTATATGATAAACAACAGCAGGAGAGATATTTCCCAGTTGATGCAGTGGTTTATAAGGATATTTACAGTGAAGACATGCCGGCAGCCAAAAGAGTGTATCTGATTTTGAATGAGGCCGCTGCCAAAGAATATCTTGACGCTTTGAATTATAACATAATATTTGTATCGACAAATGAAAAGGTTTTGGGACTAAACCAGGTGGAAAGATATTTGCAGGATAATGGAATTGTAATGTATTCCGTAAATTTGAAAGCAAGTAATTCGGATGCGCGTACCCAATTACAGTCCATTATCTGTATTGCGATTTATCTTGTTTTCTGTGTGGGTCTTATGACTGTTGTGAACATTGCATGCAATATCAGTATTAACATCCAAACGCGTATGCGTGAGTATGGAATTATGATGTCGTTAGGAATGAGCCGTAAAGATATTCTACGCTTGATTATATTTGAAATAATGATTGTGGTGGAAAAAGCTGTTTTGGTTGCATTACCGCTTAGCGTAATCACTGCCTTCGGAGTAGTGTCTATGATTGGACAGGAGATCAATCTGTTAAAACTTTTAGGAGTTGCAACACTAAGTTCCCTAATGGTTTATGGAATGAACTACTTGATTTGTCTGATAAAAGGGAGTCATGAGTTTTCTAAGAATATAATGGGAATTGTACGGGAATAGAATGGAGGTAGGATGCGTATGAGTTATATTCAACTGAAATCATTGTATAAGGTGTATTCACAGGGAACAGATAAAGTGTATGCGTTAAATAATCTTTCGCTTGAGATTGAAAAGGGAGAATTTGTTGTAATACTTGGTCCAAGCGGTTCTGGAAAAAGTACATTGTTACACATCCTTGGCGGATTGGATAACCCTACAGAGGGAGAAGTACTGGTTGATGGGGTAAATATTGCAGGGTATTCAGATGACGAGCTTGCAAAATATAGAAGAAGTGATGTGGGGTTTGTATTTCAGGCTTTTAACCTTTTGCCTTCGTTAACTGCAATCGAAAATATTGAAATGCCCTTATTGATTGATGGGCAAACAATGGATCAAGAATATATGGATGAGGTTATGGAATGCTTGGAAATAAAAGCGTTACAGAAAAGACTTCCGTCACAAATGTCCGGAGGACAGCAGCAAAGAATTGCGATTGCGAGAGCATTGTCCAATAAGCCCAAGATGGTTTTGGCAGATGAGCCTACCGGTAATCTAGATTCGGAGATTAGTAATAAAGTGTTAAAACTCTTGAAAGAAACCTGTAAAAAATACGGTCAGACCTTAATTATGATTACACATAATGAAGAAATTGCGAAACAGGCAGACAGGGTGATACGTATAAAGGATGGAAAAGCTTTTCATGAATAAGGAAATTCATATAGCAGTCATTGACAGTGGGCTTGTAACGAACCTTCTGTGTGAGACGGCAAGAATATGAGAATAAACAACTCTTCATTTAAAGAATCAAATGGATTCAAATCAATGGGAGCTAGAAATTTGCAGAGATGGCAATCCGATTGAAACGGGTGAAATCAGTCATGGAACATTGGTGGTAAACACAGTGCTGAAATATGCAGGGGATATTCCGTTGGCGTTTCACATATATGATGTGTTTGATGAGAAGGATGCTTCTGCCGGGAGCGTATTACTTGAAGCACTGAATATGATTTTGAAAGAAGATATTGATATTGTGGTAATAAGCTTGACTTGCAGTAGTCAATACGAAAATGATTTTATCGAATTAAGCGGTAAACTTAAGGAAAAAAATGTTTTGATGTTTTGCTCGGATTCCAATGATGGAAGGACGCATTGTCCGGCAAACCTAGATTTTATATATGGGGTAACCGGCTATAAAGCGGATGCGAGTGGTAGATATACATATGAAGTAGCTTTTTTTTCATTTCATACAATAAAAATACCATTTCGTGTAAAAAAATCAGAAGACGGATTAGTTGATAACAACTGATCCGTCTTTTTGTCATGGTGACGAGGCAAGTGCAATGCGCTTGCGCAATTGCATTTGCCGACCACTGAACAGCGATGAAACAAACGAAGTGGTTTCATCGGGGTCATGGTGACGAGGCAAGTGCAATGCGCTTGCGCAATTGCATTTGTTTTAACGGTGTTGAAATATAATGAAAACAGTGGTACAAATATGTTGGTACGATGCTGGTAGAGGAAAAGTGATTTGTAAAAAAGGGTAAATATAAAAGGATAAAAATAGAAGGATAAATATAAAACGGTAAATATAAAACGATGTATACCATGATATATATCGTGAGTTTACATAACATTATCAAAAAGAGAAAGGACAAAATTTGAGAGATTATGGAAAAAATATTTCAGGATAGCAAATATAAATCGATACTGGCAATTTTTTGTGCTTTAGGCTGGTCTTTGGCATATCCACTAATAAAAATCGGCTATCAGGAATTTCAGGTTATATCGACGGATCTGGGAGGAAAAATCATTTTTGCAGGTATTCGTTTTTTCTTTGCGGGGCTTTTGGTCCTATTGTTCTGCCTGTTTCAAAAAAGAGAAATCGAAATGAAAAGTAAGAAGGATATATTATGGCTGTTTCTTCTTGCAGTTGTTAATACAACACTTCATTATATGTTTGCCTATATCGGTTTGGGCTATAATGCCAGTGCCAGGTCGACCATATTGGATTCAATGGGAGGATTCTTTTTGATTATTCTCTCAACAATAATCTTTTCGGATGATAAAATATCGGCGTATAAGATTTGGGGATGTGTACTGGGAATTGCGGGTATCGTTGCTATCAATATTCAGCCCGGTGAATCGTTTTTATCAGATATTACTTTTATGGGCGATGGCATGATTTTGTTAAATGCGGTATGTTCGGCATTAGGCGGAATCATTACGCGGGTGGTTTCTAAGAAAATGAACATTATGCACGCGACAGGACAAAGTATGTTGGTTGGTGGTATTTTACTCTTGCTAATCGGATTTGTTATTAGACCTGAAAGTGACTGGAAATTTACGATGAAAGGTATTCTTGTTTTATTTGCGTTAATCATGATATCGGCATTGTGTTTTGCCGTGTATAATGAGCTGCTTGCTTATCATCCAATCAGCAAGATTGCTATCTACAATGCATTGATTCCGGTGCTGGGTGTGATTTTTGCGGCATTATTGTTGAATGAAGAATTGAAATGGCAGTATCTGATTGCGGTATTGCTGGTGGCTTTGGGAATCTATCTTGTGAATATGAAAAAAGAGTAGAACTGAAAATGGCTCTCAGGCAATCGGCGCAGCAAAAGCGAGCTTGTTTGCATTCTTAGAGCCTTTGACGGCAACGATTGCGGCTGCTGTATTTATGCATGTGAGCTTCATGCCTATGGATGTTGTAGGGATTGGGTGCATTGTACTGGCAGTTTCAATTTTGTCTTTGCAAAAGAACTGAAATAAATTAGAATACATGATGTATCAAAATGATATCAGGGTGGTATGTTTGAATGTTTTAGGATTACGATAGCACAAAGCGCATAGCAATCCGTTGGTATCTTTTGATAAAAATATAAAAAGGAATATAAGAAAAAGACAAGGAGAGAAATACAGATGCAAATTGATAAGGTTTCAATTGTAGGTATGGGAGCTTTAGGAATGTTATATGCTAACCATATTGCGAAACATGCGGGAAGTGATACGGTTTCTTTTGTTATGGATGAAAAAAGAATTCAAAAATATCGTGGTGAAGATTTTTCAATTAACGGTGAAAAAGTAAGATTTCAAATGATTAGCGATACAGATGCAACCCCGGCGGATCTGCTTATTGTTGCCGTAAAATATACCGGTCTGGAAGCTGCGCTTGATGTTATGAAGTCATCCATAGATGAGCATACCATCATTATGTCCGTAATGAATGGAATTTCCAGTGAAGAAATCATAGGTAATAGATACGGGATGGACAGGATACTGTATACTGTCGCACAGGGAATGGATGCTATGAAATTTGGTAATTCATTAAAGTATACACAAATGGGAAAATTACATATCGGAACAATTAAAGGCGGTAATCCTGAAATTTTGCATTCTGTGAAAGCGTATTTTGAAAGAATTGATATGCCATATTTTGAAGAGGAAGATATTTTATGGCGTATGTGGTTCAAATACATGCTCAATGTCGGAATTAATCAGACCTGTATGGTTTATGACACAACATATTCAGGGGCAATCTGTGAAGGAAGTGAGGCAAACAGAACTTTAATTGCAACTATGCGTGAGGTATTAGCAATTGCTAACGCAAAAGGGATTTACCTGACAGAGGCGGATCTGAATAAGTGTATTGAAATTGAAAGTACTCTCGATCCAAACGGAACACCGTCCATGGGACAGGACAGAATTAATAAGAAACCTTCAGAGGTTGAAATGTTTGCCGGAACTGTGATTCGTCTGGGAGAAGAATTAGGAATCCGAGTACCTGAAAATAAATACATTTATGACAGGGTAAAGGAAATTGAGAAGGAATATTGAACTTCATAAAATGTTTATTTTTATTTTAGAAAAAGTTTTAGCACTCGCTCTTGACGAGTGCTAATTTTAAGTATATAACGTAGTCAGAACAAAGAAAAGAAGCAAAATGCTTCCAAACATTCCGGGTTCAAAGTTTCATATTAACAAAAGGTATCGTAAGGTTTTAAAAGGAAAGGAAGGATGACTTATGATGACACCTAGTTTATTCCATGATAACTTTGATTTATTTGATCGCTTTTATCAGGATCCGTTTTTTGCGTTTGACGATCGCGATTTCAAAAACTTGGAAAAGAAATTGTATGGCCACAGAGCCAAAAATGTAATGAATACGGATATTAAAGAATCCGACTCTGAATATGAAATGACCATTGATCTTCCGGGCTTTAAAAAAGATGAAGTCAGCGTAGCATTGGAAAACGGTTATCTGACAATCAGTGCGACAAAAGGTCTTGAAAAAGACGAAGCTGAAAACGAAGAGGAGAAGAAGAAAGGCAACTATATCAGACGAGAACGATACAGCGGTTCTTGCCAGAGAAGCTTTTATGTAGGTGATGCTCTTTGTGTGGATGATATCAAGGCAAACTTCAAACATGGCATTTTAAATCTGACAATCCCGAAAAAGGATACAAAAGAAATTGCAAACAATAAGTATATTGCAATTGAGGGATAAAAGGAGGTTGGCACCATGAAAGAAGTCATAAATGCATATGCCAGAAATCCACATGTACTCAGAAAGCTGATTCGTTTTAATGATTTTATCCCTGCAAATATCATTTGCGAGGATAAAAAGACAGCGATTCCGGTAAAACTGGAAAAAGTCAAACCGGACGAACTGCTTAAAAAGAATGGCAGCAATACAATTTTTGATATCTGTTACGAAGGCAAGCATTACAATACAAAAATTGCAAAGATTCGTATGGATGCTGCAGATAAAGATATTGATGAGGTTGAGTTAGCTGTTGTCGGTTAAGGAAACAAGGAAACCGGCGAGGTGTGTACAAACAAATAAGCAAAGACAGAAGTCTTTCAAAAATAGCTTAAATCATTCCAATGATGGGGTGGTTTGAGCTATTTTTTTTTTGAAATGTCCGTAAAAAGCGATGAAGAAGTAGTCCAGAGCATACCAAAAATAGAAATAAAGGAAAAAAGAATGCCCTGAGCAGCAAAAAAATGAAAAAGTCAAAATTGTCCATAAAACATGTCAGATTTTTATCTGTTTTTATACCTATGCTGTTGATAAAATACATTTCGATAAGAGAAAGGAAGTAATCGTCATGCGAACAGCAAAAAGAATGATGGAAAAAAAGAATATACAGATAGATATGACAAAGGGTTCTGTACTAAAAGCTATTTTGTTTTTTGCAATCCCATTGTTTTTAAGTAATTTATTTCAACAGTTTTATAATCTGGCAGATACTGCCATTGTCGGACATATTCTGGGAGATCATGCACTTTCGGCGGTTGGTTCTGTCAGCACCATTTACAGCCTGTTAACGGTATTTTGCTTTGGACTGACCAGTGGATTTTCTATTTTACTTTCCCAGTACTTTGGAAGTAATGACGAAAAAAGCTTAAAAAAGGGAATCGCGGCATCTGTTGAGCTGGCTTTTTTGGTAGCAGTCATCCTGACTGTGTTTAGTACCGTATTTATGAAACAGATTATGAGAGCAATTCATGTGTCGGATTCTTTGTTTGCGGATGCGTATGATTATATTTTGATTATTACACTCGGATTAATAGTCAATGTCGCCTATAATTTGTTGTCATCCGTGCTTCGGGCTGTCGGAAACAGTAAGACACCTCTGCTTTTTCTGACCATTTCCTCATTTTTGAATATTTTTCTGGATATCCTGTTTATCAAAGGATTGGGACTTGGAATTGCGGGTGCGGCTTATGCCACTGTGTTAGCACAGGCTGTCTCGGCAGTACTTTGCTTTGTTTATATAAATGTATACTGTCGCGAATTGATACCTTGTAAAGAAGATTTTACGATCCCCGGTATATACTATAAAAAACTGCTTTCTTATGGCAGTTCCATGGCTTTTATGTATACGATTATCAATATCGGAACTTTGATTTTACAGATTGGTATTAACGGACTTGGAAATGGAATTGTAGCAGCTCATATAACGGCAAGAAAGATTTCAGAGCTGCTTATGATGCCGGTATCAACGGTGGCGGGAGCGATGGCAACCTTTACCAGTCAGAATTATGGGGCCGGAAAGAATGAGCGGATTAAAGATGGCGTCCGGATTGGTTGTATCATTTTATTTGTATGGAGTACGTTATCCATTGTTATTGTCTATTCATTTGGCAGCATTCTTGTGCGGGCGCTGACCGGTACTGCGGATGGAGAAATTATCAGGACAGCAGTCCGATATCTGCGTATTAATCTGCCTTATTATTATGCGCTTTCTGCATTGTGTCTGTTTCGAAATGTACTTCAGGGAATTTCCCACAACGGTTTCACGTTGTTTGCAAGTTTCCTGGAAATGGCGGGAAAAGTGATTACTGTTGCCTTTTTCGTAGAACGATTCGGATATATGGCAGTTTGCTATTGCGAACCCATTTCCTGGATTATCTGCTGCATTCCGGTTATTGCTGCCTTAAGGCATTATTTGTACGCAGGTTCTTTCGAAAAGCCGAGGGTGTCATTCCGTATTGCTCGAAGAAAATCCTGTTAAAATATTTGGGATTGGTAAACCCATTTTTTTCCATAATAGACTGAATGGTCAAGTCTGAACTCATGATTTCACGGGCGGCTGCCTTTAGCCGGATTGCATATACGTAATCCATAAAGGTAACGCCCATATATTTTTTAAAGAAACGGGAAAAATACTCCGGATTTAATGAAAGTAAATCGGCACCCTGCTGCAAAGTGATCGGTTCATGATAGTGTTCCTGAATGAAGGAGGCAATTTGGGATAACCGGTCAATATATTTTTGACTGTGTACCGCTTCTTCTTCAGATACTTCCTGACCGAAATGGCGGAATAGTATTTCCAAAAAGGTAAAAAGAAGGCTGTAGTAAGTAAGCTGATAGCCTTTTTTCTTTTCGTGGTTTAAATCATACAGCTTTTCGAGAAGATTCGTCATTTCTTCCTGAGACGGAATTGATTTTTCTTTGTTTTTGCACACATAGGGCAGTTTGGTCTGATCAATATCGGGAAGGTATTGTTTTAAAACCAAATAAGGAATTTGAATCAGAAGATAGGAAATGCCTTCCGATGTGGCAGTGGCATGAACCACGTTCCTGTCTACAATACAGAAATCGCCACTGACAAGATAATCTGTCTCTTCGCCGACAATGGATTGGAGAGAGCCTTTCTGAATGAATAAAACTTCCAGACTATCATGCCAATGAGGAGGATTGTAGGTAGGACAGGCTAACTCCAGAATGCTGTATCGCATATTCAGTTCCGGATCAATCTTGATGATTTCATGACTTGGCTGTTTCATATTTGGCTCCCTTTATTTTATAAATAGAAATTGCAATAATTATTGTTATATAATTGTTTGATTGAGAAAAGTTACTATTTACTCACAGATTACAATTCAATGCCAGAACTTATTGAGCAATTTTTTGTGAATTAAGAACGGCACATTATCATAGTATACCTAAATTATTATTTATTTCTAGCTTTTGTTTGCATATTTCTTAAATTCTCTGTCATCATCTCTCAATTTCATTTGTAACTTTGGCGATATTTGCCCTGACAGAAATGTCAGAAACAGAAGTATGAAGTGGCAAAGATATATATTTCTGTTAGGGCGACAAGAAGCTTAACGTTGGGAACACAAATCCGAAAAGGAGTTCAGAAATAATCAGACTTATGTTAAAATAAAAACATGATTCACGGTATATTATTTCTATTGTTATACTGAAACAAAAAATGATTGGAATGGAAAGAGAGAGGGGAAAGGGCATGAAAAAGAGAGAAGGCATACCATATCTATTATTGGTTGCATTTATGATTGCAGGAATCGGTCTGTTGTTTGCCGGCTATATGCTGCATGCAGAGAGAAAGGAACAATTGGATCGATATGAGATGACCAGAGGGCATATTACGGATTTTGTTGGGAACAACCGCGCGGGAGCTTCTTCAACCTTTGCTGCCGTGCATACCTATGAAGTAGATGGTATAGAATATTCATTTCAGGATATGGTTTACAAGAGTAAGAAACCTAAGATTGGAACCAAAGAAAAAATCATGTACAATCCGCAAAATCCTTCTGAGGCTTTTGTAAAGGACAGCTTTTCGCTTTATCAGTTATTCTTCCTTCTTGGGGGAATGGCAATTGTGATACCCTTATCCATTATTTTGACGGCATCAATAAATAGTGACAGATGGCGGGAATTTTGGAAAGACATGATATTGGGCGTTGTCTTTGCCGGACTTGGATTTGGCTTTTGCTTTGGATTGATTGGTACATTGGATTTTAAAGCCGTTATCACGTTTATTCTGGGGTGCTTTGGTGTCTATTTTATCGGATATGGTTTTTATTATTTGATGAAAACAAAAGAATGAGATTAATTCGGGGCGATACACTGATATCATGAAATAGAATTATACAGAGATGGGATTATACGGGATGACAATGAAAGAAAAATATCAGATTGATACAACAGAAAATAAAGCGTTTTTGAAGGAAATGACAGAAGAACTGCTGGCTTTTGGACATCGTTTTCCTTCTCCGGAGGGAGGCGCATATTATTTGGGAGACGATGGAACCCCATGGGTTACAAGACCGCGTGAAACATGGATTACCTGTCGTATGGCACATGTGTACAGTATCGGATGTCTCTTGGGGCATAAGGGAAGTGAAGAACTGGCTGATGAAGCATTGCGGGGCCTTTTAGGTGAACTGTGCGATCAGGAAAACGGTGGATGGTATGCCGGCAGAAAAGCAGATGGTGGCATCCTGCCTGACAAACAATGCTATGCACATGCATTTGTGATTTTGGCCGCAACCTCTCTGATACTGGCTCACAGACCGGGAGCAGAAGAGTTACTTAACCGGGCACTTAAGGTATACGATGAGCGCTTTTGGGATGAAAGGGAAGGTCTGGCAGTTGATACCTGGAATACGGAATTTACCAAGTTGGACAGCTACCGCGGAATCAATGCCAATATGCATACTGTAGAAGCTTTTTTAGCAGTTGTGGATGTGACCGGTAAAGAAGAGTATCGGGATAGAGCGGGAAGGGTTATCGACCATGTGATTGCATGGGCAAAAGAAAATGAATGGCGTATTCCGGAACATTTTTCATCCGATTGGGTTGCCGACTTAGAATGCAACCGGGATAATCCGGCTGACCAGTTTAAACCCTATGGAGCAACACCGGGACATGGTATTGAATGGGGGCGCCTGATTACGCAATGGGCAACCTCAACCCACGGAGATGATACATCGGCTGCGCTTCCTTATTTAGAAGCTGCACAGAACTTATATAACCGTGCTATTGGGGATGCATGGAATGCAGACGGAGCCCCCGGACTTGTCTATACGACGGACTGGAACGGGAAGCCGGTTGTAAGAGACCGGATGCATTGGACTTTGGCTGAAGCTATTAATACGTCAGCTGTTTTATATCGCGTGACGGGAGATGAAAAATATGCTTCGGACTATGCCATGTTTTTAACCTATCTGGATGAGACGGTAAGAGATCATGTAAACGGTTCCTGGTTCCACCAGTTGGATGAAAAAAATCAGATTATCGGAACGGTCTGGCCGGGAAAATCAGATATTTATCATGCGTTACAGGCAACACTCATTCCATATGAACAGGTGGATTTGTCTGTTGCGGTCAGTGTGAAAGAGCGTGTGCAGTAAATTGACAAAAATCTATTCATATGTCGGAATCATTTTGTGTTAATTAGTAGTAGGAAACTATATTGCTTCTGAAATATTGATTTTCGCTATATAAAAAAGAATTGACAAATAATTGGCTATGTATATAATTGATAACTGGTAGCACCACTTGGTATTACCAGTTATTGCTATATAAGTACAAAAGTGGTAGGAGGTAGCGCAAAATGAGTAAAATCATTAAATTGCCAAATCTGGAGGCTGTAAAAGAATTTGTCAAGAATGCGGAAGAGCTCGGAGAAAGTGTACTTGTTTCAAAAGTTGGATTTAAATATCAAATTGATGGTGCATCTATCATGGGTATGATTGCTGTTATGGGTGAAAAAATTAAAGTGGATTATATGGGTGAGTCCGGAAAATTCCTGGAAATACTAAAAAAGTATAACATAAGTTAATGGCTATTTTTTGCAGATGAGCGAAATGAAGAGGTTAAGAAAATATGTTGATTACGATTGGTCGAGAGTGTGGATGTGGAGCGGATGAAATCGGAAAAATTCTTTCCGATAAATACGGAATTCCATTTTATGCGAAGTCGGAATTGGTAAAATATGCAAAAGAAAAAGGAATATATGAGAAGTATCCATATTTTTTTGGAGAAGTTCCGACAGATTTTTTTATGAGTTCCTTAGATGAAAATGTGATGGAGCGCGTGCGGAATACACCCAAGGAAGCATTAGGAAAGTTGATACAGGATAAGGATTGCATCATAATTGGAAGAACATCAAACTTTGTTTTTAGGGACAAAGATGATTCTGTGCGAATTTTCTTATGTGCTAATTTAAAATACAGGATTGCTCAGATTGCCATAAAGCATAATCTGTCTATGGATAAGGCCCGAAAACTTGTGGAAGAGACAGATGAGAGACGGAAACGATATCATCAGTATTATACCGGAGAAGAATGGGGATATGCTGGTAATTATAATTTGACTATGGATGTCTCTGAACTGGGAATACAAGGTGTGATAAATGTGGTTGATGCTTTTATAACAGGCCGAGAAAGTGAAAGAAATTTGAAGAGAGGCTAAAATGAGATATATCAGACAGTGCTTAATTATTCTTGGAATATCCTTAATAGGAGAAATTTTAAAATATATTCTGCCGTTGCCAATACCTGCGAGCATATATGGAATGGTACTGTTGTTTGCAGGACTTATGACAGGATGGATTAAACTGGAAAATGTGAAGGAAACCGGCACTTTTTTAATTGAGATCATGCCGTTAATGTTTATTCCTGCAGGTGTTGGATTGATGACGAGTTGGGAAATATTAAAATCATCAATTATGCCGGTAAGTGTCATAACGGTTCTTACGATTATTACGGTTATGATTGCTACAGGGCTTGTATCACAAGCAATTATAAGAAAGTCGAAGGAACAAAGAAAATGAATGCATTTTTTCAAAATTCCATGTTTGCGGGGGTCACGCTAAGTCTGATTGCCTATTTGATTGGAGTAATACTTAAAAAGAAATTGAAACTGGGTATATTTAATCCATTATTGATATCCATTGTGATTTCAATCGGTGTCCTTTTAATTGGAAAAGTTGATTATGATACTTATAATGAAGGGGCTAAATTTTTAAGTTGGCTTCTGACACCGGCTACGGTTTGTCTTGCAATTCCTTTGTATGAACAATGGGAATTGTTGAAACAAAATTATAAGGCAGTGCTATTAGGCTTGTTAGCAGGTACGGTTACAAGTTTGACAACAGTATTTGTTTTAGCAAAACTTTTTGGCCTTTCGCATGAAGAATATGTGACACTTCTTCCAAAATCCATTACCACAGCAATCGGAATGGGGGTATCTGAAGAATTGGGAGGATATGTTACCATAACGGTTGCAGTTATAATCATAACCGGTGTGCTTGGAAATATGATTGGGGAACAAATCTGCAAATTGTTCAGGATTACAGAACCGATCTCCAAAGGACTTGCATTTGGTGCGTCTTCTCATGCAATTGGTACTGCAAAAGCACTCGAAATCGGCGAAGTGGAAGGTGCCATGAGTAGTCTTGCTATCGCTGTATCAGGTATATTTACAGTGGTGTTGGCTTCGCTATTTGCCAGTTTTATGTAAATTAATCGCTGGTATTGTTTGATGGTTTGATGTAAACTGATTGATTGGTATTGTTTGCCGATTTTATGTAAGCTGATTGATTGGTATTGTTTGCCGATTTTATGTAAACTGATCATCTGGTGCTGTTTGCTTAATTGGTTATATGTGGAAAATAAGAATGGAATTTACAACTTCCGGGATGGGGATTGATATGTCAAATAATAATACAATGGAGTATCACAAAGCAATTGATTTTATTTTTCAAATGATAAAAGATGGAAAACTGATTATTGGAAGTAAAATTCCTTCAGAACGTTATATTTCGGAAACACTTGGAATTGGAAGAAATTCTACCAGAGAAGCAATCAGTATTCTGCGAGGAATGGGATTGATAGAAAGCATACATGGTTCCGGTAATTATATTGCAAAAGATTCCGGGCACACTATTTGGCAAATTGTTTCGGTAATGCTTGCGTTGGGAAGTATATCAATGAAGGATATTCTGGAGTTTCGGAGAGTGATGGCAGGAACTGTTGTAGAATTCGTTTTCAGACATGGACTTAGCAATGAAGAGAAAGATCATTTGGAAGAAATCTTGGCTGAGATGGAAACTGCATCGGGAAAGCAATTTGTCATGTTAGATCAAAAATTTCATATCACTTTAATTCAAGCTACGAAAAATCAACTTTTTATAACGGTCATGGAAGCGATTTCAGAGGTTTATCAACAGTCTGTTTCAAATGTAATAGAAGAATCGGACAAAGAAACAATGATGAAATTCTTTTTAATTCATAGAAATATTTTTAACAGCATTGTAGAGGAAAATGAGGATGCATGCCTGAAATATATCAAAGAACATTATGATCTTGCCGAAAGCAGATTGTAAATTAGAAAGACGTCAGCTTAAATGTCAGGCGCCTTTTTTCTTTTGTCAGGATTATGATTTCAGGGGTGTGTTATAGATGCCGGGCATCCGTTTTTCTGTTTGTTTCAACTTTTGCCTGCCCTGGTTGTCTAAAAATCATGTGTCGCATTGTAAAAAAGGCATGCTAGTTTTCTGAATTAGGGAAAAAAGTATGCCCCGAGCACGTTGGCAGAGGGGAAGAATCACGAAAAGGGCATACCAGGGAAAGCAAGCAAGGGGAAAAGTATGCCCCAAGCGCGTTGACAGAGCGGAAGAATCACGAAAAAGGCATACCAGAGAAAGCAAGAAGAGGAAAAAGTATGCCCCGAGCACGTTGGCAGAGGGGAAGAATCACGAAAAGGGCATACCAGAGAAAGCAAGAAGAGGGAAAAGTATGCCCCAAGCGCGTTGACAGAGCGGGAAAATCATGAAAAGGGCATACCAGAGAAAGCAAGAAGAGGGAAAAGTATGCCCCGAGCGCGTCGACGAGGCGGAAGAAATGTGAAAGAAGCAAAATGGTAAATATTTCAATCAAAGATATGTCAAAATAAACATGTCAACTGCGAATTATAGGTATCAGGGAAAGGTGGTGGATATCTTGAAAATTACAGAAGAAAATTTTGTGGATCAGATGAAAAAAAGAAATGAAGATGCATTGGCATATGTTATCAATCAATACGGATGGGTATTGAAGACCGTGGTAAAACGGCAGATGAGTACTCTGCCACATCTGTGGGATGATTGTATGAATGATACATTGCTGGCTGTTTGGGAGAATATTGAAAGTTATCAGCCGGATAAAACGGAATTTCAAAACTGGCTGGCGGGCGTATGCCGATTTAAGGCTCTGACCTATGTCAGAAAATTTATTCAGACTTCTAAAGAGGAACCGGTGGAGCAGATGCCGGAATGGGAAGATGAAAGAGCGAAAAAAGATTTTTTGATGCAGGAATATAAGGAAGAAGTTGATATTATACTTTCTTTTTTAAAGGAAGAGGATGCGCAGATATTCCGCATGATTTATTTGGAAGATTTATCTATGGATGAGGTGTCGGAAAGAATGAAGATGAGTAAAACGGTTATTTATGGGCGACTCAGTCGAGGTAAAAAGCAGATAAGGCGAGTTGTAAGAGAAAGTGGGGTGTAAAATATGGCAAGATTATATGAAATGTGCAATGAAATTGATTCAGAAGATATTTTACTGGATCGGGAAGAATTAACCGATGAGGAAAAAGCAAGACTGTTTTCGACGATGGAAGCAGAAGGTGTAATTCGGAAACGGCAACAGCGTTCATCTGGAAATACAGAGAAAAATGCCAAGGAAAATACAAAGAGAAAACAAAAGCGAAATTCCAAAAGATATGTGGCAGGAATTGCAGTGGCAGCAGCTCTTGCAATTATTATTACCCCCAATGTTTCGGCAAATGCGGCTTATGCCATGTCACAGATTCCTATTTTGGGAAATGTCATAAAAATGATTACAGTCAGGGAATATAATTATGACAGTGAACGTTTTGAGGCAAAAATAAAAGAAGCGCAGCTGGTGCAGGAAGAGGTAGTGGAAAATGATATGGATTCTGCCGTGAAAGAACAGACCAAAGAATCGCTTCAGACCATCAATGAAGATATCGAAGAAATGACAGACCGATTGATTGCACAGTTTGAAGCGGATGTGGAACTTGGGGAAAGCTATGGCGGCGTTTATATGGAACCACAGGTGGTGACAGATACGGATACATGGTTTACCATCCGGATTGTTGTCACGCAGGTAGCAGGAAGCGGAAGCGAGTATGAGTATTTCTATCATATTGATAAGACTACCGGTAAAATTGCATCTTTGAAGGATCTTTTCATTGATGGTGCGGATTATATGACTCCGATTAGCGAAGATATCAAAAAACAGATGCGTGAACAGATGGCAGAAGATGAAAACTTATACTATTGGGTAGATGACGAAATAACGGAATGGAACTTTCAGAGCATAAAGGAAGACCAGAATTTTTATCTCAATGAGGATGGACAGATTGTCATCTGTTTTGATGAATATGAAGTCGCTCCCGGTTATATGGGACTGGTGCAGTTTACGATTGATAATTCTGTGGTATCGGATATTTTAAAGACAGATAGATGAAAATAAAAGAAAATTGAATCGTTGAGTAAATTCATCCGTGAATATGTATGAGCGAAATTGCATTAATGAATATATGACGTGATGTCATATAATAAAAACAGTGATGCATCATATTGTCTAATATTAAAAAGCCCGGCATAATAATGAAAAATGATATTTATGTTTTCCGTTATTATGTC
The DNA here is from genome assembly GCA_016297945.1 of Lachnospiraceae bacterium. Classification (GTDB taxonomy): domain Bacteria; phylum Bacillota; class Clostridia; order Lachnospirales; family Lachnospiraceae; genus UBA2882. The sequence continues at coordinate 2,398 of JAEDFR010000034.1, read as the reverse complement.
GGGTCTTGTCTTTGATATATTGTATTACAGTCGAATTTGGATAATTATTTGAATATATTTTGCTCGTGTTATGATAGTGCCAAAACACAGAGAAAGATATTTCATAAAGCATTGCGAAAGATGGAAGAATTTCAGAATATTTTTTCATCAAAAGAACCATGAGAAGAGCCATAAAAGGAGCTATGAAAGGAGTCGTGAAAAGGTCATGAAAAGTGACGCAAAAGTTATTTCCGTGTTGTAAAAACACGAAAAATAATGTAAAATAAATTTAATCATGGTTTTCATTATAATTTAACATATGGGGGTTAAAGCAATGGATATTAGAGATTTTGTGGATCTTGAAGAATTGGAAGCGATTCAGATTGCATGGGCCAGTGCAACCGGACTGGCATCCATTTTTACAGATGCTGGCGGTAATTTTATTACCGGAGAACAGAATTTTACGGATTTTTGTATGAAACTGACCAGAGGCACTGCTGAGGGTCTTCACAGATGCGTAGAGTGTGATCAGAACGGATTATGCAAGGCCGGTGTAGAACAGGGTTGTTATTTATGCCATGCAGGATTAATGGATTTTGCTTTTCCAATCAAGATCCGTTCAACTGGTGAGGTTGTTATGACTGCTATCGGCGGACAGGCATTACCCAGTGATATGGAAGTTGATGAAGCGAAGTTTCGTAAGCTTGCAAATGAAATCGGTGTAGATGAAAATAAATATATTGAGGCATTACATAAAGTACCGACTATGCCCAAGAAAAAAATTGAAGCTTGTGCGGATTTACTTGGTCTGGTTATAGATAATTACGTGAATCAGAAATATAACGAGTATATCGAAAATAAAAAGATGGCTGTTTTTTCAGCTGATTTGGAAAAAATCAACGGTGTAATCGACCGAATTGAGGATAATTCCAAAAAGCTGACCAAAATTGCGTCCAAACAGGGTATTTTAGCATTAAACTCTGCCATTGAAGCGGCAAGACTTGGTACTGCAGGTGCATCTTTTAGTATTCTTGCAAAGCAGGAGAGTGATTTGTCCAAACAGAGTGGTGAGATATATGCTCAGATTGGCGATGACATTACCATTATTTCAGAAGCAGTTAATGAAATGAACTATGCTTCCGAACATAACGGCGAGACCGCTCCTGAAGTAAGTCTGGAAGAACTGTTATAATATTCTTTATGATAATACGATTTCCAAAAGAATCCTTTTGACTGTAGCATCATATGAATTATATTATTTTAAGGAAGGATAGTGTTATGAAAAAGTTTTTTAAAGAATTCCGTGAATTTGCTTTAAAAGGAAATGTCATGGATCTTGCCATCGGTGTGATTATTGGTGCTGCTTTCCAGAGTATTGTGGCCGCACTGACGGACAGCTTTATCAATCCACTGATTGCCGTTTGTACCGGAGGTGCAAATTCCGAAGGTGTTGTCATCGGTGGAACATTTGTAGTAAATGGTGTTATATTTGATTATGGTGCCTTTATTACAGCGATTGTGAATTTTCTCATCATGGCATTTATTTTGTTTTTGATGATGAAAGGTGTTAACAAAATGATGGCTGTCGGCAAAAAGCCGGAAGTAAAAGAAAAAACCACAAAGACCTGCCCATATTGTCAGAGTGAAATTTCAATTAAGGCAGTAAAATGTCCTCATTGTACATCAGATCTTTTGACAGAGGATAAATAAAAGAATTAGGGGTTATTATCAAATGAAAAAGAAATTATTATATTTTGTACTTGCATGTACTTTGTCATTAGGGCTTGTAGCCTGTGGAAAGGAAAAAGAAGAGGAAGCGCCGGTTGAGGAATCTTCGATAGAAGATACCGTTGTCGTTGAAGATACAACACAAGAAGTTACGGCTGCACCAGTTGAAGAAGAAAGCCGTCCCGGTTATTATAGGAGCGAACTTACCAATGAATGGATTGATGAATCACTGGTTAACCAGAGACCACTCGCTATCATGGTAGACAATGAAGTGTATGCACTTGATCATTATGGTACTTCAACTGCTGATATTGTATATGAGATGATGAACAGTACCCAGAATGGCAGAATTACCAGATTTATGTGTATTGTCAAGGATTGGAAAAATATCGAACGTTTCGGAAGTATTCGAAGCACGCGTACGACCAACTTACAGATTGCACCGGAATACAATGCAGTTGTCATTCATGACGGTGGGCCGTTCTATATTGATGCGTTCTTAAAGAATCCTTATTTACAGCATATTAGTGGTGGATTTGCACGTATTGATAATGGTAAGGCCAGAGAATTTACCGAGTATGTAACCAATAGCGGAAGTGTCGGAATTGAGAGCAAGATGGCTGCGGCCGGCATTGATGAAAACTATACACAGTATTATCAGGGCGGTTCCCGTTTCCAGTTTGCGAGCGAA
>JAEDFR010000164.1 GCA_016297945.1 Lachnospiraceae bacterium | reverse complement strand
TTTTTAATTCTATCTGATGCTTTATCATCAATACATATCAGTAATACAACTCCAAATAACTTTTTGTTTTAGTGCAGTATTATATTTTAGTTAGTTTCCGCTAACCCATTCTATCATCCGATTTTTGTTATGTACAGATATCTACTTGATAATAATTCTCAATATGTCTATCAAAACAAATTTGGCAAATGAAATCGCGCAAGAACATAATTGGTAAAAAGGAGAAAAAAAGCCTTGTGAATTTATCACAAGACTCTCTTTCAAATATATTCTCATATTTACAGCTTTTTGTAATCATTTCTTCCATCTATGACCATTCTTTAATCATTCTTTTCCGCTCCCTTTAACCTGCAAATGGCATTTGCTACAATCCTATAATCTATAGAGACCTGTTGCCACAACTGCTCACATTTCTCCTCGTCTACAGGCTCACTCTCCCATTTACGCAATAACTCTGTCAAAGCACTTGTCGATTCACTTAAACGATCAAAAGCAAAATTCCGACTGAGACCTTTCAAGGTATGTACCATCCGAAATGCCATACCATAGTCTTTCTGTTCCATTGCTCTCAAAAGTTTTTCATAAGTATCATCATCTAAAAATTTGATTACCAGTCGTTGTATTAACTCTTCTTTTATCAGACGCGCTTTAACATCCTGATAATTCCCTTCACACGCATAATAAAACTCTTGTAAATCCATCCGTTTTCTCCCTTGCATATTATAAAGGAAAATCTTTCCGTCGCATTGTGCTTCAATTCATTCCTTCATCTTTTGATAATTAATTTTATTTTATCAAATTTTCTGTATATATTCAATAAACCGTTTTATCATAATCATGTTTGAAATCACTTCTGAATTTTACAATCATGTCACTATTCATTCAAGTCCAATCTTTCCTATTTCAATGGCATTTACCGGACAGCTTTGCGCAGCTTCTTTTGCGGCATCCTCATGTTCCGGTAATATTTCGCCATCAGCAAGTGCCACGTTCTCATACGTCATTTGAAATACTTCCGGACAAATGCTCGCACACATCCCACAACCGATACAATTTTCATTTACATATGCAGTCATAAATTTGCTCCTATCACAATATATTTTCATTTATATTCTTTACAGCCAGTATAAAATTATCCATTTATATAACATAATTCTTCTGAAAAAAGACAGACTAAATCATGTGATTGGAGGTAACAGCATGAAAATCATCAAACACTTTTTTCAAAAAATTATTTTATTTGTATTATGCGGCTATATCTACTGTTTTATCGAATTAATCTACAGAGGCTACACGCACATTTCCATGTTTTTGTTAAGCGGTTTTCTGGGTGTATACTGCATCAATCTTCCTCATTATTTATGCCATCATAAACCGGACTATTTTGAACGGGTATTAAGTTCCACCACTTTGTGCACGCTTGGAGAAGGCGTCACCGGATTGATTGTGAATGTCTACTTGGGACTGAACGTCTGGGATTACAGCAACCTCCCCTTCACCTTCTTCTGTGGCCAGTGCAACGCATTTTTCGTACTTGGCTGGGCGTTTATTATCGGTATTGTCGGAATCTTTTTTTGTGATGGTTATTGGTATTATATCTGTAAATACAAAGAGCAGCCCTATTACAAAATCTTTGGAAAAGAATTTTTAAGACTGCCCAAAAGAAAAAATGGATGAGAAAACAAGTGAAATTATAATCTCTTGCTTCCATCTGTTGTAATGGTCACCACATTCCAAGGAATAAACTTCCCGCTGTCCTGCAACGCCTTTTTCACAGCATATTCTATTCCTCCACAACAGGGCACCTCCATACGCACAACGGTGACACTGCAAATATTATTGTTTCGAATAATCTCAGTAAGCTTTACAGCATAATCCTCCGCATCCATTACATTTTGTCTTATCTATTTGGATTATTTTACGAATCATGATATTTCATATATGTATTAAGTCATACACAGTCTTCTTTTTTATAGTAAGGTTGAAAAAGAGAATAAAATACTATACAATGTAACAGACTTTAATAAAAGAAGAAAACAGGCAGGAAATACACATGAATTGTATAGTGGACCAGATAGAAAAGGTTGTAAGAGAATGTGGAGAAATATTGCTGCATGCGGATCGAACCTCATCGTTTGTGTCATCAAAAGAAGGTCATGGAAATTTTGTGACAGTATATGATAAAATGATTCAAGAGAATTTGCAAAAAGATCTGGCAGTGGTATTACCCGAAGCTGTGTTTGTCGGGGAGGAAGAGGATATGCATGCCGATATTCATAATGGCTATGCTTTTGTCGTCGATCCAATTGATGGAACTGCTAATTTTGTTCGCGATTTAAAAGGCAGTGTAATATCGGTTGGATTATTAAAAGATGGACAACCTTATATCGGTGTTGTTTACAATCCCTATTTGGATGAGATGTATACTGCACAAAAAGATTGCGGAGCATTTTTAAATAAAAAACGGATTAAAGTATCGGATAAACCACTATCAGACGGATTGGTGTTGTTTGGGACAGCTCCCTATTATAAAGAATTAAATGATAAGGCATTTGATATGGCACATCACTATTTTAAACAGGCGTTGGATTTACGTCGCACAGGGACTGCTGCACTTGATATCTGCCTGATTGCTTCGGGAAGGGCTGAACTGTTTTTCGAACTGATATTACAACCTTGGGACTATGCAGCCGGCTGCATTATTTTAACAGAATCGGGCGGCAAAATTGAAACACTGGAAGGAACTTCAGTTACCTTTGATAAACCCTGTTCCGTCATTGCCACGAACGGATGTAAAGTCGTTCCGTATTAAGGGTAAACAATGTAAAACAATGGAAAGCATTGTGTTTTATTGGATAAAATTGGAAAGAATACCGGAAAAATAGCATTTCGATATTATTGGAAGAATAATGAAAAAATATGAAAAAGAATTAAAAAATAATGGCAAGAATAATGAAAAATAATTATAAAATTGCTTGACAAGTACAATGCATTTAATATATACTAACAAAGTCGGTTGCAAAAAGTAATTGAAACAAAAAATGGGATCTTAGCTCAGCTGGGAGAGCATCTGCCTTACAAGCAGAGGGTCATAGGTTCGAGCCCTATAGGTCCCATTTATATGGCGAGATAGCTCAGTTGGCTAGAGCATACGGTTCATACCCGTAGTGTCGAGGGTTCGAATCCCCCTCTCGCTATTCTCTTAAGTCCTGAAAGCCTTGATTTTATAGGTTTTTGGGATTTTTTATCTAATAACAGAGTATCTTAATACCAATCCTTCTGCAACCAGAGGATACACTTCAATTGGTAATGGAAGCCAAAGACGAAGAAGAAAGAACTTTTTTTGAACTTCTTGGAAATTTTTTGCTCCAGCAAAAGCAAAAAAAGTAATTGAGAGGAATTTAATGAGGTGAATTTATGCGAATAGGAATGGGATATGATGTTCACAAATTAGTGGAAGGCCGTGATTTAATCATAGGCGGGGTAACCATCCCCTATGAAAAAGGGCTTTTAGGTCACTCCGATGCAGACGTATTGTTGCATGCGATCATGGATGCTTTACTTGGTGCTGCTTCACTCGGCGACATTGGCAAACATTTTCCGGATACGGACGAAAAGTACAAGGGCATTTCCAGCATTGAATTATTAAAGCATGTAGGAAGTTTATTGGAAGAAAATCACTTCATGATTGAAAATATTGATGCTAACATTATTGCACAGCGTCCCAAAATGCGTCCTTATATAGACCAGATGCGTCAAAACATTGCCGATGCCTTAGAAGTTGACATAACACAGATTAATGTCAAAGCCACAACCGAAGAAGGTTTAGGTTTTACCGGAAGTGGTGAAGGCATATCTTCTCAAGCAATCTGCATGTTAACATCACCAGCAAGTCTCATGGATATGCAAGTTGACATAAGTCAATTATCAAACCAACAGACAACGCACGGCGGCAACTGTGGCGGATGCATGGGATGCCCAAGAAGCCAAGCTTGATCCTCACAAAACAAAAAAGGAACCCTCTTTTCGGATTTGTGTTCCCTCTATATATGTGCTGTAAGTACGATATCTGGAGTTTTTGACCTTAGATGCAGACTTTTATCTCTGCCATCGTTTCTCACTTTT
>JAEDFR010000163.1 GCA_016297945.1 Lachnospiraceae bacterium | reverse complement strand
ATGCCTGTCGGAAGCATTGTAGTTTTGGTCGCAATGGAGCAGGGCGCAGATTCGACTTGTTGCACTAAGGGAAGTGTTGTCAGTACCCTTCTGAGCATTATTACAATTCCTATTGTAGCAATGCTTTTACCTTAAATACTTTACAAACGAACCGAGCTGTCAAAAAGGAAGATTTTGCAACTGTCGAAAAAGGCAGATTTTGGCTTGAAATGCCTATATTTAAGGTGTATAATATTTGTGCGTGCCTCTGTCAAGGGATAGAAAATGTTTGGCAGAGGTTTTTTTATCGCAAGTACAATAAAATGAAAAGGAAGTATGGGTTTTATGGGAAAGAACACAGAAAAAACCGGTGGCTGGCGCGCAAATAAGTGGGTTCGTGCAGCTATTCCGGCATTGTTGCTGCATTGCAGTATCGGTACAGTTTATTGTTGGTCAATTTTCAGTCAGGAGATTGCGGATTACATTGGCTTCTCTAAGGGGGCAACAGAGTGGGCTTTTAGTTTTGCAATCTTTTTCCTTGGAATGTCTGCAGCATTTCTGGGTAATGTCGTAGAAAAAGATATTCACAAATCATCCTTGATTGCTACGATTTGTTTTTCATTAGGTATGGCCGGAACCGGTTTCTTTATTTACTACGGTGGCTTACATAAGGGAAGTGCATTGGCACTTATCGGTATCTATATTTGCTATGGTTTTATTATGGGTATCGGACTTGGAACCGGATATTTATCACCGGTTAAGACATTGATGCTTTGGTTTGAAGATAGAAAAGGACTTGCAACCGGTCTGGCAGTAGCCGGATTTGGAGCAGCAAAGGCAATTGCCAGTCCAATTATGTAGGGATTACTGGAAAATCTCGGCGAAGGCGGAATCTGGAAAATGTTCCTTATTTTGGCAGTTGTATATTTTGTTATGATGTTTGTTGGCCACTTATTACTGAAAAAACCGGAAGGCTGGCATGAGCCTCAGAAAAAAGAAAAAGGTCAGAGCATCATGTCTGTTATCAAGACAAAACCCATTTCCAATTATATTGGTATCTGGTTGATGTTTTATATCAACATCACTTGTGGTCTGGCATTGATTTCACAGGAAAAAATGATTGTAAAATGTCTCGGACTTGCAAGTGTTGTCGGAATTATTTCAACCGTTTCCGCTATCTTTAATGCAGGCGGACGTTTGGGATTTTCAGCATGGGCTGATACCATGAAAGACAGAAACACCATTTATAAATTAATCTTTGTTTTATCAATCGTATTTACAGGAATTGTTCTTTTGACAAGTGGTATCAAGAATGGCGAAGGAAACATGCTTCTGACAATCTTAGTGCTTGCGTTGATCTTTATTGTAAATGCCGGATACGGTGGCGGTTTTTCCAACGTACCGACTCTGTTATCGGATCATTATGGTATGGGAAGTATCAGTGCCATCCATGGTATTACCTTATCTGCATGGGCATTTGCAGGTTTGACAGGTAACCAGATGGCTGCATGGATTGTTAAAACCTTTGGCAAGGCAGAAGAAATTGAGCACGTGCTTGCAGACGGAAGCGTTGAGATGATTTCTGTCAATCCGACCGGATATCAGTACGTCTTATATGCGACAATTGCACTTTATATTATTGCGCTTGTTGTTTGTCTGGTATTAGTTAAGCCCACAGAAAAGGCATTGGAAGCAAAAAAAGCAAAACAGGCAAAAGCAAATTAATAGAAAAAGAAACATAGAAACATAGTGCTCGTGGATGTTTAGAATGAAAAAATAATGCATCCACCGGACTATCATTCATTGTATATTAAAAGAATTATAAAGACCACAATATTTGAAAGATTTTCGAAAATATTGTGGTCTTTATTTCTTTATATTATAATTATGATACCGGGGTCCAAAGAAAAAGTGGTCCGAATAGGGCGAATTTCGAATGTTTTACGGATTGCGAGAGCACAAAGTGCGTAGCAATCTGTGGTATCATGGAATTGCGTATTAGATTTTGGAGGAAAACGAAGTGAAAATAGCAGCATATAATTACAGGGATTTTGATGAGGCACCCTATTTTGAAAAATTCAGTAAACAATACGGCGTGGAAATCGTTCCAATCCGGGCTGTGCCTTGCGTGGAAAATGCACATCTGGCAGCCGGTTGCGAGGGGGTTAGTGTCATTACCCAGCCGATTACGGAAGACATCATTGCCATCTGGGAAAAAGAAGGAGTAAAACATATTTCGACCAGAACCATCGGATTTGACCATATTGATTTAGAAGCTGCAAAAAAACATAAAATGGCGGTCAGCAATGTGACATATTCGACAGGAAGCGTAGCGGATTATACCGTCATGCTGATTTTGATGGCTTTACGCAAGATGAAATCGATTATAAAAAGAGCAGAGGGAATGGATTATTCGTTACCGGGCAACATTGGAAGAGAAATCAAGGATTTAACCGTCGGCGTTGTGGGGACCGGCAAAATTGGGACCCATGTGCTTCGAAATCTCTCCGGTTTTGGATGTCGTCTGCTTTCTTATGACCCTTATCAAAATGAGGAAGCAAAGAAATATTCTTCTTATGTTTCTTTGGAACAGTTGTTTTGTGAAAGTGATGTGATTACATTTCACACGCCGGCAACGGAAAGCAGTTTTCATATGGTAAATGCAGAGAGCCTGAAAACGATGAAGGACGGTGTGGTTATAATCAATACGGCGAGAGGAAGTATCATTGATACCCCGGCATTTCTGGATGCACTCGAAAGTGGTAAAGTCGGAGCTGCCGCACTGGATGTTATTGAAAATGAACTGGGTATTTTTTATGGTGATTATAAATATCAGAATATTGCTCACAGAGAGATGTCTATTTTAAAAGACTTACCCAATGTTCTGATGCTGCCGCACATGGCGTTTTATACGGAGAATGCGATTTCTGATATGGTAGAGCATTCGATTTTGAGCATTCTTCATAATAATGGAAATATTATCCCTGGGAAACAATAATATATTTCATAGTTAATCATCAAATGAATCATGTGATGAAAGAAAGAATGTTATTATCAGGAATAATTTAGAATAACCGAAATTAACCTAAATTAACTAGGAATTCCGGCATTATTTGTAATGAAAAATTTTAAAATAAAAGAAGGGAGTATTTTACAAATGGATGAATTAAATAATACTTCAGATTTTGGAGAATATGTTACTTTTACCATAACCGCAAAGGATGGCAGTGAAGTGGAGATGGCGGTTGTGGATGAATTTGAGTTTGATAAGAAAAACTATATTGTTGCAGCTTTGGTGAAAGATGATGCAATTGATGATGAAGGGCAGTATATTTATCGTTGCCACATTACGGAAGATGGATTCAAGGCTGAGAAAATATCAAATGCACTGGATTATGAAAGAATCGCGAAGGCATATATGGAAATGGAGGATTAATGCATGGATGACAATCGACTGCAAAAACAAATGGAATTCTGCAGATTGATTGATGCAGAGAAGAAAATCGGCCGTCAAACTTATCTTGCTGATGCGAGTCGTAAGGAAAACGATGCGGAGCATGCCTGGCATATGGCGATTATGACATTGCTTTTGAGCGAATACTCCAATGAAAAAATCGATGTATTAAAGACAATCAGTATGCTTTTGATACATGATTTGGTAGAAATATATGCAGGTGATACCTATGCATATGATGAGGAAGCAAAAAAGGCGCAAAAGGAAAGAGAATTAGCGGCGGCTAATAAACTTTTTGGAATACTTCCCGAGGATCAGGGACAATACCTGAGAGCATTATGGGAAGAATTTGAGGCATGGGAAAGTGCGGAAGCAAAATTTGCGCATACCATGGACAATGTACAGCCAACGATGTTAAATCACGCATCCGACGGAAAATCCTGGGCAGAAAAAAAGGTAAAAATCAGTCAGATTTTGGGACGTAATGAGAAAACCAAAGAGGGCTCTGAGAAATTGTGGGAATATGCATATAACAATTTTATTAATCCGCATGTAGAACAGGGACAAATCATTGATGATGTGAATGAGGAATGCAGATATTGACATCTTGTTAATAAAATAAATATAAGAAGAAAAATCATATATCAAATCAATTTATGAAACAAAGAAATGTATTGGAAAAGAAACTGGAAGTTAGCAGG
>JAEDFR010000033.1 GCA_016297945.1 Lachnospiraceae bacterium | reverse complement strand
GATTTCATCGTCGGGAACAACAACACATCCCTAATCGCCTGACTATCCGTCAACAGCATCACAAGTCTGTCAATACCATATCCGATACCGCCCGTCGGAGGCATACCGATTTCCAAAGCATTTAAGAAATCTTCATCGGTATGTTCTGCTTCGTCGTCACCTGCTGCCGCATTAGCATCCTGCTGTGCAAAACGTTCTCTCTGATCGATGGGATCGTTTAACTCGGAATAAGCATTGCACATTTCCCAAGTGTTGATAAACAACTCAAAACGCTCTACCTTTTCGGGATCGGAAGGTTTCTTCTTGGTAAGCGGAGAAATTGCAAGCGGATGATCCATGATAAAGGTCGGCTGGATCAAATTCTCCTCGCAGAACTCTTCAAAGAATAAGTTGATGATATCGCCTTTTGTATGGCGCTCTTCATACTCAATTCCTTTTTCTTTTGCAAGTGCTTTTGCTTCTTCATCGGAAGAAACGGTATCAAAATCAATACCGGCATATTTTTTAATCGCATCATTCATAGTCAGACGCTCAAACGGCTTTCCAAGGTCAATCTCAATTCCGTTGTAAGTAATCTTGGTTGTACCGCAAACCTTTTCTGCAAGATAACGGAACATGCTCTCAGTCAGCTCCATCATACCTTCATAGTCTGTGTATGCCTGATATAATTCCATCAAAGTAAACTCAGGATTATGTCTGGTATCCACACCCTCGTTACGGAATACACGACCGATTTCATACACTCTTTCTAAGCCACCGACAATCAGTCTCTTTAAATAAAGCTCTAAAGAAATACGCAATTTTACATCTTCGTCAAGCGCATTGTAATGTGTTTCAAACGGTCTTGCGGCAGCACCGCCCGCATTGGAAACGAGCATCGGTGTTTCTACTTCCATAAAGTCTCTGTCAGCAAGGAAATTACGGATTTCTTTTAAAATCTTGGAACGCTTGATAAATACTTCCTTGCTTTCCTGATTCATGATCAAATCCACATATCTCTGACGATAGCGCATATCGGTATCGGTCAGACCATGGAATTTCTCGGGTAGAATTTGTAAACTCTTTGACAAGAGTGTCATTTCTTCTGCATGAAGCGAAATCTCACCGGTCATGGTACGGAATAAAAATCCTTTCACACCATAAATATCACCGATATCTGATTTTTTAAAATCAGCGTATGCATCTTCGCCAATCGCATCACGGGCTACATATACCTGAATCCGTCCGTCTCTGTCCTGAATATTACAAAAAGACGCTTTACCCATAACACGTTTGAAAAGCATACGTCCGGCAAGTGAAACATGAATCGGGGAAGCATCCATGATGGCTCTTCGCTCATTGTAGTCCTCTTTGAGCACACCTCTTGCCTCTTCTTCCGACAAACCGGCTGTATCAGGTGCTTTGCGGTCTCCAAGAATTTCTTTTTCATGTACTTCATAGAGAGCCTTTGCTTCTTCCGTATGATGTGTCTGATCATATTTTGTAATGACAAAGGGGTCATTACCTGCTTCCTGCAGATTTGCTAATTTTTCCCGACGTACTTTTAAAAGCTGATTCAGATCCTGCTCCTTAGCCTGTCCGCCCTTCTGATTGTTTTGTTCTGCCATTTCTCTTACTCCTAAACTATGCTCTCTGGATTTCTAATACTTTGTACTGCAATTCGCCCATGGGAGCCTCTACAGTTACAACATCACCAATTTTTGCACCAAGTAAAGCTTTGCCAAGAGGTGATTCGTTGGAAATCTTTCCTTTTAAGCTGTTTGCTTCTGTAGAACCTACAATTTTATATGTTAATTCGGAATTATCCTCTAAGTCCACAATCTTAATCTGACAACCAACGCTGATTTTGTCCAAGTCTACTTCTTCTTCCACAACAACTTCAGCATTTTTCAATATTTTCTCTAATTCTTCAATACGGGCTTCGATGTCACGCTGTTCGTCTTTTGCTGCATCGTATTCAGCATTTTCGGATAAGTCACCCTGTTCTCTTGCTTCTTTGATTTTCTGAGCAACTTCTTTACGTTTTACGACTTTTAATTCGTGTAATTCGTCCTCGTATTTTCTTAATCCTTCATACGTTAAAATATTCTTTTTTGCTTCCATGGAATGGCCCTTCTTTCTTGTAAATAAACTGATTGCCCTAATAAGCTACATAATTATACTTTATAATGAAAAGTTCTGTCAAGGAAGTTGGACATATTCCTTTCATATCTTCTCACAAAAATTCACGCATCCTACAATTCTCAGTTTTTCATTCTGCATACATAGCTGTCTGCTCTTTTTTCTATGTTCTGAAAGCATCAGATACAGACATGGCTTTCGAAACATAATTTTCTCTGTCATCAGGCGGTCAGAACAGTCAATTACATAATCGCAAAATGCCAGTTCTTTTTTATTTTTTGTCAAGGTAATCGCAAGCCCCTGCAGCTCCCATGCATCCCGATATAACTCAACAAAACGTTCCGGTTTGTCACTGATAATCATCAGACCATTGATTTTATCCAGATATCTGCGAAGGAGTTTTACCCATATTTTGTAATCCAGCACATCACCATCTATAATTCCTAATATAGTGTTTTTCTCATATTTTATCTGCTCCAAAAATTCAAAAACACAAAAGGAAGCGACTTCCGGAGGTTTGACCTTTTTATCAGGCAGATGATAAACTTCCGTTACCATTCCCAATGTTCGCAGATATTTTTTCTGCTTTATCAAAAGTATGCGCCGTAAAAACCATCTCACAACTCCCAAAGAATTACCGTTTGAAATATTAGGGCATGCAGAATGAGAGTCTGAAATATTTGAGCATACAGAATAAGAGTCTGAAATATCAAAATTCGAGATATCAGGACCGGAAACATACAGACATACAATCTGCTCGTCCTCATTTTGAAACACTTCTTTTTTCTCAATATGATATTGAAAAGTTAGCAGCTGCTTTAATTGTACAAAAAAAGAATCCCCGCTTTTTTTTCCTGCAACAAAACAAACCAATGTTTTCATGCTTTCATCATATGCGGGAATTCTGATTTTATTCAAAAAACAACATTCTTTTCGGATTTGTGTTCCCGAAAAGGGGTAAAAACTTTATTCAATCCTCAACAGTCCATCAATCGCACAAATTAGTTCATCCATGCTCTCCATACTGTTTATGGCATTCCGGAATTTGGAAGAACCATGCAGTCCTGTGGTATACCATGCAATATGTTTTCGCATCTCGCGTACGGCGAGATATTCTCCTTTGTATTCCACCATGAGACGGGCATGTTCTAAAATCGTATCGTACCTTTCTTTTGCCGTAATCGGCTCCGGTTCTTTTCCGGTCTCAAGGTATTGCTCAATCTGATGAAAAATCCATGGATTTCCCTGCGCCGCACGACCAACCATAATGCCGTCACATCCGGTTTCATCAAGCATTCGTTTTGCGCTTTTCCCATCCACAACATCTCCGTTTCCAATAACCGGAATGGAAACCGCGCGTTTGACATCCCGGATAATTCCCCAGTCTGCCTTTCCGCTGTAATACTGCTCCCTCGTTCTACCATGAACCGCAATTGCTGCCACACCACTATCTTCTGCAATTTTTGCCATTTCAACCGCATTCACACAATCTTCGTTAAAGCCCTTTCGTATTTTTACGGTAACCGGTTTTTTCGTGCCCCTCACGACTGCCTTCATGATAGCTTCTGCTTTTTTTACATCCTTCATCAGCGCCGAGCCTTCTCCATTGTTTACAATCTTGGGAACCGGGCACCCCATATTGATGTCCAAAATGGAAAACGGACGCTCTTCAATCTGTCCGGCAATCTCGCTCATCAGCTCCGGTTCACTGCCAAACAACTGCAAAGAAACCGGCACTTCCTCCGGATGAATGCGCAAAAGTTCTTCTGTATTTTTATTTTTATAATGAATGGCTTTGGCACTGACCATCTCCATACAGATCAATCCCACACCTTTTCTTTTACAAAGCAAACGAAAAGGCAGGTCTGTCACGCCTGCCATTGGTGCAAGAATAACCGGACTGTCAATCGTCACGTTGCCGATTACAAGCTTGTTCATATATCTTCCCCTTCCAGAAGTTCTTCTGTATTCTCTTTCAAAATAAATACCTTGTAAAACATACGAAGCGATTCAAACATTTCCTGACGGGTTCTTTTAATCTCTGCCACCATCAATCCGGCAGAAATATCATCATACAAAAAGTCGTCCTCAGCGGATTCGGTTTCCATGGTAATGTCACCATCTTCATCAAAAACAATCTTGAAGATTCCGCCAACCTCCTGAACAAACAAAACACTGATAATATGAAGTTCATCCTGAATGGATTTGGGGATTCGTTCAAAATTTTTGTTAAAAAAATATTTCATTTCATATTTGTTGGCAGCACACAAAACCATCCTGCCATCTTTTAATCTTCCTTCATCTGTTTGTTGTGACATCTATATCCCTCACTTTTAAACATATCCATAAACACCGCGTACACTGACTTCTCCGGCAAAAATTTTCTCTAAAGAACCGTCTTCCTTTTCCACAAGTAGCTGCCCTTTTTCATCGATACCTTTTGCAATGCCTTCAAACGCATTTTGCGGATCCAAAACCTTAACAACCTGATTTTGATTGACCAGAATGCGGTTGTAATCCTCTAAAAGCAACGATAAATCTCCGGTCTTTAAAAACTTTTCATAGTAGCGTTCAAAATACTCCATCGTCTTGGCAATCACCGGAGCCCTTAACACGGTTTCGCCTTTTTCAATGGCAAGAGACGTTGCCGTATCTTTGATATCATCCGGGAATTCCCGAATATTGACATTAATTCCTGTCCCGATTACCACGTACTGGATATATCCCGTTTCCGCACTCATTTCGGTTAAAATTCCACAGATCTTTTTACCATGAATAACCACATCATTGGGCCATTTGATCTGTGTCGGCAGATTGCAGACATCACGAATGGCATCCGCCACAGCCATAGCCTGTATCAATGTCACCATAGGTGCTAAGTCCGGCTGATAATCCGGTCTTAATCCTAACGACATATAAATATTGGTATTTGGCGGCGACTGCCAGCTTCGGCCTCGCCTTCCTCTTCCCTGTGTCTGTTCGCCTCCGATTACCAAAACCCCTTCCCCGGCTCCGTCTTCCAAAAGTTTTTTCACATCGATATTGGTGGAACCGGTTGTTTCTTTATAATAGAGTTCTTTTCCAATCCATGCGGTTTTCATGCGGCTTTCGATTTCATTTTTGGTAAGAACATCCGTCTGACCGATCAGATGATATCCCTTATTGGGAATGGCTTCGATTTCATAACCGCTCTCTTTTAATTGCTTGATAGCTTTCCAGACTGCCGTCCGCGAAACACCGAAGTGGTCACACAACTCCTGTCCGGAAATATAACCATCCTGTTCCCGCAAAAGCGCTAATATTTCGGCTTTCATTCTCCCAGTTTAACCCCCAGTGTCGCAGCCATGACTGCTTTAATGGTGTGCATACGATTTTCAGCTTCATCAAAAACAACGGACTGCGCGGATTCGAATACTTCATCGGTCACTTCCATTTCGGCAATGCCAAAACGTTCTGCAATCTGCGCGCCAATCTCAGTCTTTTCATCATGAAATGCCGGCAGGCAGTGCATAAAAATAGCAGTGTCTTTAGCGTTTTTCATAATCTGCGAAGTCACGCGATAGGGAGACAAATCCTTGATACGTTTCTCCCATACTTCGTCCGGTTCCCCCATGGAAACCCACACATCCGTATAAACGACATCGGCGTTTTTCGTTCCCTCCATGGCATCTTCTGTCAATGTAATAGTAGCGCCGGTTTCCTTTGCAATTGCCTCACAGGTTGCCACTAACTCCGGATTGGGGAAATATTCTTTGGGCGCGCATGCCACAAAATGCATTCCCATTTTCGCACAGGTCACCATCCAGGAATTTCCCATGTTATAACGGGCATCTCCCATATAAGCAACCGTCTTTCCTTTTAATTCTCCCAGATGCTCACGGATGGTCAGTAAATCTGCTAACATCTGTGTGGGATGAAATTCATTGGTCAGACCGTTCCAAACCGGTACTCCCGCATATTTTGCCAGCTCCTCTACAATCTCCTGTCCATATCCGCGATACTCGATTCCTTCATACATACGTCCGAGCACCCGGGCGGTATCGGCAATGCTCTCCTTTTTTCCAATCTGGGAACCTTTCGGATCAAGATAAGTTGTTCCCATGCCTAAATCGTGGGCAGCCACTTCAAAAGAGCATCGTGTTCTGGTACTGGTCTTTTCAAAAATCAATGCAACATTTTTTCCGCGCAGACTATCCATGGGAATACCTTTTTTCTTTTTATCCTTTAATTCTGCTGCCAGATCCAGAAAATAGGTAATCTCTTCCGGTGTAAAGTCCAATAATTTCAAAAAATGTTTTCCTTTTAAATCAACCATAACAAACGATGCCTCCTGTTTTATTTTTCTCCATTTTTCTATTTTTCGCTTTGCTTCGTTTAATATCAGTCTTAATAAATGACTATCACAATCGTTTTCTATTTTTTCAGCGATTTTCTTTCAACATGTCTATCTTAATGGATTTATCTCTAAAATGCAAGAAAAGGGGCTTATAAAAAGCCCCTTTTGGTTCTACCTGTCGTATAAAAATAACTCTTATTTATCGCCGGCAATGACTTCTTTGATGCTGGTTGCAAGTCCAGCTACCCCCTGGATATCAGACGGGATAATAATCTTGGTTGCTTTTCCGTCAGCAGCTTTTCCAAATGCTTCTAAGCTCTTTAACTGAAGAACGGCTTCATCAGCACCTGCTTCTTTTAACATACGAATACCGTCTGCAGTAGCCTGCTGCACTTTCATGATGGCTTCTGCCTGACCTTCTGCTTCGCGGATCATCTTTTCTTTCTGCGCTTCTGCACGAAGAATAGCAGCTTCTTTTTCAGCCTGTGCTTCCAAAATCGCAGATTCTTTCTGACCTTCTGCAACAAGGACGGTAGATTTCTTTTCACCTTCCGCACGAAGGATAGCTTCACGACGTTCACGTTCTGCCTTCATCTGTTTTTCCATGGCATCCTGAATACCTGCCGGAGGAATGATGTTTTTAAGCTCTACTCGATTGATTTTGATACCCCAAGGATCTGTAGCCACATCAAGTGTTGTGCTCATCTTAGAGTTGATCACTTCTCTGGAATTTAAGGTCTGGTCTAATTCCATATCACCGATGATGTTACGAAGTGTTGTTGCTGTTAAGTTTTCAATCGCCATAATCGGATTTTCCACTCCGTATGCGTAAAGCTTGGGATCGGTAATCTGGAAAAATACGATGGTATCAATCCGCATGGTAACGTTATCTTTTGTGATAACAGGCTGGGGAGCAAAGTCTACAACCTGCTCTTTTAACAATACCTTCTTTGCAATTTTATCAAAGAAAGGCATTTTGAAATGCACACCAACGCTCCATGTTCCCTGGTAAGCACCAAGTCTTTCCACAACGTAGGCATGAGCCTGGGGAACAACTTTGATGCAGGATACCAATATCCATACAACAATAACAATTAAGATAATAAATCCTACTACTAATCCACCCATTAGTTTTCCTCTTTTCTTTCTTCTACAATTAATTTAACTCCACTTACCGCTTTGACAATAACTACTGTTCCGACCGGTAATACGATTCCGTCTACTGTGGTCCGGGCACTCCATTCCTTGCCGCCGGTCGTCACACGACCAACTCCATGTAAATTATCAATTTCACCGACAACAATTGCCTGCGTCCCAATCATACTTTCTACATTGGTACGGACGCGATCTTTATTGAAATACTTTACGGCAACCGGTCTGGTAAAAATCAATAAAATCAGAGATACCACCAATCCGACTACGATTTGTACAACAAAAGGCACGCGTAACAATGCCAGAAAAAAAGCCACTAAAGCTCCGCCTGCAAACCAGATAGTAGTAAGTCCCATGGTCAGGATTTCTATGACAATCATGATAACCAATACCGCCAGCCAGAAAAAGACAGTTGACAATCCGAACACTGTACTCATAGTCATTCTCCTTTCTTCCACATATATGATTTATTTTACTACATCTGATTTTAAGTTTCAACAAGATGATGAAACGGGGAGGTCAGGTAACCAATGCTTAGCGACGGAACAATTCTCTGTATATAAACTGCAAGAAAGAAAACAAAAAAGCTGCAGCAACTTTCATCACCACAGCTTAGTGTTTCAAATATTTCTAATAAAATACATGGGCACCGATCACGATACCGACCGCTTTTCCAACTCTGCCAAAATGCGTAGCTCCTCCGACATTAGTCTCACCGTTTATGGCAGCTTCGGCAGCTCTTACACAGGATGCCTTTGCACCTCTGGACACAATCGCACCTACCGTTCCGTTTGTTGCCGGCGGGAATTGTCCCGGCTGCGTAATAACGCCCATAACGGTATTGGGATAGCCGCCACTCCTTACACGATTCATAACAACCGCGCCAACAGCCAGCTGTCCTTCATAAGGCTGGGATCCTGCCTCAGCCTGGATCAATGCGGCAAGCAGTGCTGTTTCTGACACACTGGAAGGAACCGCTCCTCGGTTCTTGGTCAGTTTCTTTAGCTGTTCAGCTCTTTCTTTATCGGCGATTTCCTGATTGGTTTTTCCTTTTTCCGTTGTAAACTCAACAGTAGCATATTCCGCAGATACATAACCGACTGTCTCGTCGTCTACTCTGACCCCAATCCAGCCGTCAAGTTCTTCTACGACCGTGAATTTCTCATCCTTTTTGGCAAGCTTATATACACCTGCATTCTCGCTGGCCTCTTTTCTGACACGTAAAGCATCTGTCGAAATAGTCGCTTTTAACGTTCCGACTTCAGCAATTTTTTGGTCCGCTTCTTCACCAAAATACAGATAGTCACTGCTTACCCATCCAATCAGATTTCCACTGGTAATCTTGGTCCATCCATCCGACTGTTCCAACATGGTGCCACTACAGTTTTTATAAAGCTTTCCGACTTTTTGTGCTTCCTCATTGGGCTCTTCTCTAACATTCACACTATCTGATACTTTTGCAAAAACAGTATTACTGCTTACGGTCTCTTCTTCCTCTGTTACGATGACTTCGATTTCAATTTCTTCTTCCTCTAACGAAACAACCGATTCTTTATCAAAAGCACCCGCAGCCAGACAAATATCCGTATTACCTGCCACAATCACATTGTTTCCATCATCCAAAACATCTAAAATATCGACTTCCGTAACCGGTGTCAGATCAGAAGCATGAACCATCGAACTTTTCATCATTCCCATTGCAAAACAGATTGCGAGCAAAAGAATAGGACGAAAAATTACTCTGCTCTTTACTTTCATGTAATCCTCCACTACAAACAATTCTATCAATTTATATAACCACATAAAGATGTATGGACAAAAACTTTGTCACAAGCACCTTTTAAATTGTTTCATTTTTATGTACAAATATTACAAAATTGTTAAAAGCACAGATTTTGGATATAATAGCAGATTCCATAAAATTTGTCAAATTTTACATTCCTTTGGCCTTTGCCACACAGGCTTTCTGGGCCTCCATGACACTACTTCTAAACCCTGTTTTCTCAAGTACACGAACAGCTTCGATTGTCGTTCCACCGGGTGAACATACCATATCTTTTAACTCTCCGGGATGTTTTTTGGTCTCTAAAACCATTTTAGCACTGCCTAACACGGATTGTGCAGCGAATTCATATGCAAGGTTTCTGGGCATTCCGTCAGCCACGGCCGCATCCGCCATTGCCTCAATAAACATAAATACATAAGCCGGTGAGCTTCCGCTAACCCCTACCACGGTATTCATAAGATTTTCCGGTACTACCATGGCTTTTCCAAAACTATTTAACAACTGCATAACCGTTTCTTTTTCCTGCTCTAAAACCGTTTCTCCAAAACAGACACCGGTACATCCTTCCATAACCAGAGCCGGTGTATTCGGCATACAACGTACCAGTTTGATTTCGCGAGCATCTTTTTTAAACAAATCCGCCAGCCACTGCAACGTCTTTCCGGGTGCAATACTGATAATGACTGTTTCTTTGCGAACGACCTCTCTGATTTCTTCGATTACGACAGGATACATCTGCGGCTTTATTGCTAATACGAGGTAATCTGCATACGCTGCCACTTCCTTATTATCAGAAGCACCGGTAATCTGATACTGCTCCACCGCTTTTTTTACCGTAGCTTCTGTATGAGCTGAGCCCATAATATCTGCCGGATTCACAAGTCCGTTTTTCAAAATACCTCCAATAATGGCGGTTGCCATATTTCCTAAACCAATAAATCCAATTTTCATCTCAAATCCTCCTCTGTCTGGCCGCTTCATAGACCAGTAATGTTGCCGCAATTGCAGCATTTAACGACTCCACTTTACCAAGCATCGGGATTTTAATGTAAGTATCCGCTAACTCAGCAGTTTCATCCTTTAAACCGTTTCCTTCATTGCCGATTAAAAATGCTACAGACCTGCAGTAATCCTGCAAATCATAGGATTCTTCTCCTTTCAGATGTGCAGCAAATATCTGTATGTCACACTCCTGTAAGTCTTTGATACAGCGATGCAGATCACTCACATAACAAAATGGGACGCGATAGATACTTCCCATTGTTGCACGAATCGTCTTTGGATTGTACACATCCACTGTCTTATCACTCATGATGATGCCGCTAACCCCGGCTCCCTCTCCGGCTCTTATCATCGTTCCGAGATTTCCCGGATCCTGAATATCTTCTAAAACAAGATACAGACCAGGTTCTTCTCTTCTTTGCGCTTCTCTTATCAAATTTTCAAACGTTTTATCCATTCGCTTTACCACACATAAAATCCCCTGCGGGGTCTGTGTATCACTCATTTTTCGAAAGATATCATCGCGCACAATCTCAAATTCCACAGAAATACCGTTGTCCTTTGCGACACAGCTCTTTCCATCCTTCTTTGGCAGGCATCCGGTTATCTGATCCAGTTTTTTTACAAATTCTTCGTCTGCCTTACCCGCAAGCACCTCTTTAAAAAGAGTTTCCTCTATATATATTTCCAAAAGTCTGTCTATCGGAACCTCTGTAAACATCTTTATGCCTTCTACTACGAAGATCCCCTGCTTTTTTCGTTCTCTGGAACGTGAAAGAAGCGATGCTATATTCTTAACTTTTTTATTTGCTGCCGATGTAATCATATATTCCTCTGTTTACTAAAATACCTTTTGATTCACATATTTATTTATCAACCAAAGATGTAAGCTGCTGCGTAAAAAAAGCCATTCTGCCGGTAAGCATATGCTTATCTATACAGATATGGCTTTCCTATTATCGATATAAGGCGTTGCTTACCGCATACTGATATTCATCAATACTTTTCTGCATAGCAAGTGCTTCATCAATATCATAATCCACGAATTTCCCGCCGGTATGTGCCACAACACGATTCGTCTTGCCCTCACAGAGGATATCTGCCGCATAAGCTCCCATCATGGATGCATAGTAGCGGTCTTTACAGCTCGGACTGCCACCACGTTGCATATAACCGATAATGGTTGCTCTTGTCTCAATACCGGTTGCGGCCTCAATACGTCTTGCCATGGAAGTGGAGTGTCCAATTCCTTCTGCATTTACAATAATGTGATGTGTTTTTCCAAGCTTTCTGTTACGAATAATGTTATTGATAATTGCCTGCTCGTTGTAATCATATTTTTCCGGAAGCAGGATGTCATCTGCACCACATGCCACACCACACCATAGTGCAATATAACCGGCATTTCGTCCCATTACTTCTACGATACTGCAACGTTCATGGGAAGATGAGGTATCACGTATTTTGTCAATGGCTTCCATCGCTGTATTGATCGCCGTATCAAAACCAATGGTATAATCCGTACAGGAAATATCCAAATCAATGGTTCCCGGAAGACCAATGGTATTAATTCCATGCTTTGATAGTGCCTGAGCTCCACGGTATGAGCCATCGCCTCCGATTACCACAATGCCGTCAATCCCATGCTTTCTGCAAATCTCTGCACCTTTTGCCTGACCTTCTTCTGTCTTAAATTCCATACATCTGGCTGTTCCTAAAATGGTACCGCCTTTTTGAATGGTATCAGAAACATCATGTCTGTCTAAGTCGATGATTTCTTCATTTAACAGACCCTGATAACCTTTTTTTATTCCTTTTACTTTTACTCCGTTATTAATTGCTTTTCTGGTTACCGCACGAATTGCGGCATTCATTCCGGGAGCATCCCCGCCACTTGTTAAGACACCGATTGTTTTAATTTCTTTTGCCATTCCGTCTCCTCCGTTTCTCTTAACACGTCGTCTTATTTTAACCTTTTTTTTCCCTCATTTCAATAAAATACATGTTTTTCGTATGATTTCAATACATATTTGGGGTGTGCATCCTACAATTTTTCTATATAGTAAGGATACTACTGCCTTCCAAAACAATAAATTCGGGTAGAATTCAGACAAGCCGAATACAATCTTCCCCAAATGCTTTTTTGAGATGGTTTAAAATTTCATCATCAGCTTTAATATTACAATTCTTGGGGAGTTTATTCATCTTTTTCTCTGCTTCACAATAGATAATGACTTCGTCATTTCCTTCGGAAGTCTCCAGAATGGAATTTAAAACCGCCGCCTTTTTTTCATATTCTGCAATGGACGGAAATTTAATCCAAAGCTTTTTGGGAGCATCTTCAAACGTAACCATGGTCTCCAAAATCAGTTTTCCATCCTTTTCATCTTCTACGTTTGTCTTTCCGGTAATGAATACCTTTTCTTCTTCATTCATCTTAGGACCATAAATTTCATATTGTCTCGGAAATACAATCACTTCAACACTTCCTGCTAGATCTTCAACGGTCAAAAATGCCATCATCTTATTGTTTCTGGTATATTTCGTCGTTTTCGCAGTGATCATGCCGCCAATCGTTGCCTTGATTCCGTCTTCAATCTGGTTTTGTTCCTGTCCTTCTTCCAGCTCATCATTATACATAAACTCTGCCGTCGTGGCAGAGATTCGCTTTTTCCAGAAATCTTCATATTCATCCAACGGGTGCCCACTGACATAAAAACCGGTGACTTCTTTTTCAAAATTGAGCAATACTTCTTTTTTGTATTCCGCAATATCCGGCATACGGATATCAAATTCCTGTTTTTGCTCCTCATCTGCAAGATCAAACAGGGAAAGCTGACCGGCCAGATTGTTCTTCTGATCCTTTTGAATGCTGTCCATAATCGAGCCGAATATACTCATCTTCTGTGCCCTGTTGCCGGGAAGACTGTCAAAGGCACCGGCTTTGATAAAGTTTTCTACCAGTCGTTTATTGATGTCCTTATCTGCGAGCCTTGTAATAAAATCGTTGATGGTTGTATAAGGACCTCTTGCCTCTCTCTCGCTTACAATCGTGTTGACCACATTGTTGCCGACGCCTTTAATCGCAGTCAAAGCATAGATAATGGAGCCGTCTTTTACAGAAAAACCAACAAGTCCTTCATTGACATCCGGCGGCAAAATCGGTATTCCCATATTTTTACAGGTCATAATATAGGCAGATATTTTTTTGGATTCATCAATGACAGAAGTCAACAATGCAGCCATATATTCTACCGGATAATGATATTTTAACCATGCTGTCTGATAGGCAACAACCGCATAACAGGCAGCGTGTGATTTGTTAAAAGCGTATTTGGCAAAATCCATCATTTCACCGAAAATATGATCCGCTACTTCAGCAGAAATTCCTTTTGCCACACAGCCCGGAACACCCTCTTCTTCATTTCCATATACAAAATTTTTACGTTCTTCCACCATAACAGAAGATTTTTTCTTACTCATGGCACGTCGAACCAGATCACTTCGACCAAGGGTATAGCCTCCCAAATCCCTTACAATCTGCATAACCTGTTCCTGATAGACGATACAGCCATATGTCGGCTCAAGGATAGGCTGTAGCTCCGGACAGGAATACGTAACTGTATTCCTGTTATTTTTACCTTCAATGTATTTCGGAATAAAATCCATCGGTCCCGGACGATACAATGATATTCCGGCAATTACATCCTCCATGCTCTGGGGCTTTAATTCCTTCATAAAGTTCTTCATCCCATTGCTTTCAAGCTGGAATACACCATCTGTTTTTCCGGTCCAAAGTGATTCGTACACTTCTT
This sequence comes from Lachnospiraceae bacterium, assembly GCA_016297945.1. Classification (GTDB taxonomy): domain Bacteria; phylum Bacillota; class Clostridia; order Lachnospirales; family Lachnospiraceae; genus UBA2882. The sequence continues at coordinate 6,170 of JAEDFR010000033.1, read as the reverse complement.
TCTCATTATAATCAATATTGTCAATATCAATCTTTTCTCCGGTACTCATTTCAATCAGAGCACAGGCATCCTCGATTATAGTCAGATTACGAAGACCCAAAAAGTCCATTTTTAAGAGGCCAAGCTGTTCCACCGTATCTTTTTCAAATTGTGTCACGATGGCACCTTCTGTTCCTCTTGATAACGGCACAAAATCATCTGCCGGTCTTTGGCAGATTACCACACCGGAAGCATGGGTCGATGCATTTCTGGGCAATCCCTCTAAGCGCTTACACATATCAATCAACTCATGCACCTGATCATCTGTATCATATAAGGCTTTTAATTCCGGATTCATTTCCAAAGACTTTTCCAACGTGATATTTAATTCCTTGGGAATCATTTTAGCAATGGAATCCGCATATGAATATGGAAGATCCATCACGCGTGCCACATCACGGATCACACCTTTAGCTGCCATCGTACCAAAAGTAATGATCTGCACCACTTTATCCGCCCCGTATTTATCACTGACATAATCTATGACCTTCTGACGACCATCCGGGCAGAAATCCACATCAATATCGGGCATGGTTACACGTTCCGGATTTAGGAAACGTTCAAAAATCAGATTATATCGAATAGGATCTACCTGTGAAATCTTTAAGCAATAGGCAACCATGCTTCCGGCTGCCGAACCACGTCCGGGTCCAACCATAATTCCATGGCTTCTTGCATAGTTGATAAAATCCCAGACAATCAAAAAATAATCCACATAACCCATCGTCTTAATGGTATCTAACTCAAATTGCAGACGTTTTGCCAAAGAACCGTCTTCATCCGATTCGTACCTTTCCTTCAGTCCGTCATAACACAGCTTATTGAGGTATGTCCAGGAATCGTATCCTTTTGGTACATCAAACTTTGGCAGCTTAGTTACACCAAACTCAATTTCAACATGGCACCTTTCTGCAATCTTATGTGTATTTTCAACCGCTTCGAGCGCATAGGGGAAAAGTGCCCTCATTTCCTCTTCACTTTTGATATAGTACTGACCACCTTCATAACGCATGCGGTCTTCATCTGCAAGCTTTTTGCCGGTTTGCAGGCACAAAAGAATATCGTGTGGCTTTACATCTTCTGCATAAGTATAGTGAACATCATTAGTAGCAACCAAAGGTATATCCAGCTTTTTACTCATGGACAACAGAGCCGCGTTGACCCTTTGCTGTTCTGCAAGGCCATGATCCTGCAATTCTAAAAAGAAATTGCCTTTTCCAAATATTTCTTCATAACGAAGGGCTGATTTTTCCGCCTCATCCAAAAGACCTTTCATGATATTTCTCTGTACTTCTCCAGCAAGGCATGCGGACAGTGCAATAATTCCCTCATGGTACTCTCTTAATACTTCTAAATCCACACGCGGTTTATAATAAAAACCTTCCGTATGTCCCTTGCTGACTATCTTAACCAGATTGGCATATCCGGTATTGTTTTCAGCCAATAAAACCAGATGAAAATAACGGTCATCACTCACTCCGGCTTCTTTATCAAAGCGCGAACCCGGTGCAACATAGACCTCACAGCCAAGGATTGGATTTATTCCGGCTTCTTTTGCTGCACGATAAAAATTGATTACACCATACATGACACCATGATCCGTAATCGCACAGCTATCCATCCCAAGTTCTTTGATCCGTTTGACGCATTCTTTGACTTTGTTGGAACCATCTAACAAAGAATACTCTGTATGTACATGCAGATGTGTAAATGCCATACCGGATTTCCTCCTTTTTTGTAACACGATATTGCTTCGTTGGTTTGCAGTTGTTGTATTGTGCACATGATACCTACGGATTGCTACGCACTTTGTGCTCACCCCAGTATCATTATTATAAAACATAAAAAAAAGAATGTCAGTTAGGAAATGAAATTTTACAAATCTGACATTCTTTTTACATTTGGTTTTTCTTGCTTCCTATCTTTGAAATATATCCTCAAAATGTTTTTTATCTCAAATAATTAGAAACTATTTTGCATCATCAATTCTTTCGGACTGTTAGCAACGGCCAGTGCATCCTCCCGGGAAATACGGAAAGCAGCCATCAGCCTCTTTAAGTCTGTCTCCAACGTATGCATACCGGAAGACATGTTACTTTGAATTGTACTCTGAATCTGATGCGCCTTATTATCTCGAATCTGCGCAGCAATAGCATCATTATTTAACAATACTTCCGTTGCAAGCACCATACCTTCACCATTCATCTGCGGCACTAAAAGCTGGGTAGCAACACCCCTGAGCACATTTGCCAGCTGCGTTCTTGCCTGTCCCTGTGCGTGGGGCGGATATGCATCCAAAATACGTTCAATTGTCTGAGCCGCACTCGTTGTATGTAGTGTCGAAATAACCAAATGTCCTGTCTCTGCTGCAGAAATAGCAGCACTAATCGTCTCATAGTCACGCATTTCACCGATCATGATGATATCCGGATCTTCACGAAGAGCAGAACGAACCGCCTTTGCAAACGAATCAACATCTTTTCCAACTTCACGTTGATGAATCATGGATTTCTGGTGATAGTATACGTATTCAATCGGGTCTTCGATTGTCATAACATGCATATTCTTGGTACGATTGATGTAATCAATCATGGAAGCCATCGTCGTTGTCTTACCGGAACCGGTAGGGCCGGTAATCAAAACCAATCCTCTGGGTTCATCAATCAACTTCTGAACCGCAACCGGGATTTCCAATTCCTCAAAAGAAGGAATTGTCTGGTTTAAAATACGATATGATGCGGCAATATTATTTCGCTGATGATATACATTTGCACGTAAACGGAAACCATTACTTGCAAATAATGCAAAGTCCAAATCCTGACCGTTTAGTACCTTCTCTGTCTGTTCTTCAGTCAGCGAATCTAAAATCATACGTTTTGATTCCTCTGCTGTCGGCACATCCGATAAAATCTCTAATTCCCCAAATCGACGTATCGCACAAGCCGTTCCAACTGTAATATGAACATCAGATGCCTGACGCGAAATCGCATAATCAATAAGTTCAGTAAACGTCATTTTTAAGTACCCCCTTAAGTACTCCCTTTAAATTAAAACCATTAAATTATTTTGCTAACCCTATTTTACTATAAATACTTTTTCATTACATCAACTTTATCCGTTTTTTCCCAAGGTAAATCCAAATCATTTCTTCCAAAGTGACCATATGCGGCAGTCTGCTTGTAAATCGGTCGACGCAAATCCAGCATCTTAATAATTCCGGCGGGTCTTAAATCAAAATTGTCACGAATGATTTCAACCAGTTTTTCGTCAGAAACTTTTCCGGTTCCAAATGTATCTACCATGATAGATGTGGGTCTTGCCACACCGATTGCATAAGATAACTGTATCTCACATTTATCAGCAAGACCTGCTGCCACTATATTTTTTGCCACATACCTTGCTGCATAAGCAGCGGAACGGTCAACTTTTGTACAGTCTTTTCCGGAAAAAGCACCGCCGCCGTGACGCGCATATCCACCATAGGTATCCACGATAATCTTGCGTCCGGTAAGACCTGCATCTCCATGAGGTCCACCGATAACAAAACGTCCGGTAGGATTGATAAAGTATTTGGTATTTTCATCCAGTAATTCTTTGGGAAGAACCGGCTCAAAAACATATTTTTTGATATCTTCATGAATCTGTTCCTGAGAAACATCTGCATCATGCTGGGTAGAAAGAACAACCGCTTCTAAACGGAATGGCTTTCCACTTTCATCATATTCAACAGAAACCTGAGTTTTTCCGTCTGGTCTTAAATAAGTCAGCGTTCCATCTTTACGAACCTTTGTAAGCTGCAAAGCCAACTTATGAGCAAGACTGATAGGATAAGGCATAAGTTCCGGTGTCTCATTGGATGCATAACCAAACATCATTCCCTGATCACCGGCTCCGATTGCTTCAATTTCATCATCAGACATTTTGTTTTCTTTTGCTTCCAATGCTTTGTCAACACCCATGGCAATATCGGCAGACTGTTTATCAAGAGCTACCATGACTGCCATGCTCTTATAATCAAAGCCCATCTCGGAATCGGTATAACCAATCTCTTCAACCGTATTTCTGACAATAGCAGGCACATCAAGCTGTGCTTTTGTTGTAATCTCACCGGTAACCAATGCAAAACCGGTACAGCATGCAGTTTCACAGGCAACACGGCTCATAGGATCCTGTTCCATACATGCATCTAAAATTGCATCTGAAATTGCATCGCAGACTTTGTCCGGATGTCCTTCTGTTACTGATTCGGATGTAAATAATCGTTTATCCATTTTTCTTTCCTCCTAAATAATAATAAAAAACCGCTTTCAACAAAAAGCGGACTGACTAGACATAAAGATCCTCTTATTGTTCGAATATCTCGCTCAGGTTGGCACCTTCCTTTGTCTTAAGGGGTTGCCGTGGCTTCACTGATCCTCTGTATCTCCACCACTCTGAATAAGAGCCTTACCAATATTGAATTTTCATATCTAAAACAAACTATATATAATTTCTCTCTTTCCGTCAAGTCCATTCCTACGCAAATATTTCATTTTTTGACAATTTCCAATCATTTCCATGATACACATTTCCATTTGCCTAAAAATTATTTGCGTTTTCAATTGTGCTTTCAATTCCCCTGCTCTCATTGACTTTTTATAGTATAAAAAGGTATAATATTATATTATCAGTTAACCGTTTGATTGAAAGAGGAACACCGTGAAAAGACTGCTCAGATCAAACCTTACCCCCGGCATGATTGTCGGAGAAGACGTTTTTAGCTATGCCAATCAGCTCATCGTCCCCAAGGGTATGGTTCTAACCGACAAAATAATTACAAGACTGGAATTCTATTCTATTCCATATGTAAAGGTAAAAGACGATCCGGATGAACCCTTCAATCCGCCTGTTACATATTGTGACAATGAGGACGGTTCAAAATCCGCTCCCATTTTGGATATTCCATCAAAAACATCTCCTTATTCGGAGCTTATTAAATCCAGTCCGGAATTCATCCAATATAAAGCAGATTTTAATCAAAGTGTCAATGAATTCAAAGACAGTATGAATGACATCGTTCAAAAAGGTGCCAAAATCGATACCGATGTTTTATTAAATCAGGCAACTCATCTCATTGACGGCACGTCAAATACATCCGCATTTTTTAATATGTTACATAATATGCGTCAGTATGATGATTTGACTTTTGCACATTGTATGAATGTTGCTTTGATTAGCAATATTTTAGCTACCTGGCTCAATCTTTCCCAGCAAGAGATTGAGACTGCCACTTTATGCGGTCTTCTCCATGATATCGGAAAACTGGCCATTCCTGATCAAATCATCAAAAAACCGGGTAAACTCACCGATGAAGAATATAAAACCGTAAAAACACATACGATTGAAGGTTATAATATCCTTAAAAACCAAAACATCAGTGATCATGTCAAAAATGCAGCCTTGATGCATCATGAAAAATGTGACGGTTCCGGCTATCCATTTGGATTAAAAGGAGACAAAATCGATGCTTTTGCCAAAATTGTAGCCATCGCCGATGTTTACGATGCCATGACCGCAGCAAGGGTTTATCGCGGTCCGCTCTGTCCCTTTCAGGTTATTGAGATTTTCGAAAAAGAGGGTCTGCAAAAATATGAGGCTGCTTTTATTTTGAAATTTTTAGAAAATGTAGTAAATACATATATAAACAACCGGGTTTTACTCTCTGACGGAACAGAGGGTGATATCGTATATATCAATCATGCAACCTTGTCTAAGCCCATGATTAAGACAGAAGACGGTTTTGTTGATTTATCACAGCATCCGGATTTATCTATTGAAAAAATAATATGATACCAGGGGCAAAAGGTCATACTTTTCATGCTCGCATGAAAAAGTATGACTTTGAGACCCGCAAAACATGAGAAAGTAGCCCGATTAGGGCGGATTTCGAATGTTTTAGGATTGCGAGAGCACAAAGTGCGTAGCAATCCGTTGGTATCATGGGGGCAAAATACCTTTTGACCCCAACATCATAAATATGAAATCACTAATTCATAATTTTTTAAAAAAAGTATAACAAAAAAGGCCGTACATGCATATGATATGTACCCAAAATCCTGGACACATATTTATGAACTAGGCTGAACACATGG
>JAEDFR010000162.1 GCA_016297945.1 Lachnospiraceae bacterium | reverse complement strand
ACTTTGTAAAATATGTCGGTTGTGAAACAAGCATTTTCGGCAAAATATTACAAATGTATTAATTTTCCTTTTTTTAAAGCGTTACACTTGAATAATAAATTTAATCATATTAGAATATAAAAAGTTAAACAACATTATATAAAATAATTCGACATTTTTTATAATAAATCATCATTTAAGGAGATCTATACATATGAAAAGTCCGGTTATTAAACTTGGTGCTTTAATTGCTGTTTTTGTAATAGCGGGTGTTGCTGTTTTTGCGTACACCAGCGTAACAGAAGATAAAACTTCCGAATCTGAAGTTGAAAAAGGACTTGCAGTAATTAAAGAACTTGAATCTGTAGAAGTTGCAGATGTCGAAAAAATACTGGAAAGTATTGCCAGAGAAAAGGCTGAAAGCGCACAGGAATGGAACGAAAGATCCTTAAAAGAACGGTATGAGAATGCAATGGTACTGGGTGATTCAGAAGCAGCATCTTTATCGGCTTATGATATTCTTTCTGAAAATGAAGTTGCAGCACTTGTCGGATGCAGCATTGAAGCCGCAGACGAGCATGTACAGGCAGCAATCGACGCACGTCCTTCTGTTGTATTTATGACTTATGGCAAAAACGATCTTGGTCGTTACGGAAGCCCTGAAGAATTTGTAGATGTATATGCAGAAAAGATTTCCACGCTTCAAAAAGGACTCCCTGATGCAAAAATATACATCACCTCTATTTTCCCATCAGCTCAATTCGTTAAAGATGAAAGACCTTATATGGCCAATGATACAGCATTTAATGAAGCCCTTCAGAAAAAAGCTGAAAAGATGAATCTTGAATATATTGACTGTACGGAACTTGTGTCCGACGAATACTATGAACCGGACGGAGATCATTTTATAAAAGATTTTTATGAACTGTGGGCAGAGTATCTGGCAGACACAGTGGGATTATAGGAGTAATGCACACCATGAAAAATAAAATGTTTCTTATAAAAACCGTATTGACTTGCTGCATTGCATTGTTTATTGCTTATATGCTTATAAATGTGGAACCTTTCAGCAATGTGGACATCAAGGAAGTTGAAAATCAGATCGTCACGACGGGAGATCTGGGAACAATGAAAAAATCAAACAATATGATGATCAAAAAAGTATTTGGACTCAACGATGCAGAATATGATGGTACCATTTATTATAAAGGCGAAGGTGCAATGGATGTTACAGAACTTCTGATCATAAAGTTAAAATCGAAGGATCAGGCTTCTTCTGTTGAATCTGCTGTAAGAAAGCGGCTTGATTCTCAAATTCAAAATTTTACGAATTATGGAACCAACCAGCTTCAATTACTTGAAAGCAGCGTGATTAAAGTATCCGGCAACTATTTCTTTTATGTTGTATCAGAAAATGCAGTACAGCTTAAAGATATTTTTTCAGATAGCATTTAGAAAGGGTCAGACATAATGGTATTCAGCAGTCTTGTATTTTTATTCACTTTTCTTCCGATAACGTTGATCGTGTATTATCTTGTACCGTGGAAGATTAAAAATATTATCCTACTTATTGCCAGCCTGGTTTTTTACGCATGGGGCGAACCGATTTATATTATTTTAATGCTGCTCAGTATTACTTTCAACTACTTTATGGGCAGGGATATTGATTTCAACAGGGATGAGCCGATAAAGAAAAAGCGAAGTCTGATCTTTGCTATTGTTGTCAATTTGATCATTCTGGGATTTTTTAAATATTATACATTTTTTATCCAGACAATAAATGATATTTTCTCTGTACATATTCCTTATCGGGAACTGGCCTTACCTATTGGAATTTCATTCTATACGTTTCAGACTTTATCCTATATCATTGATTTGTATTGGGGAAAAACAGAAGTTCAGAAAAATATCCTTAATTTTGGATTGTATGTTTCTATGTTTCCTCAGCTGATTGCCGGTCCAATCATCAAATACGTCGATGTTGCCGCTCAGATAGAACATCGAAAACTCAGCATTGACCGTTTTGGCTCCGGCGCCATGTTCTTTATTCGCGGACTTGCAAAAAAAGTACTTCTTGCAAATAATATAGGACTGCTGCATTCAGCTATTGTCGGAATGGAATTTAGTGAGATATCTGTACTGACGGCATGGATTGGCGCACTGGCCTATACGCTTCAGATTTATTTTGATTTTGGCGGTTATTCGGACATGGCCATTGGTCTTGGCCGTATGTTTGGATTCAGTTTTACAAAGAACTTTGATTATCCCTATATTTCCAAAAGTATCACTGAATTCTGGCGTCGCTGGCACATTTCATTGAGTACATGGTTCAAAGAATATGTTTATATTCCTTTAGGCGGTAATAAAGTATCTGTTCCAAGACATCTGATCAATATTATGATCGTCTGGTTTCTTACCGGCTTATGGCACGGTGCAAGTTGGAACTTTGTTGCCTGGGGACTGTATTATGGCATTTTCCTGCTTGTTGAAAAGTATATTTTAGGACGTCTTACATCGAAAATGCCACATATACTGCAGCATTTGTATCTGATGGTCATTGTCATGATCGGTTGGGTATTTTTCTTTAGTCCGGGCATGAGTTATGCACTCACGTACATAAAATGCATGTTTACTATCGGCAGTGCCGGGCTAGTTGACAAAACAGCGTTGTATTACCTGACCACAAATATCATTTTGATTTTGATCTGTCTGATCGGATCCACACCTCATGTGCATCGGGTGTTCAAATCGGTGATATTAAAAAAGAAAAAGAAACATATCCGCAGTGCAGTCATTATTTATGCAGCACTCTTTGTAATGGTCATTGCCTATCTTGTCAGTGCAACTTACAACCCGTTCTTATATTTTAGATTTTAACATCAATCAACATACATAATCTATTAAGGATAAAGAGGCACTATGGAAAATAGAAAACAAAATACGAAACGTCCACCTAAACGATACTGGGTAAAAAAACTTCATAAATATATTTCAGTGATGTTTATCGCTATCGTATTTGTCATTGCGATTGTGAATGTGATAAAAAAAGACAGCGACATGTCCGAAAGAGAAAACCGTATGCTTGCCAAATCTCCGGCCATATCTTTTGATGAAATTACAAGCGGACGTTTTATGGAAAATTATGAAACATACAAATCTGACCAATTCATAGCCAGAGATTTCTGGATAACCTTCAAGACACAGTTGGACAGCCTGTGCGGAAAAAACTACTCAAACGGTGTCTATAAAGGAAAAAAAGGATATTTAATTGAAGATGCTGTCAAACCGGACGAAGAAAATTTAAAAAAGAATATCGATGCAATCAATAAACTTGCGGACAGTCAGACTGCAAAAGTATATACAATGATCGTTCCAAATGCAGTAGCTGTTCTGCCGGATCTTCTTCCTCCTTTTGCTCCCGTACGTTCTCAGGAACAGGATTTGGGAAATTTTCGATTGTCTTTGTCTGAAAACGTTACGGATATTGATGTAACAGAAACATTAAAAAATCACAAAAACGAACAATTATATTATCACACAGATCACCATTGGACATCCAGAGCCGCCTACTACAGCTTTTTGACGGCGGCAGAATTCCTTGGTATTGAAAACAATGGAATGAATTATACCACATACAAAGTATGTTCGGATTTTGTCGGAACTATGGCTTCCACAAGCGGTTATACCGGAAAGAAAGACACCATTGAAGTTTTTATACCAACCGATTCATCCGTACAATATATCGTAAATTATGTGGAAGAGCAGAAGAAAACCGCCTCCCTCTATCAGAGTGAAAAATTGGAAAGCTATGATAAATACGCTTTTTTCTTTGGCGGCAATTCTCCAATCATACGTATTTCAACAACGGCTTCAACAGGTAAAAATTTACTTGTCTTAAAAGATTCCTATGCTAATTGTTTTCTGCCGTTTTTGATTCCTTACTACGATGAAATCGTGGTGATTGATCCAAGATATTATTATGATGATATTTATAGTGAAATCACATCTCAAAAAATTACAGAAATATTATTTTTATATAATGCAAATACGTTTTTAGAAGATAATTCAATAAGCGGTATATTTACACAATACGAATAATAGATGGAGGATCATATGGACTGTATTGAAGCACAGGGGTGCATAAATTCTTTTATAGATGACACATT
>JAEDFR010000161.1 GCA_016297945.1 Lachnospiraceae bacterium | reverse complement strand
GCATCCGCTTTGTTTTGGCTCCCCCTGTTGGACTCGAACCAACGACACTGCGGTTTTTAGGACGTTGGACGCACAAGAGGGAATGCTCAAAAAAGCCCTGTTTCTCTATGTTTTTGATATATTTATTATACCACACTTTCAACACCAAAACAAGCAAAGCACACAAAAAGCACACTGTTTTTAACCATTTAGTGTGCCTAAAGTGTGCCTGAAAATCACTGCCAAAACACGCTGCTTTTATATAAGGAATCAGTTAAATTTGGCAGTTAGCGTATTTTTATCGTTCCGATTTTGTCTATCTCTCTTTGCAATTCCTTTACTATCTTGTCAGATACAAATTTTTGTGCTTCCTTGCTTTTGAATATCTTTTCAGCGTCATTAAAGGCAATACTGACGCAAGTGTTTACATCATAGTCTATTGCCCCTACAAGCCGCTGTAATGCGTCATTCCATATCGCTGTGCAGATTGTTTCTACAATCTGTGGCACAAACTCCTGAATAGCTTTTATGGCTTCCTGACGCATTTCAGCGTGATGCTGTCTGGCTCTGCCACCGTGGTAGTCTCGTGTTGGGTTGTCAAAGTAATTTTTTCCTAATGGTTCGCCTTTTTTCACAAAGGCACTGTTACCATAATAAGATGCATAGGGATAAGCAGATGACATTTCTTTTAACCTCTCTGTATAATTGATTTTGCCGTTTCTATGGCATTGGGATATTCCTTTCCCAGTGTGTAAAGGATGAATCTGTAATACTTATCTGAGGGATACTGTCCGCAGATGTAGTTATAAAGGGTATGCGACTTTACGTTGATTTGCTCTGCAAAATCCTTTATGGTGCTGCCGCAGAATGGCAAGCACTTCAAGGCTTCCTGAAATAGCTTTAATTCTTCTGTTGTCATTGTCTGTTCTCCTGTTGTTCTCTACTTGTAAGTAATCTTTTGTTGGATTTGCTCCTTGAATTTGCGTGTGGTGGGGATGGTATATGGGATTTGCGCAGATTTGCTTCATTATTTCTGTCCGTTCCTGATAACAAAGCACCACGAAAAGAAAACTGCCAAAATTCGCTGTATCCCTATATAGAATCAGTTGATTTTGGCAGAATTGCATTAGCGTGTAATGATGACAAAACGTTTTGAGTTCTGCCGCCCCTCTGTGATGGTGTAACCGTCCTCAATCAAGGCTTCTTTCGTGGATGGCCATGCCTTTTTCTTCCCATCATCCTGCCGCAGGGAGAGTGCTTCACAAAGCCGCTTCTTATCTTCCGTGAACAGTTTCACGCCCATAAATTCAGCAGGAACATAAGGCACACAATCATAATTCAGCACATAAAGAGAATCCAAGTCATCACGATAGCGGCCACGCACCTGTATTTGTGTTTCTTCTTCCTGATTATGAATGACGATATAATCCAAATCACCAAAGATATTGATGGAAGTCTCCGAACTGGCATTGATGATAAACATATCATATTCGGGCGGCAATGCTGCATTGGTGAGAATGTAATCACGCACTCTGCGTTGTTCTTCCGTCATTGGATGGTCTTGGTTATTGATGCTCCAAATAGAAATGGCACTGATACCACGTTGTCTTGCCTTTTCTTCAAACTCTTTCATTTGATGGATGCGGCCAATGTAAACAAGTCCTCTTTCCGCAAGACCCAAGGATGGGAGTAACATTTCAAGGTTGGTGTAAGTGAATCGCTTATCCGTTTCAAACTGCCGCACATCATCATCCACTTTCACAAAGCGTGATTTGCATTTCATCTCACATACTGCCCTAATAGGCGTTGCAGATAGTCCTATAACCTTTACTTTTGTATTGGTGACGATTTCCTCCAATCGCTGCTTTGCAATCTTATGGTATGGCGTATCATGGGGATTATGGCTGATGAAAGCAGAAAAGCGTGGAAGATTATGTATCTCATCACAAAGAATTACTTCGAAGGATTTGCCGAAGTCGCTGTATTTTTGCGCCAACACTCCAAACTTGGCGTATGTCATTACCACGATTCTGTTTGCGTTGTAGGCTTCACCAAACCACACTGAACCATTACGCACGGTTTCACACCAATCTCTGTTGTAAAATTGCGTGTTTGGATGCTTCAAAAGCTGCTCTTTGCCGTTTACTGTGTCAATCAGATAAACCATCTTATAAGGGCGGCTCACAGTCTTGGAAAGCACATTAAGCGCCCAATAGGTCTTGCCGCACCCAACAGGGGCGGTAACAAGGTTTAACATGCCGCTATAAATGTCATTCATATGGATTGCGTCACTTAGATACTTTATACCTTTCATTTCAAAAAGTCCTTTCAGTGTATTTTTGTACTTGAGGGCAGAAAAAAGAAAAGTTCAGCAAAAAAACGCTGAACCTTTTATGTGAAACTGTAATCCGACAGTGAAATATGATTATGAAGTACGTATTCTTCTACGTATATGTAACCACAATGTCAATTCGGCTCTACGATTCCCATTCAAACGGAGGCGGCCTTTGTATCAGGCAGGATAAGAAATGATTTTGAAATGCCTGAAGAACTATTCTCTTTTTTCTTCTCTTTATATAAATATTATACCTGAATTTCGGGGGAAAAACCAATTTTAGGAAGCGTTTATAAAACTTGACTGCGTGGCGGCAATGAATAAAAAATGCCTCCCACGAGGGGAGGCAAAAAAATATAATATTTAACGTATCGTATAGGTAAACATCATATTGTCACCGGTTTCGCCAAATGCGATTTCATATACTAATGGCTCAGATGTATTTTCAACAACTTTTGATGGAACACAGAAAGCCACTCTGCATTCTATTTCTTCACTTAGAGGTTCAAGACTCATAAACGCCATATCTTCAAAAACAGTGCCGTTAAAATAATAGGGTTCTGCTCTATCTCCAACAGTATCGTTCTCAAAAACGAAGCCATCTCCGAATATAAATTTACCTGTGCCGACTGTATTGTATACATCTTTATCCCATACGCTTTGCACTTCTTTACCTATCATTTTTAATTTATAGGTAACAACTGCAAGCATCTCATCTTCTTCAAGCCCCAGGGGGTTTGTAAGCGAAGGATCACTGCCTGGAACAAGGAAATTTTCATATTCCAAAAAAGTTATAACATCTTTTGCAAATTCAATACCCACAAGTGTATATTCCCAGTTTCCTGCTGTTACAGGGACACCAAGTTTAATAGATACTGAGGAATCTTCTTCAGACTCTGGTGTTTGCGTTGTTCCTTCAGGGGATTGTGGTGTATTTGTCGCTTCTTCAGCAGGGACAGAGGAGCATCCAACAAGCCCCAAAACCATAATCAAAGCCAAGATTAAAACTATTATCTTTTTCATTTTTTCTCCTAACACTCTCACAACTTCCTTAAACGTATGCCGTATTTTACGGCTGATTGAGAATATATCCCGCAGCGCGAATGGCCGCTTCATATTCCCGCACATGGCGGGAAACAGTACTTGGATGACGGTGGGTTAGTTCCGCAACCTTTTTGATAACGCCGTGCTTTTGATAAAGCTGCCACATCTTTTCCTTTTCTAACTGGGTAACATATTTAGCCATATTATTTCTTGATGGACTTTATATCAGATTTGCGGATTGGAGCATTTTGCTGGGCCTTGGCGATTGCGTCGTTGATATACTTTACATAATCAATCTTTTTGTCCTCTGCGCCGTTCTCTGCAAGCACTTTATTCATCTTGTCGATTTGATTGAAGAAGCTTTCAGGAACAATGATTCTTTCGAGTTCGGTGTCGATGATAAAACGCATTTTCTTTTCCTCCAGTAAATAAAAAATGTACGAATTTCATGCCTGAAAAATCGTACTTACCATTATATATATATATAATGTCAATATAAATTTTAACAAAATCAAGCAAAATCAGTGCTAAATCTGAATGGATATGCAAGAACTCAAACGATTCAAGAAGAATATACACAAAATGCACCGAAATATACAGAAATCATAGATATTATGCACGATTTAGTGTAGTTTATACAAAACTGCCAAAGTTCACTGATTCCTTAATTGAATCATTTGAAATTGGCAGATACAACAAAGGAGAGGTTGTTTCCTCTCCTTTTCAGCATTACAGGCCAAATGCCGCCGCCATTTTGTTGGTTGCTTCTTTCATTTGTTCTAAGTCGGTACGAACATAAAAGTTTAGCGTTGTGCTTGCGT
>JAEDFR010000160.1 GCA_016297945.1 Lachnospiraceae bacterium | reverse complement strand
GACGGTGCAGATCTCCTATATTTGTCTTTGGCGAGACAGTATTTTACCGATGATCCCATCTTGACGCAAAAGATCGATGATTATATAGGTGACGCTGCAGGCAAAGATGACTTTACAGATATCTTAACTGAAATCACTCAAAAAGGCGGTCCTTTGCCAGATGAAGATAAGAACAGAATATGGAATTATGTTTTGCTGGATGAATCAACAAACAAAGAATACGGAAATCAGATTTTCCCGGTAAAGAGAGCATTTATTGCAAATAAAGAAAAAGGCGTTAAGATTATCTACAGCTTTTGCAACGGCAAACTCGTAATTGACAGCAAAGCACCGGAAGTAGCCTTTGTGCCTCCGTGTACTAAAAATGTTTTTTCGAAATTTTATACGGAAATGCCTTCCACAATGATGAACTGGAATATTGATGACGCGGAGGCCTATTGGAATGATATCAAAGAAAAACTGCAATACTATTTTAATCAAATTGGCATTGTGTAATGGAGGCAGGACATGAACAATACATATGACTTATGGAAATTGCTTGGCGAGTATGATGTTGTCGTGCCGGTAATACAACGCGACTATGCCCAAGGAAGAAAAGACAAGGAATATATCCGAAAGACTTTTCTTAACGAAATCAAATCTTATCTCTGTGATAATGAAGCGGTAAATTTGGATTTCGTTTACGGAAATATTGACGGAACGCGTTTTTATCCACTCGATGGGCAACAACGTCTTACAACGCTGTGGCTGATTTATTGGTATGTTTCATTTAGGGCGGATAAACTTAAAACGGACTGCAAAAGATTAAAAAGATTTACATATGAGACAAGATCATCATCCAGTGAGTTTTGCGCGGAACTATGTGAGAAAATGCAGTTCGCAACATATGACGATATTGCCGGATATGCTGGAATTGTTGATTTTATCAAGTCCCAGACGTGGTTTTATTCTGCCTGGCTTCAGGATCCTACAGTAAGTGCAATGCTACGAACTCTGGGAGGTGATGGAAACAAAATAGACAATAATATTGATGCTATATTTGGCGACTGTAACTATAATCAGTTGAGAGACCGATTGATAGATCATCCAGTCATTGACTTTGAGTTGATGATTATTGGCGGAGAAAAACTCCCTATTTCTGATGACTTATATATCAAGATGAATGCCAGAGGTAAAGGTCTAACGGA
This sequence comes from Lachnospiraceae bacterium, assembly GCA_016297945.1. Lineage (GTDB taxonomy): Bacteria > Bacillota > Clostridia > Lachnospirales > Lachnospiraceae > UBA2882. Next base: position 3,056 of record JAEDFR010000160.1, on the reverse strand, counting down.
TTTCGAAAACTTCAAAGCGGATCTTGTTGCATGGATTCAGGCACCCGATAATCCGGATAGCGCAGAGTTTGATAAGTCGATTAATTCAATCAGTTATAAGCAGTATTATCCTTCTCAGATTGATAATAAATGGACGGATGTTTTCTGGAATTCGTCACGCGAAAAACTACAAAACGAATTTGACGGAAGGATTGACGGACTCTATTTTTCTTTCATCAACAGGTTCGTATTGAATAAGATTTGCATTGATTCGCCAATGTCACCTGCAGAGTATGCACAAGGCAAGGAAGATGAAACTCATAAAGCGGATAAAGTCGCCTTTGACAGATTATTTGGCACCGGACTCAGAGCGTCATCTGCAGACGACAGTTTGGTTAATTATGAGGGTTTTGAAGTATATAAAAAGTATGTAAATTTTCAATCTCTTGGCGAAATTGATTATATCTTAACTATGGTTTCTGATTCTACCATTATAAGAACCATTGAGTCAGCTCTTTACATAAAAGACGCCGATGAAGAAGATGAAGAAACATCCGGTGTTGCAAATGGTTATACTTTTATTCCACAGTATGGTCTTGAAAAGGAGCATGTTCTTCTTTCAACAAGCCAAAAGGAAAGGGTGTATTTTCTGGCTATTTGCCACTTTATTTTGAATTGTCGTATTGTCAATGTATTTGATGAGACGAAATTCTTTAGATGGATGAGAGTAGTAAGAAATCTGACTGAGAACGCAGCCATCGATAACATTCCGGCTATGATTACATGCATGCGTTTGATCAAAAAGCTCTCTGATAAAATGGTGGGCTTTGATAATGATATCTACGAGTGCCTGAGAGACTATACAGGTTCTTTTTCTAACAGCCAATTGGAGCGCCAGTTAAAGGAGGAAAAAGAAAAAGCCGAAAAGATTTTAACCGACATTGTATGGGAGAATAAGATAAAAGAAGCCGAGGATTTTGAATTCTTTAATGGAACCATCCGGTTCTTATATAAAAATGTAACGAACATTGAATGGGATGATTTTGATAAGAAGTTTGAGACGGCGAAAAAACTGTTTGATAATCCCGTACCAATAACTACAGTTGAAAAACTTTTAAAACAATTTGAAGGTTTTGAAGAAATAAAGGACAAGTATTTATTTACATCCGTAGGTTACCATGCTCGTCACAAATGTTGGAAGAAAGATATTTTGTGTAGTGATGTAGATGATGTGCTGTCTAAAGTACATGCTATGCTAATGGATAATTCTGAGCCGCACCATAATACTGATTACCAAGATTTTCTTAATAGTGGTTTGATCAGTAAAATTGTCGAAAAACCTGAAAATTATAAGTATAGGTATCACTGGCATCTGTATTGGGCGGTACATAAAGATTACAGTCAAACGGAAGGTGTTTATCTAAGCTCCGAAAGAAAAGATAAGAATATCGCCCTCAAGAATTTGGCAGATGCGGGAATCATATCTATTACCGATTCAATGTTTAACTTCTATCAGAATGGTTATTACTGGGGCGTAAGAGTCGAATTTTATTATAACGGGAACAAATACCGATGGTATGAAGTCTTTGAAAATGGAAGTCGGTCAGACAAGGTTTATAGTGTGGTAAACGATAAAGAATCTGCTAACGGATTTGTTTGGATTAACGCTGTCGATTTAATTAGTGGGTTAGATTCGTTTTCGGGATGGAACTGAATATGGCTAAAATAGGTCCATTCTTCTATATTCGAGGAAAGCTAATATATAATGCCTGTCCCCTCTCTGAAGGCCGGGAACAAGCTGGAAAATTGGATAACTCATACGGTCATGATCAGCTATATGACGATCATTTCAAAAGCGGAGAGTACATTGATTACCCTCGTGGAAGGGTTTTATGGGACGAGGAAAAGAATCACTCAATCATTTACATTGACCCTTGTATACATCGTGACAATGTACTATCTCAGATCATCGCCGCATTTAATATCGGGGATTATGTGATAGAGTACGATGACCATTACCACTGTAAAAAATGTGTAGGCGATTTGTTTAATTGAATAAAAACAACGCATAGAGCTGTGATGAAAATCACAGCTCTATTATTTTATGCACCAAATAGCGTACATAACGTTTATTATAATCATATCGTAAATAAAACAGTATGGAGGATGAATTATGAATACATCAAAAATTGCTCTTTACACAAATCCTGATGAAGTCCTTACTCTTACTCCCTCAGAGTCTATTATCAGTATGTTTGAACACACTGATGAAAACGGTACTCTCTATATCCCTGAGTGGCCTTATGACGGTAATTGCGATAATACAGAACACTTCTATCAGTGCGCTATGAATTGGTCTGAAAATGCTGCGGAAAATGTTGTGTCCGAGTACAGGTTTCTCTATGCAGCACTTGAGGAAATTGCAAAAAAATGGGATTCTATTAACTCGGATTCTGACATTGAAAAACTTTCTCCGAATCTTCGGGACGTATGGAATACTTTTCTCCGTGATTTTGAAACCGGTGGTATCGATGTGGAGCTGGCTATGGACATCTCTGACAGAATGGAAACGATTGATATGGTTAAGTCTGTTGCCGAAAAGATTAAAAACGGCACCGATATCTCAAAAGAAGAGTTCTCATTCTATAATAATTGCAGAGGTACGAATATCACTGAAAAAGAAAAGGCGATTTACAATGCTTACAGGGATGCGATTCATGCTGATGCAAATCACCGTATTGGTAATGGCATTGCTGCCTACGATGTGGTAATTCGCGCAAAGAGGCTTTGCAGACTTATGTCACTTAAAGCTCCTGAGATTATCATTAACAACGAAGCAAATCTTCTTGCACAAGCTATAGCTATCCATGCTTGCTGCAAAGAGATGAAAACAGTTGATGACGTTGAGTAATTCTATAAAAAAGAGTATTCGGACTCCTTTTTTACACACTTGTTTTACCGCCTAATTGCTTGAGAACCAAATGATAATGCATTACGCATTAAACAAAGCGGCTAATCCTAACCTCCCACTTTTGGTACATTACTTGTGGTATAAATATTATAGTAAGACACGATGA
>JAEDFR010000159.1 GCA_016297945.1 Lachnospiraceae bacterium | reverse complement strand
TTATACGTACGGAGAAAACAATCCGTTAGGATATGCGGATCCAAGTGGTCACTCGGTATTCTCAAAGATCAAAAGCGTTGGAAAAACATTAATCAAAGGGGCAAAGGAATCTGCAAAGAATACTTTTAACTATGTAAAAACAGCTGTAAGTAATGTAAAAAATACGGTTGTAAACACAATTCATCAAGTTGGAAATGCTTTCCAGAAAATTGATACGACAAAACACGCAGGAGAAACAGATAGCCAGTGGAAGAACCGTGTTGCACAGGAACAGGCAAAAAAGTCAGGAGCAAAAGCAGATCTGGTAGCGCCAGAAGGGATTAATAATCTGATAGGAATAACATCTGCTGTGCTAAATCCGACAGGTGTCATACCGGCGAGACTTGCAATATTAGGAACTTCAGTAAAAACAAATTTCGAAAACAATTACTCAAATTATCTGTTTGAAAGAACAGCAGACGCAATGGAGGCATCTGCATACAGTGATTTGTATTATCAGGCTGCGGAATATATATATCAGGCAGAGGTGGCGACCTGCGCTGCATATGAGTACTGCCGAAATCTTCCGCAGGAACTGATAAAAGCCATCTTACCTAATTCAGCACCAGAAAGAATCATTCATGGCGTTGAACTGATAAAAAGCGGTAACCGTAAGGGAACAGGTGGAGTCGCACTGACTCTTGCAGGAGTACTTGCCAGCAATACTGGAATTGGAGTAATGGGAATAACTGGAGGAATTTATGAAACCGGTGCCGGCATCAGCCAAATGGCAGAGGGTGTGCAGGAAATATATTACGGCATAAATGGAGATACCGAAAAAAAGGCTATAAATTACTATGCAGAAAACTTTTATGATGGTTACTATGAAATTTATGACAAATTTGGAAACCTAACTGGAGATTTAGGAATGATGGCATTTACCATGAGTGTTGCCGGCGGAACAATGGAAAAGCCATGGTGGAAAAAAGAAGTCATAAATGTTGGTGAGAGTGGTAGTGGCTCTGTAATAAAAAATATACAATCTAAATCTCCACAGCAATTAATTGAAGATGGATGGGAAGACATTACAAATCCTAAAATGGCAGCAAACACAAACTCAAGAGAATTTTATGACCCAAAGTCAGGTTTAAAAATAAGATTTGATAAAGGGGTTGATGGTGCAAATGGATTTGAAGCAGTAGACCATTATCATGTAATGAATCCAAATTATACAAACAAAAAAGTTGATTATTATTTGGATATAGATGGAAAACCTGTCGGAAAAGGGTCAAAGGCATCTCATATCGTAATTAAAGGAGAAGAATAATATGTTAGTAACAGAATTAATAAAGAAAGTAAATTTTAATGATAGCTGTGTAAATGAGTTAGTTTATACAAATGGAACAGTGATACTGAATATTGATTTATGCATGTGGAAGCAAAATGAATATCAAGATGGAGACCCAGAATTAAAGGAAGTTATTTTAAAATTTTTGAATTCAACAAATTATAATTGGGATTCAGGAAAAAGAGAAGATGAGATTGATTATGATTCAATTGTTGATGTTACATATGAAGAAAGTACTGTAAAAATAGTATTAGAAGATGAAGGCGTTTCTATATTGACATTTGAGTGTAGTGAGGTTCAAATTGATTAAAATATCATCCATGAACAAATAATGCTTTGGTGTTAATTGTAGCTATACAATAATTTATGGTGAACATAAATCCTTTAAAATAACTGTATCACCTATCTGTTCATGAAATGAATGATATGTAGGTGATACAGTTTTTAGTCTATTAGCAATTAGAGAAAAAAGCGCTGAAAATTATACGATTACTTGCTCAAATGTTATCCAGCAGAATTGTGTATTGGTATCATATTGGCGATTACTGATTATAAGTTCTATATCCTCTTTTAGGGGAACTTTCTGAAAGTAGTAGCCCTTGTTCATAAAATACTGCCCCAGTTTTATCTTCATGATATGTTCCGCATCAGCTCTGGTAGAAGTTTTGTCGGATTTCGGTGGTGTGCTTCGGCAGTAGTACAAAAATGGATATTCAGCGTTCTGTAGGAAGTCAGCTACTTTCTGATGGAAAGGCTGATATTTGTATCCAGTAACAGCACAAGTATGCTCAGAACCGATGTATGGAACATCCAGTAGAACCAATTTATTTGTATTATCATTTTTTAAATTGTTAAGGCAGTCCTGCTGTGTAATAACAGCATTCTGCAATTTCAAGTGTGCTGGTAAGAATCTGAAGACTCGCTCTAGGATTTTGGCAGCTCTTTCCACCATTGCCTTATCAATACATTGGACAATGAACATCTGGTATGCAATGTCAATATTACAATCAACTTTATGATACTTAGCTCGCTTTTCTGCATAATCATTGATTGCTTTTTTGTATGCGGATAACTTTGGATTTTTTGTTTCTGGCTGTTCGATGAATGAGAGGTCGGATTCCAGAATTTGTTTTATCAGTTTCAGTGGTTCGGTCTTAATCACATTCAGAAAATTGGTTCTAAGTGGATTCAAGTCATTCAAAATCACTGATTTCCAAGGATAACTTTTTAGTCCAAAAAACAGTGAACCAGTGGCACTGCAACAATCAATCAGCATAAAGGATTCATATGGGATTTTTATTTCATCTACAGCATCAGCAGTTGCTACTTGCATTGTATGATTCTTTGAACCAATAATGGTATAAAGTGGTGAAATACAGTCAGTATAAAAAGTCATCGGTAGAACCAGATAGTCGGCAAGTGCAGACTCTATCAGCTGATTATATGTAAAATCTGGATGTTGTTCCAATAACATATCCAGTAGTCCGTCATAAACGGCAATGGTTATGGTTTTATAAGCAGATGTAGAAAGCTGGTCTGGATGATTGACTGCTAGATACAAATTGTCTGTATTGTGTGATTTGTTCATCTTTTTATATAGAGCCAGTAACATAATAATCAATATACAGTCTGTTTTGCAATATTTTTCTCCAAAGTCTGATTCAATCTTTTCTAAAGCCTTCTTCCATAGAATTTCGTTGATTTGAATTTTAATATCCTTTTTTTTCATATAGTTCTGTCTCCTTGGGGGTTTATTTGACCTCTGAGGAGAAGAAGATATGTGGGTATGTGGAAAAGGTAGATTGAGTAGTTAACACAAATATCAATTTCCGTTTATATTCTGCCCCATGAAAGGTCACAGAATATAAGCCGAGATGAGCATTCTAAAATGAAAGTATATTTTTTATTATGAGCGGTAGAATTACATAAGATTTCCGATTGAAAAGCGGTAATTTCGACTCAAATATTGCTTCAAAAGGCGGTAACCCACATACAGATTTTTGCCATAAAGACGATATCGGATTCTTTTGATTTTGCTATCAAAGATATTGCAGGAGCCCTTTTTACTTTAGAAATCTAGCCATTTTACAAGATTCTTTCACAATTAAGTTTCACTTCAAGATGGATTATGACATTCACAGACAGCTTACAAAAAATTCGCTGGGGTCTCATAAATACAGACAACTTAGACAATGATGGATAATCCCCATCAATCTTAAACTATCATCCGTTGATACCACCGAAATTTTCCAATCTTAATCCGCACATCCTAACATCACATCTCTGTTTTGATTCATTCTGATTTTTCTAATATCAAATCAACTAATATCTCCAGAAACCTGCTCATCCACCGATACTGTATAGTTCCATAAATCTGCAGAATATTTCTTTTATCATGGTATTTGAATTTTTGTATATGCTCGATTTTTTGCGTATTTTCTGAAGTATGAAGTGTGGTATCAAAATATAAGATGAAAACGTGTATAAATTTAAACAAATCTTTTAAACATTTCCTGCCGACTTTAAGGAACTTTGGAACCTACAGACTGTTTTCAGAATGACGCATATAGGCATAAGTTAACCAACAACAAAAAGGAGGTTGGCTTTTATGATTTATGGCTTTATATCATCACTTGATGATGAGACAACAAAGGTGTTTTTCAGAAGTAAGAAGATTCGGGACAATAACATTTACAATGCTGGAAGTCTTGGTGCACTTACATCGGTTCTGCAGAGTGGAGATGTAGTTTATACCATTAGCTGTAATCGATTTGCATCGGTGCGTCAGGTGTATACCTTTGCAAGGTTCTGTCATGAAAGGGGTATCATTCTTCATTTTGTAGCGGAGCTTTATCTTGATATTGGCAATGGTAAGCAGTGGAGACCAGCTGTCGCCAAAGTCATTGCCAGCATGGTGGAGAGTGAGCAGAAAGCAAAGGGAATGATGGCAC
>JAEDFR010000158.1 GCA_016297945.1 Lachnospiraceae bacterium | reverse complement strand
AAAGTATAATAAGTACATACTATTAGTGAAAGGATGATGCAGATGAAGCTGATAGAGCGTAGACAGTATTTAGATAAGTTAATCAATGTACTTGGGACCCCGGATATCAAGGTCATTACCGGTGTAAGACGAAGCGGAAAGTCAAAGCTGTTAGAAGCATTTAGAGCATATATTGAATCGGAGAACCCGGATTGCAATATCATACAGATAAATTTCAACCTGCCTGATTATGACGATTTACTGACTTATCGCGCATTATACGATTATGTTAACGCACATTATGTTGCAGGTAAAGAGAATTTTGTCTTTATTGACGAAGTGCAAATGTGCGAAGATTTTGAGAAAGCAGTCAATGGACTTCATGCCAGCGAGAAGTACGATATCTATATTACCGGTTCAAATGCTTTTTTATTAAGTTCGGATTTGGCTACGTTATTTACAGGTCGTACTTTTGAAATCAAAGTATATCCGTTTTCCTTTCGTGAGTATATGGAGTACTTTGGCTTGAAAGAACACTACGACGCTTTGGACAAGTATGTGCTGGAGGGTGGAATGTCTGGTTCCTATCTTTATAAAGATCAGGAAGCAAAGTATGATTATATAGCTGATGTGTTTGATACGCTGATAGTGCGTGATATACGCAAAAAATACAAGATAAGAAATACGCAGCTGATGGATAGAATTGTGGATTTTCTTATGGATAATGTGTCGAATCTTTCATCTGCGCGTAACATTACCAATACTCTGGGGAGCATGCAGGAGAAGATACACCATACGACAGTTGGTAATTATATGCAATATCTGTGCAATGCATTCGCATTCTACAAGGTTAGGAGATATGATATTAAGGGGAAAAAGTATTTATCGAGTAACGACAAATACTATTTGAGTGACCATACTTTCCGTTATGCAAAGCTTGGAACAAAAAATATGGATTACGGGCGGATATTGGAAAACATCGTGGCGGTTGAGCTTCTGCGCAGAGGATATGAGGTATATGTGGGTATATTATATAAGAAGGAAATAGATTTTGTCGCAGTGAAGAGAAGTGAGAAAATCTATATTCAAGTAACTGATAATATCAGTGAAGAGAAGACCTTTGAAAGAGAGGTAGCTCCACTTTTGCAGATTAAGGATGCATACCCTAAGTATGTGATAGCCAGAACCAGGCATGATAAATACCAGTATGAGGGAATCAAGGTTATTGATATTGCGGATTGGTTGTTGGATAAATAGACTTCCCCTAATCAGCGGTTGCTGTAATACCCTGTCCGTGATGATGATACCCTCGTTTAAGGTTGCTTTTTTAATTTGCATTGCCGGGGCTGAATAAGTATACGAAAAAAATAAATTTTTCTGATTTCTTGTTGACAAACAAAAAGATATCACTTATACTCAACATGAATAAAGAATAATACCTAAAGCGAAGGCGCTTTGTCCGTGGACAAAGTGCCTTTTTTCGTCGGTTTTTACATCATGTTTTACATCAGAACGAAAGGCTGCCGTGACATCTTGGTTCAGTCAGCATAGTAAAGACATCTTTGTATTTGCAACGAGTGAGACAACAGGAATTGACATCATGGCATTGACAACATGGGTTAGACAGCAGGAACTGACATCTTGGTTTTGACAGCAAGGAATAGACAACAGGAATTGACATTAGGTAAGGACATCTTAGTATAGGCATTTTGGAGGCAGTGCTTGGTATTATCTTTTATTTCAAAGTGTGTTAAACATTTTAAAACCCGGCAGGTTTCTGCCGGGTAAATTATTTTATTATTTTATTGTGTAACTGAGAATATGCAGAAAGCGCGAATATATGGAGCTTTTGACCTTAGATGCAGACTTTTATCTCTGCCATTGTTTCTCACTTTTTATTATTCGCAACTTTGGGGACTGTCATCCCACAAAGATTGCGAACTTTGTGAGAAACGCGGCAGAGCGTCTGCATAATCGGTCTGCAAGCTCCATATATCCGCGCTTTCTGCATATTTCTCAGTTACACAATTGTAAAAAAGAATTACTATTATAATCTTTTTTCTCCGTATTTTTCTTCGCAATACTTACAACGGTAGATTTCTTTTTCTTCATCCGTCAGTATAAAGATATGCGGTAATTCCTGCTCGATAGAAGTGATGCAGCGGGGATTTTTACATTTGATGACATTTTTTATTTCTTTGGGAAGGACCAGTTCTTTCTTATCAACAATTTCTCCGTCCTTAATGACATTGACGGTGATGTTATGATCAATAAAAGCAAGGACATCCAGATCCAGCATATTGATATCACATTCTACTTTCAGGATATCTTTTTTACCCATTTTATTACTTTTTGCATTTTTAATGATGGCAACGGTACAATCCAGCTTATCCAGCATTAAATGATGATATAATGAAAGGCTTTTTCCGGCCTGAATGTGGTCGAGTACAAAACCTTCTTCTATTTTTCCTACATTTAACATGTTTCATTCTCCTTATATAAATCTATGATGATGTCCATAATTAGCTTACGCTAACTCAAGTAATGTCAGGATGAGTGCCATTCTGACATAGACACCGTATTGAACCTGTTTAAAGTATACGGCTCTGGGATCATCATCCACTTCGACGGAAATCTCATTTACTCGGGGAAGCGGGTGGAGCACCAGCATATCTTCCTTTGCCATGCTCATTTTATTTTTATCCAGAATATAAAAATCTTTTAATCTGACGTAGTCTTCTTCGTTAAAGAAGCGTTCTCTCTGAACTCTGGTCATATATAAAAGGTCGAGGTCGCCGATACAGTCTTCCAGTTTAATATATTCTTCGAAAGAAATGCCTTTTTCGGCTAACATTTCCCGGATATAGTCGGGGATACGGAGTTCCTCCGGCGAAATAAAGATAAAATGAATATCATCATAGCGGGAAAGGGCATTTACCAAAGAGTGTACGGTACGTCCGAATTTTAAATCGCCGCAAAGACCAATGGTAAAATGATTTAATCTTCCTTTCAGGCTTCTGATGGTCAGCATGTCCGTCAGTGTCTGAGTAGGATGCTGGTGTCCGCCGTCACCGGCATTGATAACCGGGATAGAAGATTTGGAAGCGGCAACCATGGCAGCACCTTCCTTGGGATGGCGCATCGCACAGATATCTGCAAAGCAGGAAATAACGCGGATGGTATCGGATACGCTTTCGCCCTTGGAGGCGGAAGATGAATTTGCATCGGAGAAACCAATGACGCTGCCACCTAAATTGATCATGGCAGATTCAAAACTAAGTCTGGTTCTGGTACTCGGTTCATAAAAACAGGTTGCGATTTTCTTTCCTTTACATTTCTCGCTGTACTTTTCCGGATTATTTTCGATATCGTTGGCAAGATCAAATAACTTGTCCAATTCTTCGACTGTAAAATCCAGAGGATTCATTAGATGTCTCATACTTTTCCTCGCTTTCTTTCCTTGTTTTTTTATAAAAAAGATGAGTATTTTATGATTCATAAAAAATCGAAGAGAAATAAATTCCCTTCGATTTAAAAACTAACTGATAAATGAAACTAAATCATCAACCGGTTTTCTTTTGGGTGCTTCCGGCTCGATGTCAGGATATCCGATTGGAATCAAAGCTACCAATTCCCGATCATCAGGCAATTGTAAAAGTGCTTCTACTGTGGAACGGTCAAATAATCCCATAATAACGGTACCAAGACCTGCTTCATGAGCTGCTAAGCAGAAAGTCTGGGATGCAACACCGGCATCGTACATCTGCCAGCCATCACCTCTGTCGGTTGAGAAAGAACCATCTCTTTCATAACCGGATCTGTTTTTGATAACGGTTACTGCAACCAATGCAGGTGCGTTTTGGATAATTGTTCCATTACCCGGATAGATGGTGGTGCCTTCTGTAGCAATTTTATCTTTTAAGGCACCTTCTACAACAATATAGCGGGTAATCTGGGTATGCTTCCAACTGGGAGCATAAGAAGCTGTTTCAACAATTTGTTTTAATAACTCATGATCTACTGCATCTGCTTTGAATTTGCGAATGCTGCGGCGACCTAAAATACATTCTTTTGCTGTCATGAAAATACCTCCGTTTGTGTTTACATTTTACTTAGAATACCATATCTAGATATGGTATTCAATCAAAAAATTAGAAAAACAGAATTTGCTTTTTTCGGATTTGTGTTCTCAATATATATCTTTGTCCGCTTCGTACTTCGGTTTCTAGTTTTTCTAAGCGACATGCTCACAAAGTATTATTAAATGACCGGTTTCAAAACTCAGACTTCGTCTTCAGACAGTTGAAACCGGGCATTATTTTT
>JAEDFR010000032.1 GCA_016297945.1 Lachnospiraceae bacterium | reverse complement strand
CCTTGGTGACATCTATATAAATGTTCATAGTTGTAGATATGTCAACATGTCCTAATACATTTTGGATAATATCCTTGACTGTGCTTTGTGATATTCGATCACTAAGCAATAAATCACGCTTGTGGTGTTCGGGATGTTTGTCTGCGCTCATATTTTCTTCCTGCTTTCTCTCTTTTTCTAATATAACAACCGCGCTGTCGCGGCGATTTAATTTTTTGAACTATTAAGGGTCTGTTTTCTCTAATAAATCGAAACTCCTGGTTACAGCAAAATACCTCCGACCGAAGTTTCGCTCTTTATCGGGATATTCGCTGTTAACACATCATTAAGCCGAATCGTGCAAAGACCGTTTTCCGCATCGAATGTGATATTTTCTTCTTTCACATATATTCGCATTCGCATTTCAAGATAAAAGCGAACATCAGCTTCGTCAATTGGCTTTTTTCTGGCTCCTGCACCTACAAAAGGGACTGTATGGCTGACAAAGGTATGCCTTTCAAGCTCAGCTTTAATACCCTCAGCATAGACATGGTCGCACTCTAAAAGTTCCACTCCTGCATTGTAGAGTTTGCGTCTTGCCGTCAATATTCGTCTGATTTCATTTTTCTTATCATCCGTGGTCAGTTCATTTCCCAGCTTATACAATTCATTACTCCTCCTTCTTCGGCTATACTGTTAATATTCACGGCAACTATATTTTTTTCAAATATTTCCTTTGCTCTTTTTACCGCCGTTTCATCCTGTGCATCAGAGAAGACCGGCAGAAAAATATGCTTATCGGTTTCGAGAAAATTGAGATAGCTGCCCACAGCGCTTATACCGGCAGAATCGAAATACGGAAAATCCAAACACGAAATGCCGTGCTTTTTCAAAGCCGATTTAACTTTTTGTTCGTAACCGTTTTTGTAAGGCGAGGCGTTGCCGATCACCGTGTTTTCGTTCACAAAGCGCACGACGCCGTCTGCGTGACCGGTCATATCGCTTTTAAGCGACGGAATAATAATTATCTCTGCTTCGAGCAAATTTTCAAGTTCTAATAAAAGATTATTCTTGTCATATTCGGGATTTTCCGAAAACACTCTGTCGGTAATAACTGCTTTTGTTTTCGACGGCGAAAACACAACATTTCCGCCGTCAAGATTGATATTTGAATATGTAACAGGCAGAGCAAAATGCGGCGCAATATCGTTGCAGTAATCGGTGCGCCGCCTTTCATAGCCTTTCAGGTAATGCGGCTCATAGCGAAATGAGATATATTGACCGCTTTTGGTTTTAATCGGCATATAATCCCTTGCCCAGATATCCTTTGCTCCGTCAAAAAGAGTGAATTTTTCTCCGCTGTCGGACAAAGCGGAAAACAGATTCTCCGCCGACAATGAATATTGGGGGTTAGCTTTTAGAAGTGATGAAAAGTAAAGCATGTTATTTTAAGTCCTCAATCAGTTTTTTGACATTTTGAGATTTGTACCCTAAAAGCGATTTTATATTTTCATCCGTTGCTGGTATATTATTTTCAGCCATATACTTTGCAACCATCCATTCTTTACCAAATCCTCGTTCCCAATCATATCCTGCAGAATTATTGAGTTCGATTACAGACGCTAATAATTCATGTGAAAATTTTGTTTTGGATTTCCTTAAACCGACCCTCGATGTCTTAAAAACAATTTGATTTTTGTTCGGAACTTTTTTTAAAACATCCACGGTTTCAATCTCATTGCGCCTCTCTTGAAATTTATCATACAAATCCATTTGTTTGTAATAAGCGTTTTCTATGCGAGAGTTTTTTATCAGAAATGATAAGTAGTAATTTCCTAACGATAAACACAAATCTATGCCGGGATATCCGTATCTTTCTTCTATAAAGTATAGTTTTCCGAAATTATTAATTTTTTTTGTGCTCTTGTGAGCACAGGGATCATCGAATTTCTTTTCATCATCAAAGGGATAATAATATGCTTCAACACGCAAAGGTTCGATTACCGTTCCTGAAATTACAATATTATATTCATTGAGCAATTTTGACTCAATTCGCTGTAACAAAGCAATTTGTTTTGCTTCATCTCTTTCTTTTTCTAAATCATTAACCAATTCTTCTAAATCCTTTAAATCTTCCATACAATTCAACCTTTCATAATTTATTTTATCGGAAACCGATTTTATTATAACACACTTTGTTATAAAACCATAGTAATTAATTATAAAAATCAATCCCAGGCCCTTAAAATAACAACAGGACCGGTGCCGGAAATTTTGCGTCTGCCGATTTTGATCTTGTAGGATTGATACGGCTCGACGTTCAGCTTTTGAACGGCTTCTCTTTTAGAAAGTTCCTCTACAAGCTGTGCTGTGGACACCATGGACAGATCAGACACTATATCCCTATACATTTGCGAACCTAAATCTGTAACGCTATTTGTTTCGCTATTTTGATTGTTTGATATGGCGAGTGAGTTTACTGTCTTATACTGCTTCAGCACCTTCAGTATTTCCTTATCGTCTTTCAGTCTCATTTTGATTGCCAGCGCCGAATATGTGCCTCTTGGCTCTTTAGGATTATTTACACCAGATTCGATTTCCTCAACCGTAACAGGCTTTTTGAAATCGCGACAGATTGCGCCGATTGACAAAGCATATAAACAATTATCCTCAACGCCCCAGCCGTCTCGTACAGTAAAATAGTATCTTCCGTTTCCGCTGGTGAAAAGCATTTCATAGCGATCTGTACATCCTAAGAAAGTGACCGGACCGCAAAGCATAGAACCGCAAGGGTCAGAATTTAGAATGGTAATCTTATCAAATACCGCACCCTTTTGGAATATGGTCCTGTCCTTTTTACAAATGGCTTTGATTTTTTCTTCCATTATAAGCTTTTTAGACAGCATTTTCCGTCACCCCAAGTATGTATTTACTGCATAGAAGTTTTGCTGCGGTATATTAAACATATTCATAACGATCTGCGCCGCAGAGCCATAGTCGGTGGTCTCTACAACGGTTTTACATAGGTTTCCGCTGCAATTTTCAAGCGGGAAATACTGAACTCCAATTTTCATGTTTCATCGTTCCTTGCTTTCTTAAATGGTATGCAGTCATATTACCATGGCAAAGCAATACGCCGGTTTCAGCGCATTGCTTTGCTATATTCTAATTACCGAGGCAGCCTTATACGGCCACATCAGTGATAACGGAGCTTTCTCTGATCTTTTTAACATCAGAGTGAAGCAGCGTTTCCTTCTCAATAAGTGCAGCGGTAGCCTTCTCCAGAAAATCTCTGTTTTTAAGAAGGATATCCCTCGCTTTAATCATATAGCGTTCAAGCTCTGCATGGGTGACGGCTTCGTTTCTGGATTTGAAATCCTCGGAGCTTTTCGGAAATCGATCCGTAGACACATCGATCATTCCGAAGCCGAGAGTTGCGTTCTCCGAAATACCATCTCTAATGCAGTCGAAAGCACGGTTTATATCGGTTGTGCAGCCGCTCGCAACGGTATCGGAGTAATAAAGCTCAACAGCCGCCTTCCCCGCAAGAGACACAAGGACGTAATGAGGTCTTCTGGAAAGCTCCTTGCATCGGTGAATAAAGCCGCCGGTGGAGTCTCTGCCGGTAGAACGGAGGGAGGCAAGTCCCACACTTCCCGGACAAAGAATCTCGGACACAACAAGATGTCCCGCTTCGTGGAGTGCAGTTTTCTTCATGTCTTCTGCGGATGTTTTTGTAAAATTATCCGGTGAGTCATATTGCATCCGCAGAACGGATTTTACAAAATCATCCATTTCAATACTGCTTTTTCTTGCGTGTGCAGCACTGATTGCGGCTTCATTCAGTATGGTCTCAAGCTCGGCACAGGAGCTGTAGCTGATCATCTTCGAAAGGTCGTCCATGTCAACATTTTTGGCTACCTTTTTGTCCGAGAGATAGTGTTTAATGATTTCATCGGCATCTTTAGCGGTAGGGCACTGAACCTCAATTTTTCGGTCAAAACGACCTGACCGCACAAGGGAGCTCGGCAGCTTCCACATCTCATTTGCAGTTGCAAGAACGAAGACATTACAGTTCTTTACCTCATCAATACCGGACTGAACCGCCACATATTCTTCCGCATCACGATGGTTGCTGTCCTCGTTGGCGAACTTGTCCATATCGTCGAGAAAGACAATGCAGGGGGCGGTTTCCCGTGCCTTTTGGAAAGTGGCCGTAATATCCCCAATAAAGTCGTCGTTGCCCTTATTTCTCCGGACAACATACGATTTAAGCCCGCTTTCTTCTATAAAGCACTTTGCAATAAGGGTTTTGCCGAGCCCCGGATCGCCGTACAGCAAAATCCCCTGAGGCAGCTTGGCTCCCAATTCCTCGTAGACTTCTCTGTTGTGAATCATGTCGCAGATCTGCAGCAGCTCGTTTTTGATCGTCTCATAACCAATCACTTTGTCAAATGCGTTCATAGTAGTTCCTCCACTTATTTTTTTGCTTTCCTTTTACGATAAGATTATATCAAGTGCAATGTACGCTATTTGGTGCATTACATTTTGTCGGCAACATCACTTTTTAAAACATATGAGTATAGGTTAATTGTTTGATAACTTCTATCTTCAGAAAGTATCATTCTTAGTCCGACAGACTCTTTTTGAAATCCAAGCTTTTCAAGCAACCGAAACTGTAATTAGCTCCGGGAATTCCGTATCAAAATTTGCACACCAAAAGATGCCTTTTTTAATATAAGCTCCTTACTTGTCGCTATAGTCATTCTGATTTGGCCAACCCTGAACCCTATAAACGCAGGAAACAATATTGCCTTCTTCAATTCTTACATTGTCTGAAAACTCAGAGTGCATTACAACATCGTATTCATTCCCGAGGCAGGAAAGCGAATAAAGGACATCCGATTCATCAAATCCGAATTGAGTGGAATTACCATAGGTTTTAACTACCCTTCCATTCAGAATAATATGAGGAGTTTGAACGAAGCCTTCATTCCGGGAAGCGGAAAACAATCCGACAGGTATAACCGATTCGAAATTCATTGTTGTGCCGGTATCCTTGTTGTATGTTTCCTCGTCTTTGTAAACAGTAGGTTTGCCTGCACACTCTAAGATGAGCTCAAAATCCTGCTCTTTATTTATTTCCACATCTTCGTGAAATACATTATGTGTTTCTATAGGAATAGGAAATCCAACCTCACTGTCTTTTATCAGTGCCATTAAAACTCCGTTTCCGCTACCATCCGGTTTTGAAATCCATTCTTTCGGTTCGACAATCATAATATATACCTCACCTTTGTCGTCTTTTGTATATTGAGTATACCATGTGTAGTGTTCCAAATAGGGTACATTAAATCGTCCTGAAAAATTCTGTGATATCCTTATTGCCGACTTTCACATTAAAAGAACAATTAAAATTCTCTCCCGGAAGCCTACATAGAAAATGAATATTTGCCGAAAAGATCGCTTCGTTTCCGGGAATAAAAATCATCCGTTCGGCTTTCACCTCCTGCACAGGCGTTCCGGGAATCAATTGTCCAAATTCTACCTCATGTTTGTGATGAATGATATTAATTCTATTCCATTCTTCCATTGTGCCTTCAAAGTAAACATCCTCTAACTGCTTGCATCCGGTAAATGTACCCTCTTTAATGACCTTAACTTTCCGTGGAACAGTAATTCTCTTTAATCCTGTGCATCCTTCAAAGGCCCCTTTAGAATAGAACTTAATGCTCACAGCGTTTTTGACGAAATGGACAGTGTTATCACAATACCTGAGCTTGTAAATTTTGCAAAAAGCAATAATATGTCAGCTATTGCGCTGACGGATTTTAACAGCGTTCAGGGATTTCCCGAATTTGAAAAAGAATGCCGAAAATCAGGCGTAAAGCCGATTTACGGCGTCCAAATCATTCACGGTAGTTTTAAGGACAGTTATCCGTGCGTATCGACAATTCTTGTAAGAAATCAAAAAGGACTGAAAAACCTATACCGCATAATTTCAGAACTTAAAAATGACGGCATTTGTGTAAATGTGCCGATTTCGGTTTTGAAAAAATATCACGAAGGCCTTTTATACGGTTCTGCCAGTCACGAAGGTTCCGTTTTTCTTGCCCAATATCACGAAGATTTTGACGAGCTTGAAGATTTTTTGAAATTCTATGATTATTTTGAAATCGATAATTTTAACGGCACCGCTAAGGAAAAGAAAATAAATAATATAATACCCGAACGAAAACGGATAAGGGGAATAATCTATTTTATAGTTTCATTTAATTTTTTCCGAGCCGTGACCATAGCAAAGGCAACAAGTTCACAGTATTTCAAAAGAATGTATCGTTTTTTAGCCTCTTTCGGCATACACTGAATTAGCGGAAATACCGTAATTGCTTCACAGATGCTCTACACGCCCACTAAAATAAGACGATTAAGAGGTGAGGCAGTATAATGAATGCTTTACAGAGTATAGTTACCGTTTTACCTATTCATCACGATCATTTGTTTGCCCAGACCTTTCGATTTAGCAAGCAACTTATGGAATCCGATATACTCGCTTAGATCTCTGGCATCAATGAGCATTGGCCATTTTTCATGGTTTATATCGCGAATATCTTCAAATCCGCACCAGAACTTATTGACTTCGATATAGCAATCATAATCAAAAAGCTTTTTTTCTTGCTCACTTAGATCTGCTATAAAATGGTGGAGCGTAGGAGAATGCTGAATAAAGCTTCCGTCTGAGCGAAGTTCAGTTTTATACGAATCCGTAAAGGAATTATAAGTTACATATTTTCGAATAAACTCCTTAAGATAAATTCGAAAGGTCTGTGTTGCCCCGAAACCGTTTGTTTTCTTTTGAAAGTCCCCAAAAGCATAGTATTTCTCCGGATCCTTGTAATGAAGAAACCGATTTGAAAATGCATTCTTCGGATTGTACCGATAATATATAAGGTCTTCTTCCTCCTCGCACAGTCGTATATTTCTGAAAAGTAAAGACGCATCGACAGCATCATTGGTTTTGCAGTCTATTGCCTCATAGATACATTTACTACTATGAGGCTGTCCTCTTGCAGTGATTGTATAAGGATGACCGGTAATTTCAAGTTTGAGAATAATTTTTGTATTGTCCGAAACAGTAAATTCCTCAGAACAGTCTATCAGTCTTTTATTATTCGTAGTCAGTCCAATTGCCTTCACAATACCTTCTGTATCGGGAGCAGTTATAGCGGTAACTTGTTCCTGGAAGAGAACATCAAAGTGTTCGATTTTTCCAAATTGTTCAATTGTCAGCTCTTTCAGAATCAAACACTTCGTCCTCCTTCCTTTTATTTCCTGCGCAATATGCTAATCCGCATACGGGCATTACGCGCAAAAACCGATTTGTTTTGCTTTGGACTTTGCACTTGCCTTCGGAAGTTCAATATCCTCAGCTGTAATGGTAGTAATATCATCATTCCCGATAGAATCAAAGTTCATTGTCAGCAGGCGAGTGGCCTGAGCCATCTTTGCCTTTTCGATTACATTTCTGACATAGCGACCGTTACCGAAATCACTTTCGGATCTTGCAGTGTTAAACAGACCGGATAGTTTTTCAAATGCTTCCTCTGTAAATTTTAAACCTTTTTGCTTTGCAATCAGCTTTGCTATTTCACAGAGTGATTCCGTATCATAATCATCGAACGGAACATGATAAGCAATTCTGGATCTGAGACCGGGATTCTTTTGAAGGAAGCCCTCCATCTTATCCGGATAACCTGCGAAGATAACAACAACATCGTCGCGGTGATTTTCCATTTCCTGAACAATGGTGTTAATTGCCTCGTCCCCGAAAGAGCCGTTTCTGTCATCAACAAGAGAATAGGCTTCGTCAATGAACAGTACGCTCCCTTGTGCTTCTTTGAATTTTTTCTGAATTGTCGGGGCTGTCCATCCCACATATTTGCCCACCAGGTCTCCTCGACCAACCTCAATCAGATTCCCTTTAGAAAGAAGATCGTTTTCTTTCATAATTTTTGCAAAAAGCCTTGCAACGGTTGTTTTTGCTGTTCCCGGATTGCCTGTAAAAATCATGTGCATTGCAGGGTGATCAGTTTTCATTCCCTTATCTGCAAAGAGTTTCTGTGCTTTATAGTAGTTCAGTGCCTGATCAATAACCCTCTTTGCTTCGCCAAGTCCGATCATCTGCTTTAATTCATTGTAAGCCGATCCCTTCGGCGCAGCTTTAATAACCTCGTGCTTAACAGTAGCAACATCTTTATACTGCGGATATACAGCTGTCTTAAGCTTGTTATTGTACCAATCATCAAACAGGTTGTGAAGATCGGTAGTAAGATAGCCCTTTCCATTCTCAAGCTTTTCAAACAGCTTTTTGTCTGTTCGGATTCTGCTATCTTTTGCCAAAGTTTTAAGAAAGCCTTTTGCACATTCTCCTGAAACAAACTCCTCTTTAAATTCAACAATACTCGTATTGCCGAGATTTTCATAGAAAATATCCTTTGATGCGGTGCATTCACGGGGCAGACAAAACACCGTAAGAACCTGATTGCGATATTTTTTCATGATCTCGCAAAGCGTTTCGATTGTCTCCCTGCCGCAGCTTGCATGATCATCCTCTGTATCATCGTTTGCCAAATATCTGACAACAATCGCTCCGCCAACGGCGCTTTTATACAAGCAGTCGTAAACCATGCTTGAAAAATTTTCGCCGGGTCTGAAATTCAAAAAACAGTATCGCTTATTATGCAGTCTGTTATTGGCATACAATGCCTGCAATATAATTCGAAACATTCCTTTTCGAGTCTCTCTGTCATCCGTCTGGATCAGATAATGGACGGGATGACCGACAACATTCTGCTTTGAGCTTCCCGCATAAATACGATCCAATTCAGAAATTAAAGCATCCTTAGCAAGGAATCGCGCGGCATCTTTATATACAGCTTTTTTATTGCTATCCTCAAGAAGATGTTCGCCAAATGAAATTCCTCTGCCGTATCTTCCATTTAGTTTATCCAGATCGAACTGTTCCAGAACCTCATCGTCATCGTTAATATAATCTTTTCTGCAGGCGCCAGCAAGCATATTGCGAAGCGTGCTGAAAGTAATTTCTTCAAGGCGTATATCCTTCAACTCAAGCTCTATCGTTTGCAGATATCCGGAAACCAAATTGAATACATCAGCATGGGTATTCATAATGATGCCCCCGGTCACCAGATTTCCCGAAGCATCATTTACAAACAGATATGCTTTACGTTTCTCAAGCTGATTGAATGAACCGGTCTTTATCGAAATTTTTTCCGTTTTTTCATACATTACCCTGCGATTATCATTTCCCTCTGACCACTTTTCGTCAGTTGTAATTCCTTCAAATTTATAGAACTGCATATTATGTACCCCCGCAACCATCATATTACATCTTTACGATATAATAATATCAAAAGAAATGTGCCGAATTTGGTGCTTAACCATCAATCTTGTCTGATCACATCAAGCAACGCACGCCTTAACATTGATGTGCTATTAATTTTCAGCCGAGGTCCGGTCACAAAAGTACCGTTTAGCCCGTTGTATTCATTAAGAATTTTTATAGCTTTGCCCCCAGCCTCAATCCACTCATTAAGATTGGGGCTGTGGTCATCCAAAAGAATATCATTCGAAGAAAGGTCTTTTATTGCCTCAGATTTACTTGTCCCACAGATGGTAAAAAATCGATGATAAGCATCGATCTCAGGAATATATTTATCGAGCCATTTAATTTTTTCCCGTTTTGACTGTTCGGCACATTCTGAGATTACAGCCGAAAGAACATAAACATCAAACTGGTCTAATTTGATTAATCCCTTGACTGCTTCAACCATTTCAGATCTTGGAGCAAGTGAGGCAAAATATCCGCTGCTCATCATATCCGTTATTTTTGCTTCGGGTCTATATTCACATAAGACGCCATCCATATCAATGAACACACGTTTTTTCAGAGACTTTTTACAGACTGCGAAATGGTCAAAGTTTCTGCTGATGTATTCGTCATAGTATTTTTTATTATCCATCTCGAAGATCCTTTCATTAAAGCCAAGTCCACCAATAATCGAATACTCTCCGATAATGATTGCCTTTAGGCAACAATGTCTCCGTGTGAAGATGTCTGACCTTTCGACAGGATGCCTTTTTTAAACATTTTTGTGCACCACTTCTTTTGCCCCGCTTGATCCTGTTTGTATAAATATATTTCTTGAGATCACGATCCCACTTACACTCTCGCCATATTGAAGGCTTGTAACCGGTACAATGCGACAACTCATAAAGTAAGCGCTGCTTGTGTTGTTTTTGCCTTTTCATACTAATATAGCGCTTTTCCTTTTTGCGAATGTGGTCCTCCGAAAGGGCGATATCGAAATCCACTCCTAATTCTTTCTCATATTTCATTTCGATGAAACGCTCCTTTTTTGCTCTTTTGAGATAATATAATTATAGTAAGCCATATGCACCAAAAACGTCGCGCTTGTTGTATGTCACTCAAGGCATAAATGCTACATCGTTATCCTTGCAATCTTTCCCCAAGGTGGGTCAACCTCATCATTATTTAACAGCCACAGAACGGGGATGCCGCCCGCAAGTTTTTCCTTCGGAAACGGGGCAAATCCATCAGTTAAAATGATAATACAGGCAGGCAATTTTTCCTGCATATGCTTTTGGACATATTCAAATATAATCTGAAAATCCGTTCCGCCCCCGCCGGCCGGTTTAATGATTCTGAACTCTTCTTCATTTGTGAAGGGCTTAGGCTCAACAATCGCCGCATCGAAAAATCCAAGACATCCTTTAAGCTTGCCGTCAAACTGGTCAATCGCGCCTTTCACCTCAGAATACGCAGCCGTTATCATGTCGTCCGACATAGACGCAGAAGTGTCTATCATAAATAGAATATCCTCGACCAAATCATCCTTATCATTAAAATCCGGAAGAAAAAATGGGTTTTCATCAAATCTTCTGTCAGGCGGAGTAAAAGAATAATCGACGATTTCTTGTTGAACAAAATCATTCAGAACCATCCTCCAATCTGTTTGCGGCTCTTTCAAATCCTTAAAATGTCGTTCGGCAAATAAAGGCAAAAGCCCTCTTTGATTCGAAGGATCTGTTATTAAAATGGCCTCACAAGCATCCTCAAATCGTTTTACCCACACATCTCGAAGTGTTTCGTCTTCTTCATCCATGCCCCAGCGAGTGTGATCATCCCATACAGCTTTGGCATTTTCGTTTTTGCCTTGTTTTTTCTTGGCGCGTCCTAATGCACTGCCTTTTGCATCATCGCTTTGCTCATTATCGCTGCCGTCTTTGCCCAAAGTGCCGGTTATTGCCGGTTTCGATTTCCTGTTTTGAGGAAGCGGCGGGAGCATTCCGTATACCTGCTCCGCCGTGTATTCATATCCCTCCTTACCATCCGGAGCAAGGTGCATAGACTCTCCGTATTTTTTCAAGGTTATGGATTTCAAATTCATATTTTCGGACAGAAGTATATTGGAATTGACCACAATATCACAGGCTATGTTAAACTGCTCGTTATCTCTGTCGCCCTGCCTCAGACAGTGCTGCAAAACGACATGAAGAATCTCATGCATCATAATAAAGTCCAGTTCCGGGTCGCAGAGTTCATCCAGAAACTTCGGACCAAAGAAAAGTCTGCGTCCATCCGTCGCGGCTGTTTCACAGTTCTCATCAATCGAATAAATCATGTGCATTAAAAGCAAGCCGTAAAAGCCGTTATTGCACAAAATTCTCATTCGGGACAGCAAAAGGCGCTTAATGTATTCCTTTTTCTTTTCATCTGACAGAACCATTCATCAAACTCCCTTTACTCTGAAGCCATTTTGCAAACTCCGGTATCAGCATCAGCTGTTCTTTGTAATCCTTATCTATGTACATATAGTCTTTCATCAGTACCGTGCTGAAATCCGGCGGCATTTTATCCGCATATCGGATTGAATTCGCAATTCCTGCCATTTCATCCTTGTGACTTCTTGCATAAGCCGTCATAGATGCCGTTAGAGCATACATAGCATCTGTATTTGTGGGCAATGCCGGCATTTTGCCATCAAAAATATCTTCAACAGACGGCAAGTCCTTATATACCTTAGCCCATGTTCGGAATTCCACAGCTACGCCGGTTCCGATAATACCGGCAACCAATGAATACATATTGTCGATATCATCGTCTATTCCGTTCAGTATATTACTCACCATTTCCCATGAACGGGGAGTCGGGAATGCAAGATCGTCACTCCCGGAATCAAAACCAATAAGATAATTCTGCCGAAAGGAGAGAAATCCGATTACCTTGTCATTTACCCCCGATGCAATCGCCCATTGCTTCCAAGAATCAAAGCTCCCTTTGATTTCAATATGCATTAGTCTGTTTGCAAGAGCTTTCGGCATCTTGTATGCCACCGATTTATCTGTGGTACGGTTACCCGCTGCGATAACAATACAATTGTCGGGCAGTTTGTGCTCTCCGACTACACGGTCAAGGGTTATCTGGTATGCCGCTGCCTGAACCGATTGCGGTGCCGCGGATATTTCATCAAGAAAGAGGATATTTACAATATTATCGTCCGAGTCCATTTGAAAAATCTGCGGCTTCAACCAAACGGCAAGGGTCTTATCTGCGTTAGATGTCGGAATACCCCTCAAGTCAATGGGATTAAACAAAAGCAATCGAACATCTGTCACATTTACGGACTTTCCTGTACTATCTTCAATTTTCTTTGCTATCTGCCGTATTGCCTGCGATTTACCGACACCGGGAGGACCCCAAAGCATAACGGAGGGCATTGTCTTGACGGGAAGTCTGTTTTGAATCACCGTGGTGTATGCATGCGACAACTTATCTACCGCTTTCCCAACAGTCATAGAAGGAATGTTTGTCAATTTAACATCGCTCATTTTTTGTTTACCCCCAGTTTCTTATCAAGCTTTTCAACCTCGGCACTGTATTTTTCTATTTGCTCGCTGTAATTTTCATCCTTTGCAAGCTCCGCCTTCAGTTCAATCTCTTTTTCGGTAAGCTTGGATAAGCCGATTTTCAGCTTTTCCAGATGGTTGTCCAGCGTATCAAGAAAATTATCAATACGCACAAGATTGCCGATTTCGGTATCGCCGAGTTCAACATAATACTTGCCTTGCCGGGATAACCAAACATACGGTTTTTCCAGTGCCATATTGGCAGGAAGCACAATATCAAAGCCTCTGTAGTTCATCAGTATTTTCTCTCTTGTTTCAAGAGCGTAGTCTCTGACAGCCGAGGCTATGTACTCACGAAGGACTTTACGCCTTTCCGCTTCCTCTTTTTTTAAATGGGTTTCTGTTGCCGGGGGGTTTTCCTTTTTCCAGCTCCGATAACATAAAAAATCTTCCTCGCATTTAGCTATCAAACTTCTCTGATGTTCAACCTTTCCCGGAAGCTCAAGGAGCTCTTTTTCCATCCGTATTCTTGAATCAACAAGCTTGCGCTGAAGAGTGAGATACCTTGTCAGCTCGTTGGCGGCTTCTACTCTTTTTTTAACAAGCGGATTTCCGACAGCCAATGCCTTAACCTCAGCGTAATCCAGCACCGTGTCCTCAATGTCTGCACCGCTGCGAGCCGTAAGTGATCCGGAAAGCAGACCCGAAATAAACCGTTGTTTTGTTTCAAGCAACTGCCATGAATATGCATCAAAGCTACCCTCGGTGATATATCTGTAAATATACACCTGTGAGTTGACATTGCCTTGACGGAGAATACGGCCTTCACGCTGCGTCATATCCGCTGGTCTCCACGGAACATCGATGTGATGAAGGGCTATCAGCCTGTCTTGAATGTTTACACCCAATCCAAGCTTAAAGGTCGAGCCTATCAAAATACGGACCTCACCATTGCGCACCTTCATAAACAGCCGCGTTCTTTTTGCTTCTGTTTCGGCATCATGAATATACGCAATCTGTGCCTCCGGAACACCGAGATTTATGAGAGCGGTTTTCAATTCATCATAAATATTAAACCCGGATTTTGGTGTGGAAGTGTCGCAAAAAATCAACTGTGTCGCTTTGCTTTGTACATTCTTAAAATAAATGTCCGCTGCATTTTCTGCACATCGTGCCACCTTGGATTGATATGTAAATGTTGCGCTGGGGTCAACCAGCCGCAAATCAAGCGCCGCTTTTCTGCCGTCTGTCGTGATTTTCAGCATATTATCATCCTTGCGGCTGACTCTGCCCTCACGCACATCATCGGCTCTCTGTGAAATATCATCGAGATACGCCGCAAAAGCGGGTGTCTTGGATATGAGAGCATCCCTGTAGCCGTCATGCATTGGAATCCCGGCGGACTCGTCCACCTGATGAAAATCCGCAATGGAAGAAAGCAAAGAAGTAAGCTCCGGAAGATTGTGGAACTTAGCAAACCGTGTAGCCAACCTATAGCTGCTCGTATCTACATCAATTTCAAACTCGGTACTACGCTCAGCAAACATTCCGATCCATGCGTCAAAGCTCTGCAAGTCAAGCATAGCGAGTTCACCGCTCTGTAAATACTGCTGCATGATATATGCGTCGGTAATCGAGTTGGTAATCGGCGTGCCAGTGGCAAGAACAACGCCCTTTCCGCCGTTCTTCTTTTGCACCATATGGACCTTATCCATCATATCCTGGCACCGTTTTGATCCGCTTCCGTTGATACCGAGAACCTTATTTGCCTTGGTTTCAAACGGGACATTCTTGAAGTTATGAGCCTCGTCAACAAAAAGACGAGTAATTCCAAGCTCATCAAAATAGACGGTATCGTACATATCATCCATAGCTAACGCCATCTCGGACAGCGCTTTTTCAAGGGCTTCTTTCTTCTTTTTCAGTTTCGAAGTAGCTTTACCCTTCTGAGCGGCAAGCTCGGACACCATTTTCTTTTTCTCTTTCAGTTCCTCTATATAATACTCTTTTGATATGGGAATCTGTTCAAAGCAACTGTAAGCAATGATGATTCCGTCAAAATCTTCATCCCGGATACGCTCAAGCACCACTTCACGTTTATTTGGGGCAAAGCTTTTGGGATCAACACAAAGAAGTTTTGCATTCGGGTACATTGAAGAAAAAATGTTCTTCCACTGTCCGACAATGTTATTCGGAACAACATACATATTCTTTGTTGAAAGACCCATCCTTTTCATTTCCTGACCGGCAGCAATCATGACATAGGTTTTACCCGCTCCGACATCGTGAGCCAGCAAGGTGTTTGGCGTAAAAATAATTCTTGCCACCGCGTTTTTCTGGTAGGGATACAGCTTGACCGAATCGGACATAGTGGGGAAATCCAAAAAAGATCCGTCAAAAATGCGCTTGCGCACACAACTGAAATTGTTTTCAAATTTAATTTCAAGACGTTCTTTTCGGGCATCATCGGTCCATACCCATTTCTGAAACGCTTTGATAAGCTTCTGCTGTTTTTCAATGGCGGCAACCGTCTCTGCTTTGTTTATAACGCGCTTTTTACCGGACGCATTCGCAGAACAGCTTACTTCCTCCGTGACCGCAACGGTTTTCATATTCAAGGTTTTCTCCAAAATATGCAGTGCCTCGAGCTTTTCCGTTCCGTATGTCCGGCTTACGCCCACGCTGTGATTATATCTGGTTTTATAAGGTATCTCCCATGTTCCGGTTATTTCATCATGAACGGTTTTATATCCTTCCATCATTTTATCTGTATCGTTCCAATAATTGCAATATCTCAACGGATCGCCGAATAAATAAATTATAAAATCATCAATTATATCTGCCGGAACCCACGGCGAGCCAAGTGTGATGTATATATCCTTTGCAGCTACCGTCGGGGGGAGCACCCTTTCGATTGCTTTGATATTATCCGCAAAATAACCGTCATACTCTTTATTCGCTTCTTTTGCAGCATTCCATTTACGCCGAAGATTACCGGAAAGGTACTCTTCGGCGGTTTCCCAGCCTTGATAAAAGCATTCGTTCCATGTCAACGGATTTTGATAAATTGACCCTTTCAAGGTTGAAATAACGGTCTTATAATCCGTCCCCGTCACAGATGATATGTATTCAATATCCACCTTGCCTAACGTGTTCAGACTCATAATCAGCGCATCCGGAATACTTTCTGCGTGAACGCCCTGAGTCCTTACATCTTGATTGAACGCATTTTCCCAATCGAGCGGAAGATCCATGCAGGTGACTTCTCGGACATGTGCATCTTTTCTCTCTTTTTCTTTGTGAGCTTTACGCTCGGCTTCTGCTTTTTCTCTGCGCCGGCGTTCATTCTCCTCATGCTTTTCTGCGATACGCTTGGCTGCACGGAGCTTACCTATAACCTCCTCAATTTCATCTGAGGAATACTTGCTGTCAATATTTCCTGCAAGTCCCAAAATATCAAAAAGACTCAACTGTGCACTGTCACCCGAATGATTTTTATTAGACATATCCCATCACGCTCCGATCCTCTTTTGTTCGCCCATGTGATTATATTGTACAGCAACGAATGTACCAAAAACGGGAGATATAGAAAAAGGACCGTGAAAATCACGGTCCCAAATTATGTATTTGCCTGTTTACTTAAGAATAGTTGTAAGTTTTTAGCTTGTCTATTATTCCATAGGCATTTATTTTAGATGCTTTTTCCAATATATTTTTTTTGCTTTTCGTACCCTTATCAATGTCGAAGGTATATATGCAATCATCACTTGACCAAAAATAATTTATATTATTGTATTCAAAAAAAACATCATCGCCATAATAATACGATTCATCCTCAACAATTATTTGATTGCTTCCCAACGAAAATCCATCAACTTTTCTTAATTCGCTCAACAAACTGTTGCGCAAAAGCAAATATTCTGGATTTTCATCGGACGAATAATCAAAGCATAACTTATCGTTTTGTGCGCTCTTTTTATAAAGAGCATAACTATTGTTATACCGTGCTATACGTAAATCTTTTTTTCCTTCAAAAACTCCTTCTTTTAGTACGGCTTTTTCAAATGATTTAGAATTTACGAATTCTTTGTAAGGGCCCTTAGCGTTATTATATTCTTCGCACATTAGTATTTTGTGAACTCTTTCCAAATCATCTTCCGATAGTACGTCCAGCCAGGAATCACCGCGTCTTTGCCAGCCTTTGTTGTGAAATATCAACCTGCCGCTGACATAACAAAAATCTTCAAATGAAAGAGCATATCTTCTCACAAAATCAATAGATACTTCGTCTTTGCCAAAGAATTCTTTTAGATTAGCCAGTTTTGTCTTAAAACTGTCCCAATTCTCTTGACCTTTATCACCCCAAAATAAGAAACCAATTTTTCCGCATAAAAAGATGGTGTCTTCCGCTTCGATTATTTGTTTTTTCCAGTCTTTATTTTCGCTTTTAATCTTTCTTGCCTTTTGGATTTCTTCTTGAATTTGTTTGGCGATTTTTGTGGACTCAGCCAAACCAATTTGCATTTCAGCTAATGAGGTAAGTATATCTTTTGGATCGAAATCATCAATTTTTCTCATAACGGAGATCATCGCCGCAGCAGAATCAACACCCGAGTTCTCAATTACATTTCTACAAAATCGCATCCAATCTTTAAACTTATCCTCCTCGAAGTTTTCAGTTGTTTCAAAATGCTTGCAAATTGCAAAGAAATACACTCGCTCTTTTTGCGTTGTTTTTTCGATAATCCCAACTTTGTTACCGTTATCATCCTTTGAAATTTGTTTTCTACCTTCGTTTGTTTTGTAGATCGGTAAAAAATGATACCTTGATTCTTTTTCTTCTTCTTTTCGTAGAGATACAACCTCATTGATTTCATTCAATTGCTTATTTATTATGCCAATGCGATTTTTAATGCGATCAAGGATCGTGCTTAATGCTTGTAATCCATCAAGATCAAGAATGTTTCGATAATATTCAAATTTTGTATATTTAATCTTGTCATCATCATCAAAAAACGAATACGATGATAATGTTTCTTTTTGTTCCTTCGTAATACCGGCCATTTTTTTTGATTTTTCGCTATCGGATAAACTACCATCAAAAATCTTATCTATTATTTTGATCAGATCAGCTTTCAGTAAATATTCTTCTTCGCCTTCTGAATGTTTACCTTTTGCCACACACAATTGATTAAAACAAAACCTATTTATAAAGGCAAAGAAGATTTCGTCTGTTTGCCCATCCAAATCTCCAGCATTTGCAGATTCCCAAAAGATATCGTTCCAACTATTATCAAGTTTTTGGGGTATTTCTTTTATATATGAATGCAAACTATCGTTGGGCTTTTTTTCGATTTCTCCGACTAAATCTGCTTTGAAGTTTTCAAAATCTGTCAACGCTTTCCCACGCGCATTCATCTTAACATATAACCGATCTGCGCTTTCTCTCGGAAGTTTGTCGTTACCTATGTCTAAAACACAAAATGTAATACATTGTTTAAATTGTTTTAACCATTGTTCCCATTTGCGTGGTTGCTTAGCCATACCTGAAAAAACCGGCTCAATGCCGTCTTTACCGTTTGTTCCGCCGAGCATTCGAAGCATGGCATTGATTGTTGGGTCGTTTTTCCACGCAGAAAAGAACCATCTTTGGTCCTTAATATAATCAACTAATCCATTATTTTCTTTATAATAAATGTTGTTTTCTCTTTTGCACAAAGCCTCACAAAACTCTCTTGACGATTTTCTTGTTTGATATGTAAACCTACTGAGAACGCTGATTTCGCTGTTCAATTTACAAGCTCTTAACGCCAAATACCAATAAACCAGCCAAACCGTCGTCAATCTTTGCTGCCCGTCCAACGGATAAAACACATCGTACTCTTTGTCATACTCCTTTTTATGCTCTTGATATCCATATACAAAGTCCATAGTCAAAGGTTGGTTTTTTTCAACAGCATCCTTGATATCTTTCAAGAATGCTTCGCGTATATATTCCTTGCCATCTCTGCCCTGAGCATAGTCTCTTTGCAGGATCGGAATACAAACATTATATTTCTCAAAAAAATCACCAACTGAAATGGCGCTCTCAATTGTTTTATTTTGATTATCATTCATTACAAAAGCCCGCCTTCTTTATTCTCATACCAATTTTTAAAAGTCATATTGTATTTGCCGACATCAAGTATACTTTCTTTATATTTATTGAGAATCTCCTTGCGCTTCCCTTTATCGGCAAGTTCATCAGGGTTTTTAAGTATATACCACCACAGTGTTTTTTCCATATCCATTCTGTAATATGCGGCGTCTTTTTCGGTCCAATATTTTAGATCGTCGGGATAATCTGTATATGTCTTGGAAAAGACATTCCTTGTACACACCGGAACGAACGCCGCCTCTTTTTCGTCGCTCATTTTTACCTCATCTTTATCATCAATCGAAAGGTGAGGCTTGATTCCTTTTTCCTTTTTCAAAACATAATCTCGTTTTATAGCAAAACACGAATTTCCATATTCGCGATTTGTAGATGAGTCAAGTAAAGTATAATTCCAAATCAAATTCTTCTGATCTTCCTGTAATTCTTTACTATCGTTGCCGTTTAATCTTTCCCATAACTTTTCAAAAGCACTCTCTTCTCCGTACTCTTTTTGCTCATTATCATATGTAACGAGTTTTCCTTTTATTTCCTTATCTTGATATTGCCGTAATACATAAACATACTTTTTCCGCGCTGATTTTTTTCTGTCGCCTTCATAATCCTCAAGCGAATTAGGACGGATGTGTTCGACATCCCATCCTTCTTTTTTAAATAAATGAAAAGGAAAACGAATAAAATCCGGAAGGCTGTATTTCTTTTCTTCAATTATGCTGGCATTTTGATTTAATACGGTTTGAACATTATGTAATAACAAAACCGGTCTTGCTTCGCTTTTTGGGGGTTGTTTATATCCTTCATATTGGCGATCAAGCTCCAACGCTTTGCCGCACTTGTCTTTAATCTTTTTTTTGAGGTACAGTACAAAATTTTTCTTTGTCGTTATTTGTTTTTTTGACTCTCCTTCCTTATTTAAATATGTTTTGATATATTCAGTCGCGTTATCTTCTTTATCTAATGCACATAAAAAGCCGATATAATGATAAAGTTCTTCATCATTGTACCATTCTTCAAGTATTTGATATATCTGGCTTATGCTTTTCCATTGTTTCGTGAGAAAGTCTTGTTTGTTAGGAGCTCTGTAAAAGAGATCATAATAATATCTGAATGTCGGGTACATTTCGCCGTCATAGTCATTGTTTGAGCCTCCATTCTTTTCCTTCGCAATATCAAGAATATAGTCAATTCGTGTTGGCTTATTATAATCCGTGCCATGAAAAAACAGCCAAAAGCGATCGTCCTGAAGACGGTATTCTATTTTATCCCATTCATTTGCAATCTCAACCAACGTCAACAATTTCGAATCAGTAGTTTCTGTTGCACCAAAATTGTTGCTGCTTAAAAATAGTGCTTTAATAAGTTCTGATTCCGTCAAGCCTATTTTGCCTATGTTTAAACGAGTAAATACTTTGATAGGATCCGTATCATCCGATTTATACCAAACAAACTCCACCTTATCTTTCACTATCTTCAGAAAAGATTCTTGGAACTTTTCATCTTTATCCTTTAACCATTCATTGATAGTTTCTTTAGCGTGATACATGTGGAAAAAGTCGGCGTTCTTTTTCCACTCATCACCTTGTTGTTCGTTTATCTTATCAAGAAAATCCTTGCTTTTATCGCGCGTATGATATTCGACTGAATAGTTATTATTGTCGCCTAAGCAAGAAAGAAGTATCTTAACAGTTGTTAAACGCTGCTGTCCGTCAATAACAATATATTTATTATCTTTCTCCTTAACCACAAGGGGTTGTAAACAGTATATCTTTTTAGAAGTGTCATCTTTGTAAATCGATTCGTAAAATTCTTCCAAATCACGCAACAAGTCTTCAACTTGCTTTTTATCCCATCTATACCCACGCTGATAATCCGGAATGAAAAAATTCATCCCAAATAATTCTTTTACAGGTTTTAATGAAATTTTACTGTTTTCCATAACATTCAATCCTTTTTTATACAGTTACTCGTATTTTTTCAACCCATTTTCAAGTGCTTCTTTCACCCGAGTTCTGAGCGGTTCGG
>JAEDFR010000157.1 GCA_016297945.1 Lachnospiraceae bacterium | reverse complement strand
TCTTTTCGGGGAGCCGGAGCTTTTGCAGGCTCTGCCGCATAGCCAAGAGCACAGTGACCGATGCCCTCATAATCCCCTTCGATTCCAAGATCAGCCAAAATCTTCTTTCCGAAATCTGATTCAAATTCTTCCTTGGCCCTGTGAATCCATATACTGCCAAGTCCAAGACTCTCAGCTGCATTTAGAAGGTTACCCATCACTAACGAACCATCATATTGATATGTCCTGCTTTCTTTATTAGCAAGGACAATCAGAATAACTGGCGCTCCATAAAAGGGATCACTATCCGTTCCTATTTTTTTTGCATTTTCCTTGGATATCTTATCGCGCATTTCTTTATTTGTAACTGCAATGATAATGGGACTTTGCTTACCCATTCCTGTAGGTGCATAAGTTCCGGCTTTGATTATAGCGTTTAAATCCTCTTCGGATATCATTTTATCCGGATCAAAGTTTCTGCAGCTTCTTCTTGTTTCAAGCACTTTTAATGTTTCGTTCATTGTAAGTCTCCTTTTTAATTATTATTTTTTAAAGCAAAATCTAAAGATCCCGTATTATCAATCTTGTCAACTGAGATGTAATATGTAACACCTGTCTCCTTCAGAATATTCATCACCTTCTAATGAATTTTCTATACTTTTTAATTTTTCATATAACATATATACATCCTTCACAAATTAATTCCCCAGTTCATATCCGGTGTGGAAACGGCTGAAAACATTAGAAAAAGAACAAGAGCAATAACCCAAATCATCATTGTCTGCACAATGCCGTTTTCTTTTTGCAATTCCCTTAATTTGTCCTGTCTATAACCAATTCCAACACTTCCGAAAAGAAGTCACAGTTTTTTAGTTCGGAAATAGTCCTGCTCATCTTCTCCCACTATTTCAAAGCCAAGTTTTTCATATAGTTTTCCTGCAGCAATATTCGTTTTA
Source organism: Lachnospiraceae bacterium (assembly GCA_016297945.1). Classification (GTDB taxonomy): domain Bacteria; phylum Bacillota; class Clostridia; order Lachnospirales; family Lachnospiraceae; genus UBA2882. The sequence goes on along the minus strand of JAEDFR010000157.1, from coordinate 3,380 downwards.
CGATGTCCAAGATTGATTTTCGTTACATGATATACCGTCTTCAAAATATGAATTGCAATATCCATTGCCTGTTTTGCATACCGATTCCCTTGATACTTTTCATCTATCATAAGCGGATTAATAAATCCTGAAACTCCATCCTCATCATAGCCAAGACCGATACGATAAGACCAATAATTGTTTTATCAAGTGTTATTGCATAGAGGGTGGTATGTTCTTCATATCTACTTATACCAAGCCAATAAACATTTGGAATAGGAAAATTGAGTTCGCTTAAAAAAATTCTCATAAAATACTTTAACTCCTATACTGTTTTCTTATCCCCTCCGTTATCCTTTATAGATATTCTAAATGCCATAACAACGAAAAGCAATAGACAGATTAAACCCTATTTTGGCGTTCTAAGATCTTTTTTCTTTGTCACCATAAAGTAAACTCCATATGAAAACAGAACAGTACAAATGTCAGCAATAAGCTGTGTCCACACTAAGCCATCAGCACCATATATGTAATTCAAAATCAACAGAATCGGGATGTTAAAAACAAGCTGTCTTACTACAGCCAACCAAAAAGAAATTTTACCTCTGCCAATTGCGTTGAAGTAATGAACCATATTAAAACACAAAAACATGAAAGGAGTAGCAAAACATCTGGCACGTAAAAAGGCCGTTCCTAATCGTATCGTTTCATCATCACCAATAAAAAATGAGATAATCTGTGCACTAAAGCTATAATAAAAAATGACACACAATACGGCAGTTGTTACGCCTAAGAGCCTTGCACAATTAAAAATCTGATTCATTCTTTTCGTATTTCTTGCGGAATAATTATATGCAATCAATGGAATCATACCCAGGCATATGCCAATTCCAATATTAAGTGGAAGCCTTTCAATCTTTGTAACAATTCCATATGCGGCTAATGCCGTGTCTCCATGTATGGCCATTTTCTTATTCGCAATCATATTTGCAATATCAAATAATAAAACAGATACTCCCGCAGGGATTCCGACACTGAATATTGCTTTTAATGATTTCCTTTCAGGCAGACCATGTTGAATATCTACACTGATTACGGTCTTTTTTCGTATTCTGATGCAGATGATTACAAAATAAGAAAAAGTAATCATATTACTGAGCATGGTTGCAACAGCCGCACCGGTTACCTCCATTCCATCCGGAAAAATCAAAAACATAAATATCGGATCTAATATAATATTCAGAACACCACCAAAACTTATGCCGATTCCGGCTTCTTTCGAATATCCAACGCTTCGGATCAAATTAGATAACACCATTGACATTACATTAAAAAATCCGCCTACTCCAACAACATAAATCAAATACTGCCTGGCATAATCCCTAGTCTGATTGCTTGCGCCCAAAAGAGTTAGCAACGGCTCACTAAAGAGCATGACAAGACAAACAAAAATGGCAGCAGACAAAGCTGACATCCATATACTAATTGCAAATACCTTTTTTGCTTCCATCTCATTTTTGTCACCCAACAATCTGGAAATAAGGCTGCCGCCACCTGTTCCAAAAAGATTCGATATGGAAACAGACAGCATAAAAACAGGTAAAACCAATGAGCAGGCCGCAACCATGTTTGGATTATCCGTCAGACCGATAAACCACGTATCCGCAATATTATAAATCAGTGTAATAAGCTGACTGATAATAGCGGGTACCGCCATGATTGTCAACGCCTTTAGCGCATGATACTCTTCAAATACTCTCTTTTTTTCATCCATAATAAAAATGCTCCTCATTCATTTTTTCATCTATTTTTCCCTTTTCGGATTTGTGTTCGCAACATATATCTTTGCCTCCTCGTACTTCGGTTTCCGGTCTTTCTAAGCGGCATGCTCACAAAGTATATATTAAATAACCGGTTTCAAAACTCATGCAAGTAAGTGCTTGCATAAAGGGCATTTTTTTGTGCCTGCCAAAAAAAGGCACATTATCAATTTGTCTCTATTCCATTAGCAAACACTTCTACACTGCTTTGAATATATTCTTCCTTGCTTACGCCTACCAATTTATCTTTAAAGGATGCATTCAAAAAAGCAAATCCAAAATTTAAGGATATAAATTGTAATGCGATTGCTTCTATATCACATGCTTTGATTAAGCCTTTCTCTTGCATCATCGCAAAATATTCAATCAATACACTTTTAAATACCATGGGAACCTGCATAATTCCGGAAAGAGCCGCATCTTCCAACTCCGCAGATCTTAATCCTATGGAAATCTTTATCATCCGTGGGGTAACTTTAGAATCATAAACTGTTGCAAAAGAAATCAAATCCTTTCTTAATTCCCCACAATACACAAAATCCTCTTTTTTGAATCCCGGATTCCATTTAGGCATTTCAAGAGCGGCCAATACGATTTCTTTTTTTTCGCGAAATCGTCTAAAAATAGTACACTCATTGACACCGGCAAGTGCTGCAATATTTTTTGTTGTTGCTCCGGAATATCCCTTCTCAATAATTAAGGTCATTGTTGCATCGATAATTTTTAATTGCGTCTCGTCGTACATAGACTACCTCTCTGCAAGTGTTTACTTGCATGGTATCATATTAATTCATTGCTGTCTATTAATATATGTTTTTTTGTTTCATCCCCATTCATAGATTTTGTTCTTTTTCCGAAAATGAAAATGAATTAACGAAGAACATTTGATCTCGAATAAATATAAAACAATTCCTGCGTGTAAGAATATTTCTTTTCCATCTGTTCGAAGGTACGATCAAACTCTTCAAAACCACTCTCATCTATCTGATGGGCCGGGCTTTCAATATATTTCCAGTTCTTCCCGGAAAGAGCATTTTCTTTTAATTCCTTTACCATGAGTGCAACAGGATATACGTCATCATCCAGACAAACATTATATCTTTTACAATTTTTAAATCCATAACAGGCATAGTTTTCGGGATTTCCATAGATTGCAACCGTGTCGTATCCCATTTCCTTTGCTGCTTCCAGTGAATGATAAAGAAGTTTTCTTCCGTATCCTTTTCTCTGATAATCCGGATGAATCGTAAACGGGCCAAAGGACAATATCTTTTTCTCCGTTCCATCCGTCGCAACAAGTTTTGCTTTAACATACAGAATGTGTCCAATTATTTGTCCATTCTCTTCCATAACAAAATCAAGTTCAGGAATATAATCTTCACTTTTTCTAACCTGATGAGCAAAATAATGTTCATTGCATCCCGGCACAGCAAGATTCCAAAATGCTTTTTTTATCATTTCTTCTACAACTCTATAATCTTCCGGTTTTTCATTTCTTATTATCATTTCCTGCTCCTTCTATAAATACATTGGCCAAAACTGCTTGCTTCAATTGTATTATTGCAATTATATTTTCTACCA
>JAEDFR010000156.1 GCA_016297945.1 Lachnospiraceae bacterium | reverse complement strand
CCGACTACTACATGACCGCAGTTACGACATTCCCACATAGTTACGCCACTCTTTTTAAATACTTCCATAGTTTCAACATTTTTAAGCAATGCACGATATCTTTCCTCATGTAATTTCTCGATGGCAGCTACACCTCTAAACTGTGCTGCAAGTTCTGTAAAGCCTTCTTCCTCTGCATCCTTTGCCATTCTCTCATACATATCGGTCCATTCTGCATTTTCGCCTTCTGCTGCATGAAGAAGGTTTTCTGCTGTATCACCAAGTTCGCCCAAGGCTTTAAACCAAAGCTTTGCGTGTTCTTTCTCATTCTCTGCTGTCTGTAAGAACAAAGCCGCAATTTGTTCATATCCCGCTTTCTTTGCTACAGATGCAAAGTAAGTGTACTTATTTCTTGCCTGTGACTCACCGGCAAATGCTTCCCATAAGTTCTTTTCTGTTTTGGTTCCTGCGTATGGGTTCTTATTAACCTCTGCTACTTTCTCAAATTTCTCAGCAGGCTGCTTACATATTGGGCACTGCTTTGGTGGCTGTTCCCCTTCGTGAACGTATCCGCATACTGTACATTTCCATGTTGTCATAATTGTTTCTCCCTTCGATTTTTCTTTTTTTTCATTATTTGGAACAATTTCTAATAACTTCTTTGCTGTATCCATTGGAAAGTCTGACGTAGGAGGATTTGCAATCAACTCCTCTAATAACTCATGTACATTATTGCTCTGTGGAAGCATAAAACCTGATTCTCTAACAATATCTTCCGCAATTAGTCTTTCCGATTTGGCTACCGCATTCATTAAACGGCTAAGTCCTTCCCCATCCGTTGTATCTGCTATTTGTCTGGCCATAGTCTCACCATCAGACTTATTCTGTGCCAGTTCGTTTAATGTAGCCTTAACTTCATCCGTTTTAGATTGTTGTGGTGGAAACTCAACGGGTACCATGCTGATAGCTCCACTAGGACAAGCCTGTGCACATATTCCACATCCCACACATTTATTGATATCAATAATACTATCTTCCGTATCTGTCGCTCCATAAGGACATACATACAAACACAGGCAATCCTTTGTACAAAGTCTAATGTTTCTAACTGCCTTTAATTCCATGTTTATGCCCTCCCTTCTATCTTTTCAAATTTATAAGGAGGAACTTTACATACCGGGCAAAGCTCTGGTGGTGTCTCTCCAATATATACAAAACCACACACTGTACAAACCCAAATGTCTGTATCAGCAAGCATTGCCTCTCCTTCATTCAGATATCTGTTTACCAGTGATGAAAGCATTCTTGTAACCTTTTCACCCCATACACAGATTCTTGCTGCACCCCTATCTTTATTTTGGTCCGCAACAGCTCTAACGGTAGGATATTTATCTATATCTTGCTGTAACAGTTTCGCCACATTTTCAACAGTTGCATCATTTACTGCCTGTGTAATACTGGTAAAATATGCTGCCAGTTCATTGAACAGACCTGCTTCCTGTGATTTGTACTGCTTTTCACAACCTCTTGCAAGATTAGAGCATACCGCAGCTAATTGTCCCGCTGAAAGTTTTTTTAGATCTGCAGCCTCTGTATTCACACTGACTGGATTTACTTCTGTTTTAGGCACTTCCGGCTTAAAATCAGATTTAACCGCACCACAAAGCGGACACTTCCAGTCCTTCGGCAACTGTTCAAACGGAACTTTTTCTTTTTCATCATCATAAACATATCCACAAATTTGACATATGTACCGCATAAAATACCTCCTCTTCTTTTATTTTTCCATACCACAAGGGTATGTATATTCACTCATTTCCTTTTCCTTAATTACACTGGCATAAAATCTGTAACCACCGGAAAAATTGTAACAATCAAAACCATTCTGAGTTAATATTCGACAAGCGATATAACTTCGCAGACCACTCTGGCATATTACATACACCGGCTTACTGTCATCAATTTCATTCATTCGTTCTCTCAAGTCATCCACCGGAATATTGATGTATCCATCAATGTGTCCACTTTTATACTCATATGCCGTTCTGGTATCCAATAATGTAACGCTTCCGTCTCTCGGAAGGCCTGCAATCTCATCCCAGTGATACTGTTTCACAAAGCCATTCCTGATGTTTTCAATCATAAATCCTGCCATATTAACAGGGTCCTTCGCCGATGAAAATGGTGGTGCATATGCCAAATCTAAATCCTTAAGCATATTCGCTTTCATACCGGCATGCATTGCTGTGGCAAGCACATCCAGTCTCTTATCCACACCTTCTGTTCCCACAATCTGTGCTCCAAGAAGTTTCCATGTATTCTTTTCAAAAACAACCTTCATGGTCATAACTTTTGCACCAGGATAATAACCTGCATGAGAAGCTGGAGAAAGGACAACACTTTCACAATCAATTCCCATAGATTTAGCTACTTTCTCAGTCAAACCAGTTGTTGCAACAGTCATATCAAATATCTTTATTATGGAGGAACCCATTGAACCCTGATAATGGCTATCCCCTCCACAGATATTATCTGCTGCAATACGCCCCTGCTTATTCGCCGGTCCTGCAAGTGCAATTACGGTATCTTCTTCTGTCACAAAATGTTTCACCTGAATAGCATCACCCACAGCATAAATATCCTGTACAGAGGTTTGCATACGATCATTTACGACAATACTTCCTTTTACACCAAGCTTTAGTCCTGCTTGTTTTGCAAGACTATTTTCGGGTGCCACCCCTATGGCAAGCAAAACCAGATCCGCTGCTATTTCACTATTATCTTCCAACAGGGTCACAATGCTTTCCCCATCCTGTCGAAAAGAAGTAACATTACTATTCAGTCTTAATGAAATCCCCTTTGCACGAAGCTTACTATGAACAAACGAAGCCATATCATAATCCAGCGTATTCATCAACTGATTCGGCCTCTGAACAATCGTCACATTAAGACCTTTTTCCTTAAGATTTTCCGCAACCTCAATACCTATATAGCCTCCGCCCACAACCACGGCACTTTGCGCCTTTGTTTTTTTCAAATAATCATGAATTCGAAACGTATCTTCTACTGTTCTTAGCAAAAAAATCTTTTCACTGTCAATTCCAGGCAGATTTGGTCTTACAGGTTTTGCACCCGGAGATAATAAGAGCTTATCATAAGTTTCCTCCCATTCTGTGTTTGTAAGCAGATTTTTTACTTTTACTGTCTTTTGGGTCACATCAATGTTAGTTACTTCATGATTTACTTTTACTGAAATCCGAAATCTTTTCCAAAAACTTTCCGGCGTCTGAAGTGTCAAATCACCGGAATCTGTTATTACATCACCGATATAATATGGCAGACCACAATTGGCGTAAGAAATATATCCTGTCTTTTCAAAAACAATTATTTCTGCACTTTCGTCCAAACGGCGAATTCTTGCTGCGGCCGAAGCTCCACCAGCCACACCACCTACAATTACCACTTTCATTTCTTACACCTCAATTCTTTTTATAAATTAATGCTTTCCACATCCATGGTCACCACAAGTATGTCTATCTTCATGGTGATTACAATTTGAACCGGTATTTACAAGTGTACCGGCAAGATAACTTGAAACTGCTTTATCCACATTTCCCGTTGCACCTGCACACAGTTCTATTCCGGCTTCTGCAAGCGCCATCTGTGCTCCGCCTCCAATACCGCCACAAATAAGTACATCTATCTGATTTGTTGCAAGCACTCCTGCCAGAGCACCATGTCCTTGTCCATTTGAGCTAATCACTTCCGAAGAAATGACTTGATTATTCTCTATTTCATATACTTTAAAATTCTCGGTTCTTCCAAAATGCTGAAATACCTCTTCGTTGTCATATGTTACCGCTATTCGCATAATTCCGTTCTCCTTTTCTTGTAATTGTCTTTGATTCAAGTGAGATTTCGTCAAATGACATTTTTTACAATGCGGGCTTCCATCACAAAGCACATAATTGCCACCTTCGATTTGAAGCCCTTTTCCCATCACTAACGCCTTTGCAATTTTTTCTCTCGCATTATTATAAATTAATTGAGCAGTTGTCCGTGCAACACCTAGCTTATTAGCACATTCTTCCTGACTGAATCCTTCCAAGTCAATCAGTCTTATGCTTTCGTATTCATCGACAGTCATAATCAACATTTCGCTGTTATCATTTTGCTGAGGTATAAAAACTTTAACATCAGGCTCTTTACATATTATTCTCTTTCTGCATCTTGGCATCTTAGCACCTCTTTTTGGCATATGCTATAAAAATATTATGTCATATATCTTTATTAAAGTAAAGAAAAACTATGATAGCAAACTCACAGTCTTCTTTCAAAAACATATTCTATTTTAGAAGATAAGTCTTCT
>JAEDFR010000155.1 GCA_016297945.1 Lachnospiraceae bacterium | reverse complement strand
GGGGACAATAAAAAAGCCGATAAACTCCGTCCCCATTGACCACCCATTGACCAACAGTTAATAAAATTAAGTAATACTTAACCCATCTTCAATTGTATGGTATGAAAAGTTCTGCTATGATGAGTGTACAAAAGCTTTTGGAATTCTTTTTGGAGGTTATCTATGGATATTGGAAAAGTGATTAGAAAATATAGAAAAGAAGCAGGACTGACACAGGAAGAAATGGCAAACAGGCTGGGAGTTACGACACCGGCAGTTAATAAATGGGAAAATGGATATTCAAATCCGGATATTGAATTGCTGGCACCCATTGCAAGGCTGTTACATATCTCTCTGGAAACACTTATGTCTTTTCATGAAGAACTTGCACCGTCTGAAGTCGAGGAGATGATTCGGGAACTGGATTCTATGCTGGATTCAGAAGATTTTGAAAAAGTCTATGTGAAAGCTACAGAGATGATAAGGGAATATCCAAATTGCAATAGGCTCATATGGCAGATTGCAGTGATATTAGATGCCAGAAGATTGTGTGATGATAGCGTAGATTCAGAAAAATATGATAAACAGATTAATACATGGTATGAGATGGCACTTCAGGATGAGGATGAAGAGATAAGACGATGTGCGGCAGATTCTTTGTTTGGATATTACCTTAGGAAAAAGGAATACGAGAAGGCAGAGGAGTATTTGCGGTATTTTTCGGATAAGGATCCGATGAAGAAGATCCACCGGGCAAGACTATATGAGATGAAGGGTGAAAAAGAAAGTGCATACAAGGTGTTTGAGAATGTACTGTTTTCAGAATATGAGATATTGAATTTTGCCTTTATACATATGATGAATATGGCAATCGAAGAGAAAGATTTCAAAAGGGCGCATTATCTGGCGGAGAAAATAGGTACAATAGCAGCGATTTTTGAAATGGGAAAGTATCACGAATGTTCGCCGATGCTTGATGTTGTCTGTGCGGAGAAAAATATTGAAGGAACATTCAGGGTGGCAGAACAACTGTTGGAAAATGTGGATACACTTTTTGATTTTCGAAAGTCAGAGCTTTATCAACATATGCATTTTAAGGAAGTAGATTCCGGCTTTCTGGAACGGGTAAAAGAAGAACTGCTGAAGGGATTCAGAAGTGATGAATCTTACAGATATATGGAGGATAATATGGCGTGGAAAGACTTGATACATAGGTAAATATCTATAAAACATTCAATCATTGTGGAGGTAGTAAATAATGACGACAGCAGAAAAAGCAGAATTAATTATTCGTGATATTAAGAAGGAATCGGGGACAAGCCCTATTCAGATTTTTAGAAATATTGCCCAAAATGAATATATGAGTATTCACGGACCGGAACACCATATATTAGATGGAGCAAGCCTGCTTGTTGCTTATAAAAATGCAGGCGGAGAGATCGATTTGGATGAGGCACTCGAAAAACTGGTGGCGGAAGGATTACGCATGCCAGGTGCCATGTGCGGTCTCTGGGGAATATGTGGTGCGATTACATCTGTTGGTGCCGCCCTGTCGATCATCGACGGGACAGGTCCATTGTCCGTTGACGGAACCTGGGGGAATCATATGCAGTTTACATCCGATGCTATCGGCGAATTGGGCAAGATCAATGGTCCGAGATGTTGTAAAAGAGATGCGATGGTTGCTTTTAAGCATGGTATCGCCTATGTGAATGAGCACTATGGGGTAACCCTTGAGAATGAACCTGTAAAGTGTATTTATTCCGGAGTAAATGAACAATGTATTAAAGAAAGATGTCCATACTATGCGTAAGAAAACAGAGCAAAAGGTTATGTATGATGAAACTCAGCTGAAAATTATAGATGCGACGATGACACTCATTCTTGAGAAGGGCTACTCGGGAGCGACGACTAAAAATATTGCGAAATTGGCGGGAGTCAATGAAAGTACGATTTTCAGACGGTTCGATGGGAAAAAAGAAATTGTCATTGCTGCAATGGAATTGTCAAAATGGAATCCGGGCTTATCAGAGAGTGATTTTTCTTATGAGGGAGATTTGGAAAAGGATCTGACTTCCTTTTCCGGAGTCTATATGAATAAGGTTACCCCTCAGATGGTAAAAGTTTCCATTGGGCTTCGGTCAGCGGAATTGGAAGAAGCCGCATTGCCGGGGATCATGAAAACACCTGCAGTTTTCAAAAAAGTATTGGTGAATTACTTTACGGAAATGATTGAAAATGGCAAAATGCCGGATTGTAATGTTGAGAGTATTGCTTTACAGTTTATTGCAATGAATTTTGGATTTGTATTTCTGGATGCTTCCTTTGGCGATAAATTAATCGGTATTTCAAAAGAAGAATATATCAGAAACAGTATCAGGGTTTTTGTGTCAGGTATTTGTGAAAAAAGTAATTAATATTTATAACATAAATGGATAGACGTCAAAGCTTTGGTCTATCCATTTTATATTTGTTGTTTATTTTAACAAGTTAACAAGGAAAATTGCCCCTCCCAGGATGGCGAGAACAACACCGGTTGCACGGTTTAAGGTGATGGCACTTGCTTTGTTGGCAAATTTGGCGGCGATGCGTGCCCATAAAAGCGTGAAGCCGATGCAGAGAATCAAAGGAAGTAATTGGGGCATTCCGCCAATCATAAAATGGCTTCCGGCACCTGTCAAAGCAGTAAATGCCATAATAAAGACACTTGTTCCAACAGCTGTTTTCAATTCGTATCCGAGAATACTTGTAAGCAGCAAAAGCATCATCATTCCGCCGCCTGCACCGATAAATCCACATATAAAACCAACGACAGTGCCGCAGAGAACGGACTGAATCAACCGCTTTTTCGGGCTGACCAAAGTCATAGTTTCTTTAGTAGTCATAACCGGACGAACAATAAACTTGATACCGAGCAGCAGGGTCATGACGGTAGAAAAACTGCCCATTGTGGAATTAGGAACTTTACTTGCAACAAAACTTCCGATAAATGTAAATATCAGAACGGTAATCATCATGACGAAACCGTTTTTGATATCAAGATTTTTATTTTTTCCATAAGTATAAGCACTGACAGCACTGGCCAGAACATCGCTGGCAAGGGCAATGCCGACAGCTTCATAGGCCGGCATCCCAAGAAATGTAATGAGCATAGGGCTTATTACGGCGGCAGCACTCATTCCGGCAAATCCGGTTCCAAGACCGGCACCCATACCGGCAAAAAAACAAACAATGATTTCAATTAACAGTAATTTCATCTTTTTCCTCCATTTCTTTTCGGGTATTCAGACATGTTTTTTGAAAAAGTCTGGTGTACATTTCGATTTCTTCTGAAGAAAAGCCCTGGAATAATTTTTATCCAAATTAGAACTATTATAATTGGTATAGAAGAAAAGTCAAGAAATTTTGTTGTTTTCCTGATGATGATTATGATACAATGAACAAAACTGTAATTATTATATATGAAAAAAAGGGGATGCTGCTATGGATGATCCAACCTTAATTATGGAAAAAGGATCAGGCGGGAATTCTTGTTTGAATTTACAGGAATTCTGTGATATGGATCAATTATATAAACTCATTGATAACTGGTCTAAGTGCAGCGGTATGTATGCGGTTATTGTTGATATGGAAGGAAACCGCACATCGGATTCATTTGGAATGACAGAATTTTGTAATATGATTCATGCAAATGAAAATGGACAGGCAAGTTGTACAGCAACATGGAAATCGGATAAAGAAGGAATATACGTATGTCCGATTGGTTTTTGTGATTTTTCCATACCGATTGTTTTACCCGATGGCCGGGCTCTGGGAAAAGTCTTAGCCGGGCAGGCGCTTTCTGTCAAACAAGATGAAGAAGAAATTCTCCAAAAGACAACACAGCTTGGGATAGATACAGAAACGGTCAGGGATGTTCTTTCTCGTATCCATAGAAAAACCGAGATAGAAATGGAAGGTTCCTATGAACTCTTAAAAGAGATGATTCATTTTTTTATAGAGAAGAACTATTCTATATGGAAAACGAAGAATGATCTGAAAAAAATGCCTGAAAAAAAAGACAGGGTACTGTCGCAGATTACTCAGATCATGTACAGTTATAACCTGACAGTTGATCTGGAGACGGAGACCTATTCGCTTATTACCGGTACGGGTATGGAACGTACGGTGCAGGAATACCAAAAGCATAATCACCAGGATGAGTTGACGAAGTTTCAGGAAAGTATCATTCATCCTGCCTATGTGAATCGTTTTAATGAGTTGCTTAATTTTGAATCTGCCAGAAAAGATCCATCGGAAAATGGATTTAAAGGGAGTTTGGAATATCCGGTGCTTTATCCCGGCGATGATGAATATGAGTGGCATGAGATCAACGT
>JAEDFR010000154.1 GCA_016297945.1 Lachnospiraceae bacterium | reverse complement strand
GCTACCGTGCGTCAGGCAGCCAAACATTTTGGAATCAGTAAAAGTACTGTACATATGGTTGTAATATTATAGAACGATTTGGAGGGAAGGTTGTTTGGGTAGTTGAATAGGGGAAAGTAGGAGCACTCTCAGGTGGAAACTTGAGGGTGCTTTATTGTAATGGAAAGAATAAATAAAGGTTTATGTAGAAATATCATTTTTATGCTTGACACTCCCCTTAGGTAACCCTTTATGATAAAGGTAAAGATTAACGACGCGCGAAAAATTGTTATTCTTCAATATTACAGATATCGGTATCAGTTAACAAATGATTGTTCTACTTAAAATGTCAGCGTGATAAATGGAGGAAAACAATGGATAAGAAAATGTATACTGCTGGGGAAATTGCTAAGTTGGCGGGAGTTTCAATAAAAACGATTCGTTTCTATGATGCAAAAGGCTTGCTAAAGCCTGTGACTTATTCTGAGGCGGGGCATCGTTATTATGACAAATCATCGGTTGCAATCCTGCAAAAAATATTAATGTTAAAATATTTAGGTTTTTCTTTACAGCAGATTGAAGGTATGACAAAAAGCGACAGTGATATGAGTTTTGAGGTACAGTTGTCTCGACAAAAGGAATTACTGAGGCAACGAAAAAAACAACTTGAAGAGCTTCTCGAAACCATTGAAATTATGGAAAAAAGCGATGAATCTCAGCGATGGGATTACCTAATCCGATTATTAAATCTATTAACGGATGAGGAGAAGGTGAAACAACAGTATGAAACTTCTGTTAATCTTGAGCGGAGAATAAACCTGCATGCATATAGTACAGCTGAACAGAATTGGATGGAATGGGTATATGACAGACTCCCGTTAAAAGAAGGAGCAAAGGTACTGGAAATCGGCTGTGGAACGGGACTTTTGTGGAAAGAAAACATTTATCGTTTGCCTGAAAAGATGGAGTTGACTTTGACAGATCGTTCGGAGGGCATGCTGGAGCAGACAAGGAGTGTTCTAAAAGAATATGAGGGACTTTTGATAGAAAAAGGGATTCATATTGTGTACCGGATTATGGATGGAGATGCACTTGCGCTTCCCGAGAAAGAATATGACTGTATTATTGCGAATCATATGCTGTATCATGTAGTGAAACGGGAAGCATGCCTTAATACCATAGCTAATGCCATAAAGCCAGAGGGTAGCTTTTGCTGTTCTACAGTGGGTGATTCACACATGCGAGAGTTGCATGAGCTGCTTAAGGATTTTGATGATAAGCTTGAAATGCCATTTACATCCATTACAGCAGGCTTTCATCTGGAAAATGGTGAAGAACAGCTGAGAAAGTTTTTCTCCCGGGTCAAGTGTATGGTGCAGGATAACGATTTGCTTGTGGACAATGCGGAGGCAATCTATGATTATGTGTATTCTTATCCGGGAAATGCTCCCTGCATACTTGACCGAAGAGGGGAAGAGTTTCGGCAGCTGATACAAGAGAGGATTGACTGTGATGGAAGCTTTTTTATTCATAAATCAGCCGGAATGTTTGTGTGTGAAAAATAGCTACGGGTGGAGTATACTATGGAGTGGGTATAGAGTAATGACAGAAATATAAGGAAATCTATATGGAAAAAGATTATTATCACGCATCGCCGATAGCAAATATAGAAATATTGGAACCGAGAATATCCAATCATAATGTTCCGCTGGTCTATTTTTCTGCCAAGAGAGAAAATGTTTTGGTGTACTTAAGTAATGCTGTGGAGAAATATTGTAAAGAGACAGGATTTTCTTATACCGGAAACTGGTCAAAATGGGGACCGTATGGATTTGATCAAAGCGGGAAACAGGTTATTGAGGAATACTATCCGGATGCCCTTTTTGAAACCTATGCCGGAGTAGAGGGTTACATATATTCTTTAAAAGACAACGAGAATTTGTTCGCAAAACCGGAAATACCGGATTGTGTTGTTTCAAAAAACCCGGTGCCGGTAGAAACAGCAGAATACATTCCAAATGCATATGAGGCAATTTTGCAGGCAGAAAAAGAGGGGAAGATTGGTATTGTTCGGTATGAGGAGTTCATTGGTAAACGGGAAGAATGGCTTCGAAAGGTTGTTAATGTCGAGTATGACAGTGCGGTGGAACATCCGGAATATAGGCATTTTTTACAAGGAAAATTCGAGAGATATTTGGAAAACTAATGGCTAATAAAATGACAATAATTGAAAATGGCCTTGATTATGAAACTTATGTTGCTTTGCGTAAAGCAGTGGGATGGAATAACTTTTGTAGAAAACAAGTCGAAAAAGCAATCAATCATAGTTACTATTCTGTGGTGCTTCAGGAGAATGGTGACAGTATTGCTATGGGACGAATCATTGGAGATGGTTTGTATTTTACGATTGTTGATGTGGTAGTTCACCCGGACTATCAGGGAAAGGGTTTAGGAACCTTAATCATACAGAAACTAATTGAGCACATTGATCAGGGAATTCCGGTAGGTGGAAGGGTCAGCATACAGCTTATTTCGGAAAAGGGAAAAGAGGATTTTTATGTTAAGCAAGGTTTTAAGCTGATACCACATGAGAATTGTGGGCCAGCTCTGCGAAAAGTAATCTGTAAGTTTTAGAATACAGAGGAGGTTGAGTGATATGTCTCGTACAGAAAATGTAGAACTAACAGTTTTGTGCTTGCTTCATAAGGATAATGCATATCTCTTACAAGACAGAATTAAAAAGGACTGGCATGGATATACTTTACCGGGAGGGCATATTGAACTGGGAGAATCCATTGTAGATGCAGTAGTCCGGGAGATGAGGGAAGAAACCGGATTGACAATTCTGAATCCTCATCTTTGTGGAGTAAAACAATTTCCGATTGAAAACGGGAGGTATCTTGTATTTTTGTTTGAAGCCACAGAGTATGAAGGGGAGCTGGCTTCATCTGAGGAAGGGGCTATGCACTGGGTTCCAATAGAAAATGTGAAGAATGTGAATTTGGTAAAAGATTTTGAGGATTTAGTACAGGTAATGCTGGACGAGAACTTGAGTGAATTTCAATATGTGATTAAGGATGGAAAGTGGGAAATTGTAAAGAAGTAAGGTTTTTGAACATAATGATAAATAGAACGGACAATGGGGGGACGGAGTGAAAGAACAAAGGATAGAGGGATTATTAGAAAGGCTCTTGAGGGATCGCGGCTTGGGAAATCACATTGCGGTTGTGGAGTCTGTATCCGGTGGATTTATGCACAAAATGTACAAAGTAAAAACGGATAGCGGAATATATGCAGTGAAACACTTAAATTCAGAGATTATGAAAAGACCGGATGCACAGGAAAATTATGCAAGAGCAGAGCAAATCGAAACAATACTTGAAAAAAACAACATTCCAATTGTCCCGGCTTTGGTTTTGGGTGGCAAAAAGATGCAGAATATAGATGGTCAGTTTTTCTATGTTTTTAAATGGCAAAAGGGTCAGATTGCGGATTGGAATCACATTACAAAGGAAGAATGCTATAAAGCTGGAAATATCCTGGGGAGGATTCATGCAATTGAGCCAAGGAAGGTTGAATGGAAGTGCCTCCCACCTAGTCAGATTGACTGGCATGATTATGTGCAAAATGCAAAAGAGAAGGATTCTGAGATTGCTTCTTTGTTGGAACAGAATGAGGAATTATTGACTTTAGCCGAGAAAGAACTGAACAGGGCGAGAGCTTCTTTGCCAGCTATGTTATGTTTTTCCAATGGGGATATGGACCCGAAGAATATTATGTGGGAGAATGGCACTCCGTGGGTCATTGATCTGGAATGTCTGGATTATGGAAATCCGGCATTGGATGCTTTGCAGCTGGCATTGCAATGGTCGGGAATTGTTACATGTGACATGGATATTAACAAGATGCTGGCATTCTTTGATGGTTATCTGAAGGCATATGATAATGGCTTTCGAGGCTATGGAGAGATTGTTGGGGTGGCCTATACCTGGGTGGAGTGGCTTGAGTATAATATCCAAAGAGCACTTGGCAACTGTATGGATGAAGCAGAAAGAGAATTAGGTATTTCCGAGGTGAGAAACACAATTCATAGGATTCAGTACATTCAGGAAATGGAGCCCCGGATTCAGGCGGCACTAAATAATTGCTTAAGATAATAGGATGAACCTGCGCAAAAAAGATGTAAGGTGGAGGACCTTAACATAAGTCAAACATAAGTCAAAGGCTCATACAAACATAAGTCAAAGGCTTATTCGAGTTGACAATAGAAAGATGCTATGGTAGAATCCATTTCAATAACATAAGAAAAGCGATGACGGAAAAGAGTAGTCTAGATGGAAACATCCAGAGAGAATAGCATTTGGTGGAAGCTGTTTATG
>JAEDFR010000153.1 GCA_016297945.1 Lachnospiraceae bacterium | reverse complement strand
GAACAATTGCGACGTTTAACATTTTTACCATGGTATCTACGCGGGCGATTCTTACGGTATATCCCTGTTCCACATAGGAATCCTCTGTAAGAATCGGATAGTACTCATCCATAATCTTTCTGGCATATTCCGTGTAGACCCCTTCATCATCCGGCATACAGAACCAAGAAAAAGATCTGGCATCAATGTCAGGCACGACCATTCTGACCGGATATGGGTTCATCTCATGAAAGCCTTGTTCTTTCAAATCTTCTTGATCTATAATTCCTCCAACACGAATTGTCTGTTTCTCGTCTGCTGTATTTACCATTGTGATTTCGGTTACATCTTCTTTAAAAGGATTTATCGTTTTTATTCTTCCATTGTCATTATACTCATAAGTATTTATCAGAAGATTACTACCATATGCAACACCAGCTCTGTCGCATAATTTTTTATAAAGTTTTTCATCAACTGCTACAAGTTCAACCTTTGTCTCTTTATTCTCATCAAAAATGTCCGGAGCCTGTGACATTTCTTCTGAAAGAACATCCTTATCAAGCAATGCATGATAAGTGCATGCATCACTTCCCACACCATAAACTGTGGCACCATATTCTGATAATTTGTCTGTTATTTCATTGTAAGTGACAGCCGGAATCGGCGCTACAATCTTTTCTTCTTCCTTTCCGGTATTTTTATTAATTTGTATATCACGAATGGAACAATAATCCACCATCATTTCTTTAGAATCAGGAGTCATCCAATCCATGAATTCCTTAGCCTGACCGGAAAGCCCACCTGTCAAAAGAAGAAGTAAAACACCTAGCGACAATGCACGAATGGTTGCTTTATATCCGTACTTATTTCTTTTGATATTTTTATAAGCAATTGCCCCTTCACATCCAAGAATTTTTTCAGCCCCGCCATCTTTTACTTCAATTTCATGCAAATTTGTGCTTGCTGCCATACCCTTTACACACTGTATCGCAGTAAGTTTTGCGACTGCCCTTGCCGGTTTATTTGCAGAAGAAAGTACAATCAAAAAAGAAAAAACCGCTGCCACCAAATAGGTCCATACTGATATATAAAACGATAGTGAAAAGGAAAACGGGCGCATGATGATACTTTTGGCGATATCATTGATATCAGAGACAAAACGTCCTGTTACTTTTACCCCAATATAGCCAATCAGCGTTCCTAAAATAAGTCCCAGCGGAATACCAATCAGACTAAGCCACAGACTTTCGTAAATGACACTCGCTTTGATCTGTTTTTTTGTTCCACCTACACATTTTAAAATGCCAAATTCCTGAATTCTTTTATTTGCACTGGTTGCAAAAATATTCGATATGACTGTCACCGACATATATGCTATCAAAAGTCCCATAAGCAGAGCCGGTACTGCAATGATTGCAGAATATGCACCAGCATAATCCCCATAACCTGGTCCTAAGAAATCGGTAAGCATCTTATTTCCACTTGTTGCAAAACACATGACAGCCGTAACAAGTGCTGTAGAAAGAGATATTGCAAGGATACTTGCAATCGTTCTCTTTTTGTTTAATTTGATTTGATTAAGTGCGAGCTGTGATGTTATTTTCATTACTTCATCACCTCGTCTTTTACAATTTTACCATCTCCGATTGTGATGATACGTCCTGCCTGCAGAGCAATCTTTTCATCATGCGTGACCAGAAGAATTGTCTGATTGTATTTCTGGTTAGCAAATTTTAAAATATCCAGAATTTCTTTGCTTGTCTTGCTGTCAAGGTTCCCGGTCGGCTCATCCGCAAGGATAAATGCCGGCTCATTAATTAATGCTCTTCCAATAGATACTCTTTGCTGCTGACCGCCTGACATTTGACCCGGAAGATGTTTTGCTCTTTTCTCAAGACCCAGCATATGCACCATCTCTGTCAGGCGCTCTTTATTCTCTTTTCTTCCATCAAGTTTCCAAGGCAATGCAATATTTTCCTCTGCAGTAAGTGTAGGAATCAGATTATAAAACTGATAAATGATTCCGAGATTTCTTCTTCTGAATATTGCAAGCTCATCCTCATTCATTGATGAAATATCGTTTCCTTCGATTACGACAGAACCACTTGTTGGATGATCGATTCCTCCAATCATATTCATTAGTGTAGACTTTCCGGAACCGGAAGCACCGATGATAGCAACAAATTCTCCTCTTTCAACGGAAAAAGAAACATGATCAAGTGCGATTACTTCCGACTCACCCTGACCATATTTCTTTGTTAATTCTTTTACTTCCAAAACAGCCATTGTGTTATCCTCCTTTTTGATTATCTGCCATTCATACTAACAATACAAAATGACTGTTTCGTGACTATAAATAAATTTATTGTGACGATTTTGTCACTTAAAAAACTTCATGATAAATGTTGTCCCTTGTCCATCTCCACCAAAGTCAACATCAATATCTCCTCCCTGTCCCTTTACAATCGATAGTGCTAGTGGCATTCCAATTCCAAAACCATTTTCATTCGTGGAATTCTCAAATCTTTTAAAGAGGGCTGCATACTCTGTCTTGTCCATTCCCAAACCACTGTCTTTTACTGAAATCCATCTATACATGGGATTTTCCCCACTGTCTACCACAATAACGCTGTCTTTTGATGAATATTCAATGGCATTTTTAATAATATTCGTAAGTGCCTCAACTGTCCATCGTTTATCACAATGTATGACACAATCACGTTTCAATTTTAACGTCTGATTATTGACATCAAGAAGTATCGCAACGGAAGGCTTTACAGCTTCAAGAAGTTCCGATGTATTGATATCCTTTTTGATAAAATCAATCGCATGGGCATCCAGCTTAGCCATCTTAAGAAGTGCCCCTACCAGCCACTCCATCTTATTCAATGAAACTTGAATATAATGAATGAACTCTGCCTGTTTTCCTGGCTCTGCCTCTTCCAGTAAATCTGCCATAATCATCATAGAAGTAATGGGAGTTTTGAGCTGATGGGATATATCCGCCATATAATCAGAAAGGTTATCTCTTTCCGATTCAATAACCTTGATCTGTTCATTTTTCTTATTGACAAGAGAATAGATATCATTTTTCAGAATATTAAAAGCGCCTTCTCTATTATCACGTATATCAAGTTCTTCCCCCGAAATATAGCCTTTCACAAACTCCGACAACTGTTCTACTTTCTTTTTCTTAATCCACACGATAGCCCATTCCTCTCACCGTTTCAATGTTTATCGCTTCGCCAAGTTTCTCCCGCAATCGTTTCACATAAACAGTAAGGGTGTTATCCTCAACAAAGTTCCCGTCAATGTCCCATATTTTATCCAGAATCTGCTGTCTGGATAACAGAACCCCTTTATTATTTGCGAAAATGAGCAGCAACCGGTATTCCAATGCTGTAAGTTCAATGGTACTGTCATTCACAAAAACTTTTGCCTCATCTGTATGGATCATTACCTGTCCTATACGGATAACATTATCATTTTTTACATGATTGCTTTTTGCAGACATGATACGTCGAACTCTCGCCAGAAGTTCTCTTATTCGGAAAGGCTTTACAATATAATCCTGTGCACCATCATCAAATGCTTTAACGATCGTATTTTCATCATCCACAACCGTCAGGAAAATAACGGATGTATTAGTGTTTTTCAACAGGTCACTCACGTCAAATCCGGTTCCATCCGGAAGCTGCATATCTATGATTGCCAAATCAAATTTATGATCTCCAACTAATTTTCTGGTATCTGCAATCGTTGTGACATGATATGTCTCATAGCCTTCCTTTTCAAGTGCATAACAAATTCCTGAAGCAATCATGGTATCATCTTCAATTAATAATATTTTAATCATGCGTCCCATTCCTTTCAGCATACACTGTTTGATATAGAACCCGAACAGCATCCATAACTGTATGCCAAGATAAATCATCAGCGTAAGAATAATTTTTTTGATAAGC
Organism: Lachnospiraceae bacterium; assembly: GCA_016297945.1. Lineage (GTDB taxonomy): Bacteria > Bacillota > Clostridia > Lachnospirales > Lachnospiraceae > UBA2882. The sequence continues at coordinate 453 of JAEDFR010000153.1, read as the reverse complement.
TTTCCATAGATTTTCCATAACAGGACTTGATTGAATCTCATCAAATACCTCACCTATGTCTTCAGCTACTAATCTAATCTTATATTCCATGTTCATTTTTTCCTTCCAAGCCTCATTTTGTAGAACGAAATGCTTCTATCATGAAAAGAAATCCCTCTTCTTTCATAATCACCAATCCCTGTGCCTCATCTCCAGGTTTCAGGTCAAATATTTTCCTCGCCTTTGCAGGAATTACAATCTGTCCCTTATCTCCCATTTGCACCATGCTAAAAAGATGTTTTTCCTTTGGCGGTACACCAAGCCCAGTCTCCTTTTCACTGTAATTGACCAAATCATCCATTGATACTTCAAAATAATCTGCAATCGCCTTAAGTGTATTTAATCGTCAAGAATATAAAGTTTTCAAGAAGCGACGTCCATTTTCAGTATGGGAAGTTTGAATTATTTTACTTT
>JAEDFR010000152.1 GCA_016297945.1 Lachnospiraceae bacterium | reverse complement strand
TTATGAATCTTAATTTTTCCGGTTTGTTTCAAAATCAAAATCTGGCAAATCAGAATATAACAAATCAGAATATTTCGAACTCCAGTCATTCAGTACCGAATGACTTGGATTCTGGTGCACTCGTATCTTCTAATTCATCCCGTGCCATTATGAATATGATGCCCGGGAGCAATATTTCCGGACAGGTCATTTCCGTGGAAAATGGCAATGTTACGATTCAGTTAGCCGATGAAACTACGATAACGGCAGCATTAAGAGGAAATGTTGTATTAGACCCCGGCAGTCAGGTCTCGTTTTTTGTCGCTTCCAATCACAATCATCAGATCGCATTAAGCCCATTATTTACAAATTTTATGGTTTCCAGTCCCAGTGTGGAGAAAGCGCTGCAGGCAGCTTCTTTACCGATAAATGAAAGCTCGGTATCCATGGTGACTCATATGATGGAACAGGGCATGGGGATTGATAAAGGTTCGTTGCAGGCAATGTATCGGTCAGTAGCCTCCAATCCTAATCTGGACACCGGAATGGTTGTAAGACTTTCCCAGATGAATTTGGATATCAATGAAATGAATGCAGAATCTTTACGTTCTTATGAAATGATGAATCATCAGTTACTAGGAAGTATACAGGATATTACGAAAGATTTGTCTAATTATTTTTCCGGTATTTCAGAGGGAAATAAATCATCAACTGTTGCTCTGTTTTCTGAAGTGGTATCTTTGCTGACGGACGCAGGAGCAGAAATGCCGAATTCTATGGAGGATATCCCAAAAGAGATTATTTTCAAAGATACATCCGACAGTATGCAACCAATGGCTTTCACTGCACAACAAGGTAATGTAGCAAATCCATTAGATCAGTCCTTCCTTAGGGATATTTTCAAACAGATTTTGGAGCATTTTAAAGATCCGTCTGGTTTGAACCAACAACAGGAAGATGGAACAATTAATCCGGAAGATGGCAAACTGATAGAGATATTGTCAGAGGAAAAACAGGTGGATGGTAAAAATCCTGATGTTAATATGGATGAACAGATAAAACGATTGTTGCAGACAATGGGGAAAACAGAAAATCCAAGTACAAAGGATGTATTAAAGCTGATATCAGACTTACTGCAGAATAAACAACTGGACGCAAAAATTCTATCTGAACCGGAAATCGGAAAATTGTTGCAAAATACACTGGAAGAGGAATGGTTGTTAAAGCCGGAAGAGGTTGCAGACAAAGACAGAATGGGATCGTTTTATGAACAGTTGCGTCTCCAGACTTCCAGGTTGGCACAATTGGCAGAGACGCTTTTGGGAAAAGATGCTTCCTTAACGCAAAAAGCGAATCAATTATCTCAAAATATTGATTTTATGAATCAATTAAATCAGACTTTTGCTTATGTACAGATACTTTTGAAAATGAGTGACAGCAATGCAAACGGTGATTTATATGTCTATACCAATAAAAAGAATTTATCATCAGAGGACGGATCAGTGAGTGCATATCTGCATCTGGATATGGAGCATTTAGGAAGTGTGGACTGTTATGTGACCATGCAAAACGAAAAAGTATCTACGAATTTTAAAGTGCAGGATGATTCCGTTTTGGATTTTCTTTTGAAAAACATTACATTATTGAATGAGCGTTTAGAAAAACGTGGTTATACGTTACAGGCGACAGTATCGGTAAAAGAAGAAGAAACTTCCGTGATACAGGAAATGGAAAAACAGCTTGGACAGGGAAGTGTCCCAATCTCAAAGGTTTCGTTTGATGCAAGGGCATAAGAGGTGTCAGTATGGATGAAAAAAAGAAAAAAACAAAACAGGCCATAGCCTTATCCTATGATCCAAATGAAGATGCACCCAAAGTAATTGCTTCCGGAACGGGGGCATTAGCAGAACGCATTATAGAAAAGGCAAAAGAGGCAGATGTACCCATTCACCGTGATGATGATCTTGCCAAAACGCTGTCAAAACTGGAAATTGGTGACTTGATACCGGTTGAGTTATACGAAGTAGTTGCAGAGATTTTGGTGTTTGTGGATCGCATGGACAAAATCAAGGCAAAAATCGATGCAAAGAATACATAGGATATGAATAAGATGTATAAACGTATGAATGAAAAATGTAGCAATGAAAGAAAAATCAGCAAAATTGCACTGAAAATCCTTGCGATATGTATTGTTGCAATATCTATCAACTAAAATAAATTTGAATTGAAATATAAGAATAAAATAGGGAAAAGTAAAATGAGTTTAGAACAGAATGTTAGTATAGAACAGAATGTAAGAAAGGGAATACCGGGAAGTACCTTAAAAATTATTGCGATTATTACGATGTTTATTGATCATATTGCTGCAGTTGTTTTGGATGGATATTTACTAAAAGTTGGATTATATAATCGCATGATCAACATGTTTGTTCTTGCACCTACGGAAACAACAATGACAAAAGTGATTTATTTTATAGATATGGTCATGCGATTGATTGGTCGTTTGGGATTTCCGTTGTTTTGTTTTTTGCTTGTGGAAGGATTCTTTTACACAAAAAGCAGAACGCGTTATGCCTTTCGGTTATTTCTTTTTGCGCTGATTTCTGAAATACCGTTTGATCTGGCTTTGGGATTAACAGATAATTATCTGCCGGAGTTTTCTTATCAGAATGTTTATTTTACCTTATTTTTAGGATTGTTGACAATCTGGGGACTGAATCAGACAAAGAAATGGTATACGAGACTTCCCATCCTTTTGTTGGGGCTTGCTATGACTACATTATTGCGTACAGACTACGGAGCACTTGGCGTGGCAACGATTGTATTGATGTTTGTTTTCCGGAAAAAATCAAATGTTGCTTCCATGCTTGCAGGTTGCATTACGTTAACAATCGGACAGTTATTGGAATTTACCAGTTTTGTAGATGTATTTTTGGTTAGCAAATATAATGGTGAAAGAGGATTAAAATTTAAATACGTATTTTATTTCTTTTATCCGGTCCATTTATTTATCTTATATTTGATAAAATTGCTTGTGCTCAATGGTATGGGATAAAAAGAATTTTAGCATTCGGGGATGGAGAGATTTTGCATAGAGGAATTGTATGCAAAACGACAGAAAAATTGGAAATATTTATGAGGATATGGCATGTAATTATTTAAAACAACAGGGAGTTTTGATTTTACAGCGCAATTTTTGTATCAGACAAGGTGAAATTGATATCGTAGGAAGTAAGGATGGTGTTTTACTTTTTATAGAAGTAAAATATCGCAAAAATGTTTCCAAAGGATTTCCGCAGGAAGCAGTAGGACGGGATAAACAGAGGCAGATATGCAGAGTTGCCATGTTTTATTATTCGTTTCATAATATTTCACTGAATCATCCTTGCAGATTTGATGTAATAGCCATATGTGGAAATAAAATTACCTGGATTAAAGATGCATTTCCGTTTTGTATGGCTTAATATTTGGATGAAAATGGAGCATATGATGAATTGGAATACTGAAAATGACTTTTTTCCGGTTATTCGGAAAGATCGAAAAGTGCAGACGATGATACAACATAAGGTAGACGGTGTGGAATATCTGACTTTCCATAATCTGGAACAATTACCGGATTTTTCCCACTTGTTCTCAACCCGCATCGGCGGAGTTAGCGATGGCATTTTTTCATCTATGAATCTAAGTTTTACAAGAGGAGATGAAAAAGATGCTGTTTTAGAAAATTTTTCAAGAATTGCAAAGATATTGGGGATTTCACCTAAGCAGTTTGTGTTATCCGATCAGACGCATACCGACCATATTCATGTTGTTACGAAAGAGGATGCGGGAAACGGTTTGACGAAGCCCTTGCCGTATCATGATATCGATGGGCTTATTACCAATGTTCCGGGGGTGGCTTTGTCTACCTTTTATGCAGATTGTGTTCCTGTTTTTTTGATTGATCCGGTGCATAAAGCCATTGGCTTGTGTCATTCCGGCTGGAAGGGAACGGTGTTGGAAATCGGACTTAAAACCGTTCGTAAAATGGAGCAGACCTATGGTTCGACCCCCCAAGATATCTATGCTGCGATTGCACCTTCCATTTGTCAGGATTGTTATGAAGTCAGCGAAGATGTAATAATAGAATTTCAAAAAGTGTTTTTGACGGATGTGTCATCAGGGACAGATTGTGGATATCCGGACGGAATGGAAAAGATATTATATATGAAAAAGGAAAACGGAAAATATCAGTTAAATCTTTGGAATGCATGCTATTATACATTGCTAAAAGCCGGAGTTTTGGATGAACATATTGAGGTGACGGATATTTGTACCTGCTGTAATCCGCAGTATCTGTTTTCGCATAGGGCTTCTCAAGGGAAAAGAGGAAATTTGGGAGCATTCTTAATGATAAAATAAAAACCACCAAATTGGTGGTTTTTATTTTATTCAAAACTCTTTTCGGATTTGGGTTCCCGCTATATTTGTGCTGAAAGTGCGATATATGGGGTT
>JAEDFR010000151.1 GCA_016297945.1 Lachnospiraceae bacterium | reverse complement strand
GTGTCAACAGTTTTTTTAATTTTTTCAACCAAATTTTCAAACTGATTTTCTTCCGAAATCATATAAATATTCCCATCTATAAGAATCTTTGATATATCTGCGCATTTTGACGGACAGCCACAAATCACCAGTAAATGATGATATACTGCTTCCGGCTGCACATACTGAAATTCCACATCCGGACATGTATTCTTTACCCGTTCCAGAAAAGCAGTTCGATTATATCTTGAATTACAGCCTCCGCAATATTTTACACCACATATCATAAGGTACTACTCCTTTTAAACCTTTTTTGTAACACTGATCTATTCCATACATATCCGTAAACCCAGTCACTAAATATAAAATAAAAAATGCAGGCGAAAAGACAAGAACGAATATCAAAAAGTTCAGTTAATTACTTCTGTGCTCTCTTTATTTATTTCTTACAAATAGTATTAATCAAAACAATCATAACTCCACAACCCTGTCAAATCCCGAGTTATCTACTTCTTTATCTTAACAGTATCTTCCAAATATAATTCAAGATACCCACATTCAGGGCATACAGCAGCATGAACCTTTCCAAGATTATCCTTGAATATCCCCGGCTTCGTGATTTTCAATCCATAAGCTCCGCCTTCGACCTTAACATCATAGTTTTCTTTCATTTCACATTCGCAACGAATACACTTTCTCATGGTAGTCTCCTCCTCCAAATTACATTTTTTCTTTTACATAACATAAAGGATACTTTATATCCTGCCCCTGCAAATACAAGTTGAAGTATGCGGCAATGATTTCACCATAATTTCATATACAAGTATTTTTCCATTTTCTACGTTCCACTTCTCGTGCTTTATCGTTTGATATCCCCTTTTCTCATATAAATGACTCGCCGGCAATGAAGCATCTAAATATACCTTATCATATTGTAAACTAATTTGATTTTCTAAGCATTTCATAATATAGCTTCCATAACCCCTGCCTTGACATTCAGGCTTAACATATACCCTTGTAATATGATTGTCCTTATAACAACCTGTCCCCACAATCATATGATCCTCTCGCAAAATACCAACAAGACCGTTTTTTACATCCTCGGATATACTTTCTTTGCAATGAAGTTTGCAAAAAAAGTTAACAACTTCTTTTGTATAGTATATCGGATAAATTTCCTGTATTGTCTTTTGAACTATCATTAAGATTTGTTCTATATCTTTTTCAGTCGCTTTTATATATTCCATGATCTTGAATCACCTTTTTCAACCTGAGCGAACGTAATTTTATTATAGCAGAGCTTATTCTTATAGTTCTTCAAACCTTTTCAGCTTTAGATGTATTTCTTTTTGGCTTCAAGATATTTCTCATAAGGTTCCTTTAATTTCTCACAGGCTTCCTCTGCAGAAATCTGAAAACTTTCAGATATATTTTCCACATATTCTATCAATTTTTTCTCCGCTGCTTCTCTAGCTTTTTTCGCTGCTGCTTCTGCTGCTTCTTCTCTTTGTACTTCTATATCGGTTTCATAACTGTATTCTTCCAATAACATATTTACCACCTCACTGCTTTTTCTGGATAAATAATCTGCAAGAATTCCTTTTTGTATACATTCCCTTACCGCTTTTTCCAATTGTTTTTTATCTCCCTTATACTTTCTCGTTGTTTCCACAAAAGAACTGTATTCTTGTAAAATCTGACATTTTTCCAGAATTTTGTGTTGTTTGGATGGATTAATATTAATTACAGGCACAACTAATTCCAGACCGGGTTCTTCATCCTTCTCCGCAAATGCCGCAGACAATCTTAATTTTTCTTCTACTGGATAATCTCGGATTCCATTGTAAAATACAATAAATTCTGGTGTAGGTATTTTCAACAGATTACTTTTGTACCGTTCTTTTACAGGAATGATTTTTTCATACTCTCTTGCAATATACAAAAGATTTCTCAAAGGAAGATTTAAATTTATAGTACTCTGATGCTCACTTAAGACAATCCTGCGATCTCCAACCATAAACGCAACATCATTTTTAAAATTCATGAATAATACCTTTTCCAAAGAAACCAACCTAATCATTTCTTCATCCGTATAATCGGTATCAAATAATGCATTATACAGTTCCAGTACATTTTTCCGTGCTGTCTCATCATAAGTAAACAAATCTGTAAATACACTGTCTTTATGTTCTCTGTTTTCTTTTGCCATTCATCTCTCGCTTTCCCTGCATAGGCAGTTGACTAAATAAGCAGATATTTCTTTTGTCTGCTCTATCATCATGTTCGTTCCAGCTTCGGAATGTTTGGCTTTTGTATATCATTTTCTCTTACGTATTTTTCTCTGCTATATCTGTATTTTATCAAAATTCTGGTAGAATGCAATAATGGGGACGGAGTTAATGGCTTTTTTATTGTCCCACATGGCTTCTTTCAAATTTGAAATGTTAACATGCACTCATGAGCCAAAAACTCCGTCCCCATTGGTTACCCACTGGTTATTCTTTTTTTAATAAACACATAAATCGATGTTAATATCACATCTATTAATGTCGTTAATGTAAACATCACCAAAAAACAGAGCACTGCGTGGGAGCCGATAAGCGGGTATACTATTTTAAATACAATATATACTCCCGGTGCCTGAAGCAGATATATGTAAAGACTATTCTTTCGAAACCACTTATAAACCGCTGTTTCTTCCAGCTTGCCTATCGCTTTTGTTCGGCATAATCCCATGGCAAAAAATGCGAAGATTACCGGAATAACAACCCTTAATATATACTCAACACTGGATATTTTTGTTGAGATCTGCGCTAAACACACACAAACTGCAATGCCGATCAGAGACCCGACAATTAAGATCCATTTTGAGACATTATTATAAATCACATCCGATATATAGAAAAATGCTGCTCCGGCAAAAAACACAACGACATAGATTTGAGATATTTTAAAATAATATACTTCTGTCAAACAGATATGTACAATAAAAAATAATATAAACGAAACAATTGCTCCATAAACCAAATTTTCTTTTTTCAACAGTCCTTTTAACAGAATCCATACCAATGTAATCCAGAATAACATCAGAAGAAACCAGGCAACATCAGAGAACTCCCCTAACGCCATTGCTTTATAACCCTCTATAAGCGAAGCTCCCTTATCTCGTCCATAACTTGGTATATCGAAAAAAGTATAGGTTGGAACAAGCCATAATGTTCCATATATATAATAAGGAATAAGCAGCCGAACCGCTTTCTTTCTAATCAAACCAGCCATACTGTCTTTATTCTTTTGCAGGGACAACTGCAGAAGAAAACCCGCAGCAAAAGTAAAAATCGGAACTACCGACAACACGACAAAATTACAGATCCATCGCAATAATACGCTTTCCTGATCTGCTTTTATCGGCCAAAATTCATTATCACTAAAAAACAAGGTACAATGAGCTACGATCACCATAAACATTGCCATTGTTTTCATAAAATCAATATAATTATACTTTTTCATTCGAATCAATATTACCTCGTTCCAATGGGGACGGTGTTCAGCGGTCTTTTTATTGTCCCCATGGCTTTTTTCAATTTTATAATGTTAAACCTCATTGGCTTTTGCGATTCCTACATTCCGCTTTGTATAATTATCATGTATAAAAGCGTACTTACACCAATACTTAACAAAGTGTTTCGTTTCCAATTGTGCATTAGCATTGCAATTCCTACACATATCACTTCCGGAAATCCATGATTGCCTTCAACAAGATTTATATTTCTTAAACAATATACCAAGAGCATGCTCATTATTGCCGGTGGTAAAACTTTTCCTAAATAAGTAATCCATTCTGGTAATTGTTCCCCATGGTCAAATACAATAAATGGCAAGAACCTGAGCACTATTGTTACAATTGCCATTACAGCAATCATCATACTTATATATTTATCATTCATTGATTTCCTCCCAATTTAAAGTACCTTTCAGACTCAGCAGCAAAACAGACATCACAATAAGTGCCGGTATCAAAAAACTATCCGCTCCAAAGATATACAGTGATGCAATGGTTATTGCAAACCCCAAAATTGCCGGAATGTGATTTTTATGTGTTTTCCACTGTTCAACAACCAGTACTGCAAAAAGGGAGGTCATTGCAAAATCAATACCGGTTGTATTAAATGGAAGGATGCTTCCTGCCACAGAGCCAACAACGCAGCCCAAAATCCAATACAATTGATTCATTAGCGTTACTGCGAAATAATAGGTTTTATCGTCCAATCCTTCCGGTGTTTTGTACCCCGTCAAAAGTGCATAGGTTTCATCCGTCAGTCCAAATATCAAATAGATCTTCCGGATTCCCGTTCCCCGGTATTTTTCTATCATTGACAAGCCGTAAAACAAATGTCTGAAATTCAGCAAAAAAGTCAGCAACGCAACATGTACGAATGTTGCACCTGCCGCCAATAATTCCACTGCCAAAAACTGAGCCGAACCGGCATATATAAACAG
>JAEDFR010000150.1 GCA_016297945.1 Lachnospiraceae bacterium | reverse complement strand
TTTTTTATCCTCAGCGAGCAAGGCATTAATTACATTTATTCAGGAATATCTGCTTATAAAGTATTACTAAATTATACTTCAAGTTATAAAACATTGTATTCTTTGTTATTACATTGTATAATTCCAGACGTTTTTCAATAAATAATAAGTGAATTCTGAAGTTGTTCCCACTCTTTTACGTATTGAATTTTTTTCTTCTTATTTTCAATACCTGCTATAGCGTCCAACCCAATCCTATTTAGTTCTTCGACAGAATGATTATTTGCCCAACAGGAAAGTTCTTCAACGATTTCCTTACGGTAGATTGCAAGCGAACCATAAACATTATCATCAATGCCTTCATGTGGCGGAAGTTGGATGCTTTCACCCATATAACGTTCTAACAGAAGAAGCAATTTTTCGCCGGTAAGAATCTCATTCTGTGCCAAACCGCGTTCAAACATAGCTTCAAGGTAAAGTGTATCATCATGAATACCAGTTCCCGCAGAGGCACTGTGACTGCCATATGATTCTGTAGGACCGTCATCATAGATGTCTATATTAAACAGCTTATCTGCACAAAAGGGCAAATCAAAATTTTTATCCGGATCATCAATGACGATATGCTCCACATGAATCTGTTCCGCGGGAAGTTCATCTGCCAGCGAATGACCAAGCACCCCGGGATTGTTTGGATCCAGTCGGGTAGAGTACCCATCCGGCATAGAACTGCCTTCATGATCATAAGTAAATTCTCTCGTAATCTGATCCACAGGAACAAGTACATCCGAAGTCGCATGCGTAATCAAAAAAGGACTGCCAAAACAGTTTGCAAGTCCCACAGCAGAAAAGGCCTCCCATCTGCCGATATCATCCGCATTAGGAAAATTATCCAGAACCGGATGAAAAGAGCCCCTTACAAGCCTCAGAAAAAATGGTGCGTCTGATCGACTTGCCATTTGAAAATATTGATAGAAATTAAAATAAACATTTGCAATTGGTGAATTTGCAATCGATGCACAGTTTCCCATCTGCAGAGCATTGAGCATAAGCGTTGTGTAGCCACCCGCACTTCCTCCTACAAGAGCAATACGCTGTGTATCAAACTCCTCCATGTGCCGCAAAGTATAGAAGGCCGCATTGTTAAATACCAGATCATCGTCCGTAAGCAGACCATTGTGTCTGCTTTTCACACCAGAAGGGGAGGCAACTGCCCATCCTTTTTCCAGATATCTTCTTAGTTCAACAGAATCTGATGACATTTCATAATGTGGAACATAAATCAACGGCATAGGCTCAGGTATATTTTCCGGGATATACAGCTGAATCGGACGGCTTTCCACAGTACCTTTTTTGTTGATAAACCGGACATCTGTTCTATAGTTTTTAACATAATCCAGAGGAGGCAGATCCTTACTCGCCTTTGTCTGCATGGTAAATGCTTTTGCGTAATCTTTCCAGTGATCTCCCAGTCCGGATTTCAGAAAACTTATCAGCCATAATACTGCTCCTGATATCAACAGCATCAATATGATCAAAATAATTGCCGTAATTTTAAATATTTTCTTTGTTATCGGTTTCATTTTATATTACCCTCACTCACATTATTGAAAGATGTTTTGACATCCTTCCAGTTTGTGTTCGAAAGAATTTCCGGATTCTCACCAAGAAATGCCTTGCCTGCGTATTCATTGCCCTGCAGCCAGTACATAAACCAGGCGGTCACATATCCATCCCCGGAATAAAGCATAGGGCCGTGTTCAGTGTCTGTCCTTCGTGCCATACATTTTTCAGCAGATATATCATTATAAATACTCTCAAATTGTTCCTTAGTGACAACCCAGTCGTTATCACCGGACATCAACAATATAGGCATTTCGATTTTTGCCGCATCGTAGTCCCATTCAAGATTGTGAGCCAGCTCTTTATTGGTAGGCGACAATGATACTGCAGCTTTATAAAAGTCCTTGTGCTCCTGGACTGTAATTGCGTTGATTACACCCACACCGCCCTGGCTGTGCCCCGTAATCCCCACATTATCCAAATCAATTTTTCCACGTAAAGGATTCTCCTTGTCGTTAACAATTTCAATCTCATTGAGACGAATCAGGTGACGTAAACACATCTCCGATGCGAAGCCGTTCCAATCATATTCTTCTTCTGTTCCGATCACAATGAACCCCCAGGATGCCAGATGTTCAAACAATGAAGGATATTTGGATGCTTTACAACCACTTCCATTTGCGACGACAACAACAGGATAAATTTTGTCTGCATTCTCCAATTCAGTCGGATAATAGATCCTGTACTTTCCGAAGCCCTGTAAAACCGGTTCCTCAAAAAATGAAATCTCATATGTACCCTTCGCCATATATTTTGCTTCGATCTCACCACCGGTTTCCACTGTTTCTGTATAATTCTCAGGTGCAGCAGGCTTCTTTGCATTGTAAATCAAGAATATAGTAACCAAAACAATCAATGCAAGCAGCACAACAAGGATAATCAACAAAGTTTTCTTTAATATTTTCATTTCCCTTTAGCCTTTCTAAGTATGTTGTCAGGAACTGACAGGGAGATATCTGTCCAAATATTCGTTCAGTTTTTCCATATAGGATGCATACAGCTTATTATCATTCTGCAGTCCATGACCAGAGTGAGGACATTCAATATAATCATAAGGAACATTGTTCTTTTCAAGGGCTTCTACCAGGTGCCTTACTGTGCCAAAAGGGCAAACCTTGTCCTTTGTCCCGTAGGCGATCAAGGTCGGCACAGTATTCTCATTGACCCACATATCCGCAGAAATATTCTTGACTTCATCATAATAGCTTTTTTCTTCAATCATCTCTGGCGTGATGGTATTTCCGGACATGACGCTGAACAGACCTGCTGCAGCTTCCGGACTTTTATCGAGACCATAAGACATCCAATCCTCGTGATAAAAACTAGCCGGTCCGACACTTTCAAAAACCATCGTTACAGGCACAGGAGAGGTGTCTGCATCGCGGTAAGCATACAAAAGTGCGAGAGTTCCGCCTGCACTTCCTCCTGAGACTGCCATTTTGTCCAGTTTATATCCAAGCTTTTCCGCTTCCTCCACAACATAAGGCATGGCTTCTTTAATTTCCAGAGACTGCGAGTAAACAGATACATTATTTTCCTCTGTCCGCAATGTATAATTTATTCCCGCCGCAACATACCCCTTGGAACAGAGCCACTTCAGTATCTTGGCATCGTCACTTTTGTCTCCGGAGGTAAATCCTCCGGCATGAATGTAAACAATCAACCCGTAGCTTTCTTTGGTATTGTCTGCCGGAACATAAAGGTCAAACTTATTTTTTTCTCCCTCACCATAAGGTACATCCGTATAAATTGTTCCCATGGCATCATTCCACTTTACCTGATACGCACCGTGAAATGGATCAGAAGTCAGCTTGACAACTACAGATATGATAAATACTGCAATAAATGTAATAACATAGATAAATCCCCACAACACTTTATGCGTCCCCCTCTTTTCATTCTTTTTCACAGGAAATTACCTCCAAACAGAGTTCCTCCCAGAAGGAAATTCAAAAAAGCCCTGACAGCCAATCGCCCTAATACGGCTGCAACAATGATAATCACTGCCAGAATAATTATTCGTTTTGTCATAATCGACATCTTTATCTGTCCCATCCTTTCTTGTTGACATCTGTTTTATTCCGGAATATAATAGCCTTTATCGATAATACATTTGTATCGGCGTAATAATTGTATCAGCGTATACATTCGCTGTCAATGGGAGGTCAAAAAATGAGACAAACAGAGCAAACTGTATCACCTATGAGCAATGAAGGTCGTAATCTATATGTAGTCAAACATATCACCGCGGCCGTTCTGAAACTGATGCAGAAACAGAATCTTAATGAAATATCCATCAGCCAGATCTGTGATGAAGCAGGTGTTGGCAGAGCATCTTTCTACCGTAATTTTGCAAGCAAGGAAGACGTAATCAGCAGACATTTAAAAACACTTTTAGATAACTGGTGGATTGAAGCCATTAAAAAACCAGATTTTAATTTAGTAGAGGCTGTTTTTGAACACTATTATGAACACCGTGAGCTTTGTATGATGCTGTATAAACAGGGATTGGCTCATCTCAATCTGAAAAGTATCAAAGAAGCCTGTGGCCCTAAACCTGAGCAAATAAATATCGTTGCTTACACAACAGCTTATTTTTCCTATGGACTATATGGCTGGATTGAAGAATGGTTCAAGAGAGGGATGCAGGAAACACCTAAAGAAATGGCTGAACTGTGGAAAAAAGCTCAACAAAATAATTCTAAATAAAAATATGTAAATCTGATACGAATATAATTACTGTGACATAAAAAACAGGTCTTATGCTTCAAAACATAAGACCTATTTCTTTCATTTAAGCAGATACCTTTTCTGCCTCCACATATTCTGCGATATTGACTGCATGATCGGATATACGTTCCAGATTGCTCAGGATATCAAGAAATACGATACCTG
>JAEDFR010000149.1 GCA_016297945.1 Lachnospiraceae bacterium | reverse complement strand
CGATGGCAGAGATAAAAGTCTGCATCTAAGGTCAAAAAAACCATATATCGCACTTTCTGCTTATAAATAGCAGAAATACAAATCCGAAAAGGGTGTTTTTCATTATTCCATATCCATAAGTTCCTGCATCAGGCGGTTATAGTCCGTGCGTTTATCTTTAATGAACTTTATGGCAGTCGAAGGATGACTGTTTAAAATACCGGTCAAAAGATAAGGAATATCATAACCCCATACAGCGCCTTCTTCTTTGATTTTTAAAATATGTTTTTCCACAACTTGAATAATCGATCTTACATTGTACTTGGGATTTTTTAAGAAAGTCAACAAGGATTCCATATAGCAGTTGCCGGCACCGCGTCCCATACCGCTTACCGTAGCGTCTAACAGACAGACACCATTTCTGATAGCCTCAATCGTGTTAGCAAACGCCAACTGTTGGTTGTTGTGTGTATGGATACCGACGGTTTTTCCATGTTCTTCTGCAATTTTCACATATTTTTGTGCAAATTTTGTGATCTGTTCAGGGTAAAAATAGCCAAAGCTGTCTACCAGATAAATGACATCAACACTGCTGTTTGCAAGAAGTTCCAATCCGGCTTCCAAGTCATCACTGTTTACTTTGGAAACTGCCATGATATTGACCGTAACCTCATAACCCTTTTTCTTGAAATCCTCAATCATCTCAATCGCTGCAGGAATCTGATGAATATAGGTTGCCACGCGAATCATGTCAATCACGCTTTCACTCTTTGGCAGAATATCCTTTTTGTAATCACACCGTCCGACATCCGCCATAACGGATATTTTCAAAGGTGAATCATTTTCACCGACAATGGCACGTATATCTTCTTCATTACAGAATTTCCATTTTCCAAACTCTTTCGGATCAAAAATTTCTTTTGATGCCTTATAGCCAAATTCCATATAGTCAACGCCGGCTTTGATATTTGCTTCATACAAATCTTTTACAAATTCATCGGTAAATCCAAAATTATTAACAAGTCCTCCATCTCTTAAGGTGCAATCCAAAACCTTCAAATCCGGGCTGTAATTCATAAGAGTTCTTTCTTTTGCTTTGCTCATGATAAATCCTCCACAATTCGTCGCTTTAAACTACTAAACTTTAAATCGCTAAAGCGTTATTATCATACAACAAAGTAAATCAAATGTCAACACATCACCGAATAGACAATATGCATATAAACTAAATTGAACAATTCGATTTCGATTCAAATTATTAGCAAATCACTTCTCCGCTCTTTTTACGGCTTCTTTCATGGATTTGACATACTCTGCCACAAAACGAGGTGCTTCTTTTCCATGTTTTGCTACTAACTTCACAATCGCAGAGCCTACAATGGCACCATCAGACAAAGACGCCATTTTTTCTGCCTGCTCGGGTGTAGCAATTCCAAAACCGATTGCCACCGGAGTGTCTGTTACTTCTTTTACAAGCTTCACAATACTGCCAATATCAGTTGTAATTTCCTGTCTGACACCGGTAACTCCCATCGAAGATACGCAGTAGACAAAACCCTTGGCATCTTTTGCAATCATCTTTATCCGGTCATTGGAAGTGGGCGCAACCATGGTAATCAAATCAATACCATAGGATTCACAAACTCCGGAAAACTCTTCCTTCTCTTCATAAGGAACATCTGGCACAATAATGCCGTCAATACCGCATTCCACACAACGTTGCATGAACTTTTCACTACCATATTTGAAAATGGCATTGGCATAAGTCAGGTATACAAGCGGAACAGTCACGCGCTCTCTTGCTTTTTTTACGGTATCAAATAATCTATCGGTCGTACATCCCGCAGCCAGCGCTCTTTCATTTGCTTCCTGAATTACCGGTCCTTCCGCAATCGGATCGGAAAACGGAATTCCGATTTCAATCAAATCCGCTCCGGCATCTTCCATGGCATACAATAATTTTTCAGTCGTATCAAGGGTTGGATCTCCACCGGTTACAAACGCAATAAATGCTTTTTTGTTTTCAAAGGCTTTTGCAATTCTACTCATATAATTCAACCCCCCTGTATCTGGCAATGGCTGCCACATCTTTATCTCCACGACCGGAAACCGTACATACGATAATCTGATCGCTTGTCATTTTCTTTGCAATTTTCATCACATGCGCAACTGCATGTGCACTTTCGATTGCGGGAATGATACCTTCGGTTCTGGATAAGTATTCAAATGCAGCAACGGCTTCTTCATCCGTAATCGGCACATACGCAGCTCTCCCCGTCTCATGAAGCATAGCGTGCTCCGGTCCGATACCGGGATAGTCAAGTCCTGCTGAAATTGAATAAACCGGTGCTATCTGACCGTATTCATTCTGACAGAACAAGGATTTCATTCCATGGAAAATTCCAAGACTTCCATTAGCTATGGTTGCAGCATTTTTCGGGTTATCAACGCCTAACCCTGCTGCCTCACAACCAATTAACTGCACCTCTTTATCCGGTATAAATTCATAAAATGTACCCATGGCATTACTGCCGCCACCCACACAGGCAACAACCGCGTCCGGAAGCTTTCCCTCTTTTTCTAATATCTGTTGTTTGATTTCCTTACCGATAACACTCTGAAAATCGCGTACAATCGTCGGAAACGGATGCGGTCCCATAACTGAGCCCAGTACATAAAGGGTATCATCTACCCTGTTTGTCCACTCTCTCATTGCCTCATTTACGGCATCTTTTAATGTCTGTGTTCCGCTTTCCACAGCATGCACCTTTGCTCCCAAAAGCTCCATACGGAAT
Organism: Lachnospiraceae bacterium; assembly: GCA_016297945.1. Classification (GTDB taxonomy): domain Bacteria; phylum Bacillota; class Clostridia; order Lachnospirales; family Lachnospiraceae; genus UBA2882. Next base: position 1,737 of record JAEDFR010000149.1, on the reverse strand, counting down.
ACATTTAACGCCTGACGTATGGTATCTTCTTTTCCCATAAAGATTTCGCATTCCATACCCATAAGTGCTGCTGCCGTTGCGGTTGCAACACCATGCTGACCTGCCCCTGTTTCTGCAATAACTCTGGTTTTTCCCATTTTCTTTGCAAGCAGTACCTGTCCCAAAACATTGTTGATTTTGTGAGAGCCGGTATGATTTAAATCTTCGCGCTTTAAATAAATCTTTGCGCCACCTAAATCCTTTGTCATCTTTTCCGCATAATACAGTAAAGACGGTCTTCCTGCATATTCTCTTTCCAACTGATCCAGTTCTTTGATAAACTCCGGATTGTTTTTGTAATGTTCATAAGCTTCTTCTAACTCGTGTACGGCGTTCATCAATGTTTCCGGAACATATTGTCCGCCAAATTCACCAAATCTTCCTGCGCTCATGTTTTCTCCTTTCCTAATTCAAAACTTTATGATTATGATTTTTAAATTTGTGTCTCTGCTATTTTATTCTCCATGATTCTAAAATCACCGTTTCAGCTACTATATCTGACCGCTTCAATCATGGCTTTGATTTTTTCTGCATCCTTGAAGCCATCTGTTTCTACGGCAGAACTTACATCAATACCAAAAGGGCTTTTAAATGCAATTAAATCCGCAACATTGGATAAATCAATTCCACCGGCCAAAAAGTAAGGCAATCCGATTTCTTCATCATCCGGAAGCGTCTCAACATTAAATGTCTGTCCGCTGCCACCGGGAATTCCTTTTACTTTCGAATCAAAGAGCAGATATTCCGGTTCACATTTCTTTGCTTCTAAAATCAGTTTTCGATTAATCTCTGTCTGTTTTTCTTTCCATGCGGCATATACATTTTCATTTACTGTCTTTTCATCTGCCAACTTTTCAGTTGCATGCTTTTCATCCATAGTCACATCAATACGAACAACTTTAATTAGGGGAACTCTGGATGTATCACCCTTATCCTGCGAACCAACTTCTTTTGTCAGTGCTTCCCTTAGTCGGTTTACATAATTCAAATCTTCCTGTCCGTGTAATTGGATGATATCAATGCTTTTTTCACGCACCAGCTTTACAATGTGCGCAATGGGTTCATTGACAAATACACCAACAGCCGGAATATCAGAATTGAGAGCTGCCTTCATTATGGCGGCTGACTCATCCGATACAAAACGCTTTGTGGCGGCAAAAATAAAGCCCACATAATCCGGTTTGAATTCGTTTACTGCATACACATCTTCGATGCGCTTTAATCCACATATTTTTATCCGGCTCATCCCTTCGCACACCCCTTGCGCAATTCTTCTAACATTGCTTTTTTATCCGGACTACGCATCAAAGTCTCCCCGATGAGCACACCGTTCACCCCGGCATCATATAACACCTTGATATCTTCCGCTGTCTGAATACCGCTTTCTGCAATAAACAAAACATCAGCCGGAACAAGCTTACGAAGTCTTTCGCTATTATGCACATCCACTGTAAAATCCTTTAAGTTACGGTTATTAACACCGATGATTCTGGCTCCGGCACGAACGGCCATGGCGATTTCATCTTCATCATGTGTCTCGACTAAAGCCGATAATCCAAGTGTATCACAAATACCAATGTATTCTCTGATCGTATTCTCATCTAACAAGGAACAGATCAGTAAAATCATGGATGCACCCAAAACCTTTGCCTGATAAATCTGATAGGCATCCACGGTAAAATCCTTTCGTAAAACCGG
>JAEDFR010000148.1 GCA_016297945.1 Lachnospiraceae bacterium | reverse complement strand
TTATAAAATATCTTGCAATATATTTTCATTCTATAACACAATACTGCTATTTTAATAGTGTTCATCGGATAAGGAGAAAAACTATGAAAAAGTTGCATTCGCTTGCCTTAGAACAAAAAGAAGATGCAAAACATGGTGAATCGTTCTTTCCTGTACAAAAATATATTACCAGACTTTCAACTGATTATCCCGTGGTTACGACTCATTGGCATGAGGAAGCGGAACTTACATTGATTACACAGGGGGACTGTTTCTACCAGATTGATTTGATTGATTATGAGGTAAAAGAAGGGGATATTGTATTTATTCCTCCATTGTTTCTTCATTCCATTTCGCGTGGTACCAGCGAAAAGATATTTTCTGAAACGTATGTATTTCATTTAAATTTTCTTGGTGGAAATTCGACAGACATATGCTCCACGCGTTATCTTGCACCAATGATGAATCAGGAGTTTTCCATGCCCCACCTGATAACACCGGAGCATCCTGTATATGCTTCCCTTAGAAAAATTTCTAATCAGATTGCTTCATTGTATGATGAAGCAGTGATTGGATATGAGCTTGCCCTGAAATCCCTTTTTCTGAAGGCGGTATTTCTGCTGCTTCAGTATAGCGAAAAGACCACTTCTCCTGACATCGGAACACCCTCCGACAAGCTAAAAAATGTACTTGATTATATTGAAATGCACTTCGCAGAACCGATTTCCGTCTCCGACCTAGCGAAGCTGTGCTACTTTAGCGATTATCATTTTATGCGCTTTTTTAAAAAGCATATGAATATGACCTGCGTAGAATACATCAACAATTTGCGACTGGAAAAATCGGTGGAACTGTTCGAACAGGGAAACCCCTCAATTTTGGATGTTTCCTTGTCCGTGGGATTTCATAATCTTTCTTATTTTCATAGGGCATTTAAGAAAAAATATCATATGACACCCCTTTCTTTTATAAAAGAATTAAAGAAATAGAAGAATACCAGAATTATTATAATTCTACACAAAAATGGTAAATCCACACCATGTGCATAAGACCAAGGAGATTTATGCTAATTTCTCACAAAGGAGATCACTCACATTCCCATGGGCTCTACTCCACATATTTCATCGGTGTAAATCTAAGACCATTCACCGTCTGTTCCTTATCCACATCTTCAAATCTAAGATGTCTGTATACTTCCAACTGCTATACCATCCACATCAATCGCATAGGCAAATGTATCATTCGGATTTGAAGACAGAATAGAAATAATATAATCAAGCGCATCCTTTTCCGTGTAAGGATAAGGCAGACCATCCCGCAAATTATTCAGTACTTTCCTATTTGACAGTGCAGAGGCCAACGACTTCGCATCTGTTGTTTTCCACGTCCGTATTGATACTGTCATAAATTTCTCCTATTTTTAATTCTTTCCTTTTTCACTTTCCGCCTTAGCTTCATTTCCGTTACCGCTCCCATTTCCATTATGGCTGCCAATCACCTGATATTTCTTCGGAGAAAAAAACATTCCCAGTAATGTTCCGGTCAAAAATAAAACCGCACCTGTGAGCATGATTTCACGCCCTGTATATTTTCCTTCATTGATATTATTCACTAAAAGTTCCCATTTCTTAATCATAATGATCTTCCCCTTTCTTATATAACTCTTTTTCTGCGTATTATCTTTTATCCAGCATGGAGATTCCGGCGCATGAAAGGCCAATACCAAGCAGAGTAACAGCCGTTTGTGTTTCCAGACTTCCAAGACAGGACAACACAACAACAGCCACCCCCATAGCCAGAGTCAATGCTTTAAAAACAGTAGATACAATTTCATGAATTGATTTCTTTTCCATATTGATTTCTCCTCCTTTTTAATTTTTTATTGCAACTTGGACGTATCTTCCAGATTATACATTTTTTCTACACACATTGAATTTCTATCATCCCTTTTGCCCTGCGGGCCACAACTACTATCATATATGCACCTTTTTCCTGGATATTTACTGTAAAATCAGTGGTTTCCTTCCCATCTCCACGATAAATGACGGTTCCGTCCGGCGCATGGATTTCCATGTATAAAGAACCTTTTACCGTTTGAAATTGAATCTGAAGAGTGTCACCATCTTCCAACTCCAATGTATGTACATCTGTCCCATTCATCCTCTTAATATCCAGCAAATAATAATCCGGATTTTTAATACGGCTTCCTTCAAAACCTTCCCGATTAGAATAGAAAAGTGCAGAAACTATGGACACAAGCACCAACACAGTAAAAGCAACCAGTATTTTTATTTTACTGCTCATCTTCATCTGTATCATCCCCTTCTTTTTTAAAGCAGGTTCCAATCGCCAGACCAATCAGCATTCCCAGAGAGATACCAATACCTGTATTATTACCAAAAGAAGAACCTATTGCCACTCCAAAACACATACCAAGACACATTCCCTCTGTTGCATAATTATCTCTCTTGTCATCTTTTTTCTTTGAAGCATTTCTGGCAAAAAACACTGCAAGAAGAAGTCCCATTGCTACCCACGGCAAAGCTGCTTGAATAAAATCAAAGATCATCTTTCTGCCCCCAATCCTTTAATATTGTTTTAAGTATACCACATTCTAAAAAGAAAGACCGAAGCCACACGGATTTCGGTCTGTTTTACACGGATTTCGAATATTTTCAGAATTTTATCTTTTTCTATTCTTTTTATTTATTTTCGCAATAGTCTTAAACTTTTGCTTTTTCTCAGCCAGATAGCCTTGTGTATTTTCTACATAATGATTTTCATTCATCAGCTTCTGATACGAAAGAAGCCGATCCATCGACAACTCACCGCACGCTATCGCATCCTGTACCGCGCATCCAGGTTCACTTTCTGAATGGGTACAGTCCCGAAAACGACAGCTCTGTGCCAGTTTTTCGATATCTGAAAATGTCTGATGGATTCCATCCCCCGAATCCCACATTCCCAATTCGCGCATTCCCGGTGTATCAATCACCATACCGCCGGATGGCAATAAAATCAGTTCACGATGGGTTGTGGTATGCCGCCCTTTGTCATCATTCCTAAGTCCGTTGGTATCCATATAATTTTCACCCAGCAGGCAGTTAATTAAGGTAGACTTTCCCACACCTGAAGAACCGATAAATGCAATTGTTTTTCCATCTTCAATATATGGAAAAATCTGCTGATATCCATCCTTCTCCATTCCGTTTGTCACCAGAACCTCCACACCTGCGGCAACAGAAGATACTTCTATACGTTTGCTCTCCGAATCCTCGCACAAATCCGCTTTTGTCAGAATAACAACAGGCATTGCTCCACTGTTCCAGGCAATTGAAAGATAACGTTCCAATCGACGCAAATTATAATCATTGTTCATGGACATACACAAAAATATCGTATCAATATTTGCTGCAACAATCTGCTCCTCCTTTTTTTCACCGGCAGCTTTTCGTATAAAACTGCTTTTTCGTGGAAGCACATGACGGATGACGGCATTGCCTCCGCTTTTGTTCCAGTCCACCATAACAAAATCACCTACTGCCGGATATTCTGATTTTTCCTGTACGTCATAATAAAATCGACCGGATATCTCTCCCCATTTTTCTCCCTGTGAAGAAATCAGTCGATATATTCCCTTTTCCTGTGAAAGCACACGAGAAACCGTCAAATCAGAAAAATGATCCGCTGCTTTTTTAAATGATTCCGACAAACCGTATTGTTTCATATCAATCTCAATATCCATTTTTCTTTCCTTTCCACACTAAATAAACGGTCGTTTACATATATTTTAGTAAACGACCGTTTATTTGTCAAGTCAAATATATTTATACCACTTTATGCGGCCATTTGCATACCCCTACTTCCAGTGCTCTCTCTTCCTTCAAATGAAAATCAGCATATCGGCAATACCAGCAGCCTTTCAGGCTTTCTATCGCTTCTTCTCTGGGTGTATATGCCGGACACAGATCCTCCGGCCACACATTTCCATTTTTATTTGGCACTTCGAAATACTCTCTGTTTCGCATCATATCTTCCACCCTTTATTCCAAAACTTTCTTTTACCGGCAAAGCTGCTCTTTTCCATAATCAGAAGATATCATATTTTCTAAAAAAAGACCGGAATTACACGGATTCCGGCCTTTTTTACACTGGATTTTATTATCATACTTTCTAAAGTACTCATAAAATCATTCGAACTCTAAATCTTTTTTCTTCTGCAATATAATAAATCTCACTGTTTGTTTTGTTAATAAAAGCTAATACACTCCTGGTTCCGATTCCATGATTCTTCTCATCAGAAAAGGGATGTCCATCTTCGTCCAAAGGTACCATGCCTTCACAGGAATTCTCAATTTCTAACAGCAGCTGGTTTTTATATTTTGCTGTCATTTTTAAATAGCGATTTTTTTCCGGAAGTTTCAAGCAGGCATATACCGCATTTTCCAGCAAATTGCTGATAGTAATAGCCAATTCCATATCATCCACTGAAAGACTGTCCGGAATATTCACAGAAACACTTGTCTGAATTCCTTCCTTATCTGC
>JAEDFR010000147.1 GCA_016297945.1 Lachnospiraceae bacterium | reverse complement strand
AGAATTTTTACAACATATTGACAAACGTCTATGCATACGATATCATACAATACATAGATAAAAATCAATATGAGGTAATATAGCTATGGATAATAAAAAAATTGCTTCTATGTTCAAGGCATTTTGCGATGAGAATAGATTACAGATTTTGCAATTACTACGGGATGGAGAAAGATGCGCTTGCAGTATCTTGGATGAAATGCAGATTACGCAGCCGACATTATCACATCACATGAAAATTTTATGTGATTCAGGTGTTGTGGTTGGAAGAAAAGAAGGCAAGTGGATGCACTACTCTATTTCAGAAGACGGGTTGGAAAATGTAATGAATTATTTGAATGAGTTCATGAAAAATACAAAGATGTGTGACAGAAATTGTAGATGAAATGATAAATGAGTCGAAATAAATATACGGTCGTGTAAATACGCACGACTAATATTTAGTATAAAATATTGACATATTTCAATTTTTGAATGTTAAGGGGAGAAACTATCATGTTAAGAAATATTTGGGATTTTTTTCAGAATGAAGTTTTAGGAATGAAATGGTTGAACAGACTTATCAGCAGCGGTCTCACCGCAGTCGGACTGGACACAAGTGGCAAGGTGGGTGGAAGCATACAGTTTTTTATCTATGATACGATCAAAATTATGGTACTGCTTGGCTTCCTGATTTTGATTATTTCCTATATTCAAAGCTATTTTCCACCGGAGAGAACCAAGAAAATATTAGGGGGATTTAAGGGTATATGGGCGAACATTATAGCTGCCCTTCTTGGAACGGTAACGCCGTTCTGTTCCTGTTCATCAATACCATTATTCATGGGGTTTACCAGTGCAGGACTTCCTTTAGGTGTTACATTTTCATTCCTCATATCTTCCCCTATGGTAGATTTAGGCTCGCTGGTACTCCTTATGAGTATTTTTGGCTGGAAAGTTGCCATAGTGTATGTAGTTGTGGGGCTTGTTATTGCGGTTGCAGGCGGAACTTTAATAGAAAAAATGCACTTGGAAGATCAGGTAGAGGAATTTATCCGGAATGGTAAAGCTATAGATGTCCCACAGGAAGAACTTACAAAAAAGGACCGCCTAAAATATGCGTGGGAACAAGTTGTATCGACTGCAAAGAAGGTGGCTCCGTATGTGCTTGTTGGTGTCGGGATCGGCGCAGTCATTCATAACTGGATACCGGAGGATATTATCGTAAAGGTATTAGGTACCGGCAATCCATTTGGAGTTATTATTGCCACGATTGCCGGAGTACCGATGTATGCAGATATATTTGGATGTATTCCAATTGCAGAAGCATTGCTTGCCAAAGGTGCTCGATTAGGCGTTGTGCTTTCTTTTATGATGGGTGTTACTACACTTTCTCTGCCGTCGATGATTATGCTAAAAAAAGCAGTAAAACCAAAGCTGTTAGGGGTATTTATTGCGATCTGTACGATAGGAATTATCATTGTTGGATATTTCTTTAATGCGGTTCAGTATTTGTTAATATAGAAAGTGAAAAATGCTAATATAAGGAGGACTTAGAAATGGGATTATTTAGTTTTGGAAAGAAGAAAGAAAGCTGTTGCTGTAATGATGTGGGAGATTCTTTGGTAAGTATCAAAGTACTTGGCTCCGGCTGCAAGGCCTGTCATGAGCTATACGAGAATACAAAGGAAGCAGTAAAAAATGCAGGTTTGTCCGTAGAAGTGGAATATATTACTGATCTGGAGAAAGTCATGGGATATGGTGTTATGAGTATGCCGGGGCTGGTTGTCAATGAGACAGTTGTTTCAATGGGAAAGGTACTTAAGGCAGCAGATGTAGAAAAGCTGTTGCATAAACTGGGATATTGAAATCTGTCTCCGGTTTAACGGCAGAGAAGGCGATGAAAGTGAATGCACCGAGAATCAAAGAATGGTTCCTTGTTTCAGGTAGACCGTCCTGTGAATCCGGAAACAGGAGAAGTGCCTGATTTGGATACCAAGTCAAGTCATGAAAAATCCGGGAACAGGTCGTAAAATTAAATCCAGATGTACAGCAGAAGAAAATTGAAAGATTTATAAGAGAGTAAGTTTACGATGCAGAGATCAATAATGGAGGTTCTTTAATGAGTAAAGGATGGTATCCTGTTATAGATTATGATAAATGCGTAGGGAAACCCAAAGTAGCATTTGTTTGTGTACACAATGCCTGCCGTAGCCAGATTGCAGAAGCATTGGGAAAGAAGCTGGCTTCGGATGTGTTTGAAAGCTATTCGGCAGGAACGGAACTGAAAGATCAGATCAATCAAGATGCAGTTCGTATGATGAAGAAACTGTATGGAATAGATATGGAGGAGACACAGTATAATAAGTTGATTACAGATATTCCAGAGCCTGATGTGGTAATTTTTATGGGATGTAATGTGAGCTGCCCTAATGTTTCAAGTCAATATGCGGAAAATTGGGGATTAGATGATCCTTCAGGACAGAGTGATGAAGTGTTTGAGGATACAATTAAAAGAATCGAGGAAAACATTATTCGATTAAAGAAAAGATTGTCAAACCAATAACTTTTGTGGGTAAGCTCTTTCAGGTATCACTGCTTACATGGAGGTATATAGGAATAATAAATCGCTTGCTAAAAGAAAGGTCAAGTGTTAATCTTGTCATAAGCTGTGGTAATGCCGATCCTGTTTGATTGTTGGTTGCGGTGACTTAACAATACTACTTGTAGGACTTGGTTTCCACTGCTTTTTGATTTAGAGAAAGGGAGCATAACAAGGTGAAGAACAAAATACTCCGCCTGACGGCGGTAATTCTGATGGCTGTTCTTGCAATGACCGGATGCGGTTCTAAACAAGCGGAAGTAACGGTTGATAACAGTGGAATTCTTGCGACTTTTGACGGCACAGTAAGCTACCTTGGCCCGGAAGGAACATATACGGAGGAAGCGACACGGCAGTTTTTTGGAACAGAGGGTGATTACCTGCCACAAAAAACTGTCCACGATGCGATTTTGCAGCTCCTTGAAGGCAACTGCGAATATGCTGTTATTCCGCAGGAGAACACGATTGGCGGACCGGTCTATGATTATCTTGATGAGCTACTGTCACATGAAAATCTGACGATTAAAGGGGAAGTAGAACTCCCGATCCGTCAGGCGCTTTTGGTGGCACAAGGAACTGAATTACAGGATATCAGGATTGTATATTCCCACAAACAAGGCATAACTCAGGGCAAGGATTGGCTTCAAAAGAATCTCCCAAATGCAGAGATCGTAGAGGTTTCCAGCACTGCTGAGGGTGCCAAAATGGTTTCGGAGGGTGATGCCGGAGACTGCGCTGCGATTGCATCAGTTGGTGCAGCACAGGTCTATGGATTGTCTGTTCTTTCAGAGAATATCCAGCAGAACGAGGATAATAAAACGCGCTTTTATATATTATCAACGAAGGAAGCCGGCACCGGGAAATCAGACCGTATGGTGTTTTCTGCTACGGGAAAAGCCGGAGATTTGCCGAAACTGCTTGAGGCAATTGCCAAAAGTCATTTGCAGATTATCAGTATTCATGACCGCCCGGAAAAAACCACTCTGGGAAGATATGTTTATCTGATTGAATGTGAAAACGGGAGCTATAGTGAATACGAAAAAATAAGCTCTCTGCCTGAGTTTACGTTTTACTACTTTGGAGCATTCCCCATTCGGTAACAGACCAAATTGTCGGAAGCAATCGTGACGGCAATTATTTGATTTTTCAGGAGTATTGATTATGACAAAGAAAATATCTGTTATAGGAGTTTTCACCTGTATTTTATATTTTATTTCAGTAGGGCTGTTCCTGATCACCAAAGAGGAAGCAGCATTAACGATATGGGAGTTAATGACATTTCTCAGCGCTCCGGTAGAGCTTTTGGTCTTATTGGAGTTGAGTAATTTGGTAAATGCTACGGCAATCTATAAAAATGCAATGTTGGTATTTATGGCCTGCGCCTGTGCATTGACAAGTGTTGCTCATATTGTGAACATAACCGTTACCAGAAGGCTGATAAGTGAGGGGATAAATGTTCCGGAGTATTTCAGGATAGGTTTTTGGCCATCGGTGGAAATGGCGATAGATTATTTGGCTTGGGGATTCTTTGTGGGCCTTGCCTTTTTATGCATCGGTTTTGCAACTAATAGTAAAGATAAACAAAAGCTTATTATAAAAGTAACCGTGTTAGTATGTGGGATGTTGTGTTTGTCGGGCTTTTTCGGAGCAATATTTATCAATGAAAATTTATGGTATGTTGCGCCGATGGGCTACGGACTCGGCTCAATGATTATTTGCATACAAATGATGAGATTAAAATTAGCAGATTAATGCAACTAAACACAACAAAATTCATATAAATACGTAAAGATAAGTTGGTCGACAATATGTGAGATTCTTTTATGATAGAGATATAAGAAAATCTATGAAAGGAATCGTAATCATGTTGAAAAAAGGAATGAAATTGATAGGAACCATAGTCTGTGTTGTATTAGTAGTTGGCATATGTATAGTAAGTTATTTTTGTTATCAGAATC
>JAEDFR010000031.1 GCA_016297945.1 Lachnospiraceae bacterium | reverse complement strand
AAATCTCAGATAAATTTGAGATACCAGAAATATTCAAAATCTTAGAAACATTCGAAATGACAGAAATCAAGCATGAAAAATATAGTCATTATACCCAAGTATCATAATTATATAAAAAATGGAAAATAAAGACAAGTTTTTAGGTCATAGTAAGTTGCTATTTTACATATTTTTAATAAAAAGAAACTGAGTGAATGAAGAAATATGTCTGATATTTGCAGAAAAAAGCATTCGGGATGCAGAATAAAATGCTGTTTTTTAACAGGGCTGGTTTTATTGATTTGTGTGTTTTTGACCGGCTGCGCGAAAGAAAAATCGGGACCTGAGAAAGTACGTGATTTGGAACTGACTGTAGTTGCAAAAGAAAATGTACCGGAAGAGTTATTGCAGATTATTGAAAGTAAAAAGGAAACGCCGTTTAAATTTACCTTTAATGATGGAGAATACCTATATATCTGTGTGGGATATGGAAAACAGGAGAGCGGAGGATACAGTATCACAGTAAAGGATTTATATCTGACTCAGAATGCGATTTATGCCAAGACCTGCCTGATTGGGCCCGGACCGGATGTTCCAAACGATGGTGTCTGTTCCTATCCATACATTGTATTAAAGACAGAATACCTTGATTATTCAGTTGTCTTTGACTAGGCAAAATGCTATACTTTTTGTAGTTGTTGGATGTGCTTTTTTGCAAAATTCCGCAACAAAAGGCCGCGTCTCTGACGTAAGGAAAAAGGAGAACGTCGATGTTATTGATAAAAAACGGAAGAGTTGTGGATCCGGTTACAGGGATTGATCAAATGCTTGATCTGGTGATTGAGGATCAAAAGATTGTAAAGCTGCTAAAACCGGATGAAACGGTTTTGTTTGAAAACGAAAATAAGCCGCAGGTTGAAGATGTGACAAACTGTGTGATTGCTCCGGGTCTTACGGATGTACATGTCCATTTTAGGGATCCGGGTTTTACGTATAAAGAAGATATTATTTCCGGAGCGCGGACTGCACTTGCCGGAGGTATCACAACCGTGGTTTTAATGGCAAATACCAAACCGGTGGTGGATAACGAAGAAACGCTGCAATATGTAATAAAAAAGGGAGAACAGACCGATTTACATGTAAAAACCTGTGCCTGTGTCAGTATGGGGCTTAAGGGTAAGCAACTAACAGATATGAAATTGTTAAAAGAGCAGGGAGCGGTCGGATTTACCGATGACGGGATTCCGCTTTTGAATGAGGATTTTGTGAGAGAGGCAATGAAAAAAGCCAAAGAAATGGATATGCCTTTGAGCTTTCATGAAGAAAATCCGCAATTTATTTCCAATAATGGAGTGAATAAAGGAAAGGCAAGTGCGCATTATGCAATCGGTGGTTCTGACCGTATGGCCGAGATCTCCATGATAGAAAGAGATATCCGGCTGGCGGCGGAAACCGGTGCAACCATTGATATTCAGCATATCAGTACAAAAGAAGGGGTAGAACTGGTTCGCAAGGCCAGAAAAAAGTATCCAAACATACATGCAGAAGCGACCCCGCATCATTTTTCACTGACGGAAGATGCTGTCATAACCTATGGTACATTGGCAAAGATGAATCCGCCACTTCGTACAAAGGAAGACAGAGATGCCATCATACAGGGACTTTCGGACAATACCATTGAAATCATAGCAACCGATCATGCACCTCACGGTGCGGAAGAAAAAGCAAAGGATATTACAGCGGCACCCAGTGGGATTTTGGGGCTGGAAACGGCATTGCCTCTGGCAATAACCAATCTGGTAAAACCGGGCCATATGACACTGATGCAGGTATTAGAGAGAATGACAGTAGGACCTTGCAAGTTGTACGGATTTAAGCCGCAGGGAATTGCAGAAGGTGAAATTGCTGATTTGGTAATCTTTCATCCAAATGAAACATTTGTGTATGAAAAATCTTTATCCAAGTCACAGAATTCTCCATTTCTTGGACAAACTTTATATGGCAGAATTCATATGACATTAACCAATGGAAATATTGTATACAGAAATAATAACAGAAAGAGGAAAGCAAATGGCTAAGAGAAAAGAGACTGCCAGAGTGCAGCAACAGACATGTATTGCCCCCGGTATATTTGACATGTGGATTGAAACATCCCTTGCACAGGACGCAAAGCCCGGTCAGTTTATCAATATTTATCCGGATGATCAATCTACACTTTTACCAAGACCAATCAGTATCTGTGAGGCAGATAAGATACAGAACCGGTTGCGTGTGGTTTACCGAACGGTCGGAAAAGGAACACATGAATTTTCCGGATATCATGCAGGAAAAGATATCTCCGTACTCGGGACTTTGGGAAATGGATTTCCTATAGAAAAGGCGAGCGGCAAAACCTGTTTTTTAATGGGAGGAGGAATTGGTATTCCGCCCATGCTTCAGTTAGCTAAGGCTTTGCACGAGCAGGGAGATTGCGAAGTTATCATAATTGTGGGATATCGGGATGCCAATCTGTTTTTGGATGAAGAACTTGGAAAGTATGGAAAAGTATATATTGCGACGGAAGACGGCAGCGTCGGAAGTAAAGGAAATGTAATGAATGCCATTGAAGAAAACGGCTTAACGGCAGATGTAATTTTTGCCTGTGGTCCGATGCCGATGCTTCGGGCAATCAAGAAGTTTGCAGAGGCTAACGATATGGAAGCTTATATTTCATTGGAAGAAAGAATGGCATGCGGAGTAGGCGCCTGTCTGGGCTGTGTTTGCAAGACAACGAAGAAGGACCATCATTCACAGGTTAATAATGCAAGAATTTGTACGGACGGACCGGTATTTGAAGCAAGGGAGGTAGACATTTAATGGCTGAATTAATGAAACTCAATACAGAAGTGACCATTGCAGGTGTTACCTTTAAGAATCCGGTTATGACCGCATCCGGAACTTTCGGCTCCGGTATGGAATATGGTGAATTTGTCGATTTAAATAAGTTGGGAGCCGTCGTGACAAAAGGGGTTGCCAATGTACCGTGGCCGGGAAATCCTACACCGAGAGTTACGGAAACTTATGGCGGAATGTTGAATGCAATCGGTTTGCAAAACCCCGGTATCGACGTATTTATCAAAAGGGATTTGGAATTTTTAAAGCAGTATGACACCAAAGTCATTGTCAATGTATGTGGAAAGAGTGTGGAAGATTATCTGGATGTTGTTGAACGTTTGTCGGATGAGGCGGTAGATATGTTGGAAATCAATGTATCCTGTCCCAATGTAAAAGAAGGTGCTATTGCTTTTGGACAAAAGGCAGATGCGCTTTTTGACATCACTTCCAAAATCAAAAAAGTTGCAAAACAGCCGGTTATCATGAAGCTTAGCCCGAATGTTACCGATATTACGGAGATGGCAAAGGCCGCAGAAGCAGCAGGTGCGGATGCGCTTTCCATGATTAACACCATTACCGGTATGAAGATTGATATTCACCGCAGAACGTTTGCCTTGGCTAACAAGACAGGTGGCATGTCAGGCCCGGCAATTAAACCGGTAGCTGTCCGGATGGTTTATCAGGCAGCAAATGCCGTAAAGATCCCTATTATTGGTATGGGTGGTATTTCCAATGCAGAGGATGCCATTGAATTTTTGTTGGCAGGAGCCAGTGCAGTCAGTATTGGTGCCATGAACTTTATCAATCCCTATACAACGATTGAAACGATACAGGGAATTGAAGATTATATGAGACAGTATCAGATTGCGGATATCAAAGAACTCATCGGAGCTGTTAAATAAAAAATCTCTTTTTTGATTTGTATCCCATTATTATAGAAAACGCGAATTTATATAGCTTGCAGACCGATTATGCAGACGCTCTGCCACGTTTCTCACAAAGTATTTATTAAATGCCCGGTTTCAAAACTCAGACTTCGTCTTCAGACAGTTGAAACCGGGCATTATTTTTGTTCGCTTATGCCGCTAAGAAATGCCAGAAAACCTCGCTAAATTCCGCGGGCAAAGATATATAAATTCGCGTTTTTGTATATTCTTTCGGGGGCACAAATCAAAAAAGAGAAAATAAAAATGCGACTATATTTTTGTCATATCTTTTTGGGACATATCATATGATGTAATAAGCCTAAGGAGGTCGGATGAAAATGTTGGAGCTTACAAAGAAAAATATACATATGGACTGTATAAAGGCCAAAGCGGGCAACCAGATTACCATTGAGGATGATGTGAATATTCCGGATTTACGTCCTGATATAGACAAGGTGATTTTTCAATCCGGAGTTATCCGGTTAGAGGAAGTCAAACCCGGAAATGATCAGGTTGCGCTAAAGGGATCTTTAACAGTCCATATTCTTTATCAGAGTGAAGAGGAGGAAGAGCTGTTTAGTAAAATTGAAACGGCACTGCCCTTTGATGAGATTTTTCATATGGATGGTGTTAGTGCATCAGACAGTGTTTGCGTGAAATATGAATTGGAGGATCTTTCTGTTGGCATTATCAATTCCAGAAAAATCAGTGTTCGTGCGCTGGTAACCATGGAGTTGTTAGCAAGAGCTATTTATGATGAACCGGCAGCAGTGGATGTGGAAACGTCGCTTGCAACAGAATATCGGAAGAAACCGTTAAATGTTCTGGAAACAACCGTCTGTAAAAAAGACATTTTCCGGTTCCGGCATGAAGAAACCATCCCGGCACAGTTTCCCAATATATTGGAAATTCTCTATGCCTCGGTTGTACCGGTAAATCTGGAATGCATTCCGGAGGAAGGAAAAATGATGGTACGCGGCAATATGAGGTTATTCTTCCTTTATACACCGGATGGAGACGAGGAGAGTAGTCGATATTTTGAAACCGCAGTTCCGCTACAGGAAGAAATTGTATGCAGTGGATTGAGTGCCCAG
Source organism: Lachnospiraceae bacterium (assembly GCA_016297945.1). GTDB lineage: Bacteria > Bacillota > Clostridia > Lachnospirales > Lachnospiraceae > UBA2882. Next base: position 17,595 of record JAEDFR010000031.1, on the reverse strand, counting down.
ATGCTTCCGAGTGTTGGCATCATGATGTCGGATGTGAATTGCGAGATAAAATCCGATTATGATGGAGAAGACAGAATAATTGCAATGGAAGCGGCATTTGATTTGGATATGAAGGCTTATGAGGAAAAAACCTATGATATTCTGGCTGATATGTATTGTGTGACCAAAGATATTCAGACAGAATGTAAGGATGCCATGTTCTTGCAACTGTTACAAAATAAGCAGGCAAGAACGAGGGTGAAAGAGCGGATTGAGTTAGAAGAAGCTGACTGTACCAATCTGATTCATCACGAAGAAACGGTTACCTTAGAAGATGTGGAAATCGAAGACGGTAAATTAAATCTTGCCGGGAATATGCAGATTCGTTGCCTATATGCATCTGATCCGGAGATGAAAGAATTTCATTATGTGGAACGTGATATTCCATTTACCTACACGCCGGATAGTGTGGATTTGGCAGGAAAAGAACTGCATCATGAAATTTTTATGCAGGTTGCGCAGGCTGATATATCGATGCCGGATCCGAAAACAATAGAATGCAATGCAACGATTAGCATGAATCTGTTGCTTTTAGAAGAACAGAAAGAAACCATTATTGTTGGCGCAGAAGTCTCGGATTTTATGCCGGATCAGATGCAAAATCTGCCGGGAATGGTTATTTATATTGTGAAATCCGGTGACAGCTTATGGAAAATCGGAAAAGAATACTTTATTCCGGTGGAGGAGATAAAACGATTGAATGAATTGACAACGGACGAAATACATCCGGGAGAGCGATTACTTCTTATGAAAAACAGGGTCTGAAAAGATCCTGTTTTTCGTTTTTCTTGCATATCTTCAAATGTTTCGATATAATATTGTATACAAAGTACGTGATTAGTACAAAATACATAATAAATACAATTTATCTTGGCTTTGCCAAACATTTGAAAGAAGCGATTTGCATAGTAAATCAGCGGATTTGAAGGTTTGTAGAATTGTGAAAGCTGCAAAGCAATGGAGCAATTCTCAGGCATCGGTTGCCAGCAGCGATTGTAGGTATCAGTTGCAATAATTAGTTACAGACATTATTTCGCAGACATCAACTGGGAATAAAATAAGGGGATTTTCATGACAGATAATAAGATTACAAAAGAAGCACATGCAAAAATAAATCTAGGTCTGGATGTTTTAAGAAAAAGAGAAGATGGATATCATGAAGTAAAAATGATTATGCAGACCATTGGTTTGTGCGATACGCTGACCTTTGAAATGACAAAGGAAAATGATATTGTCATTGAATCAGACAGCGGAAAGCTTCCTTTGGATGAGCATAATTTGATTTACAAAGCGGCAAGGGTTTTCTTCGAAGAGACGGGACAAGCCTTTGGAATAAAAATATTTTTGAATAAAAGAATTCCGATTGCTGCCGGAATGGCAGGTGGAAGTACCGATGCGGCTGCAACATTTTTAGCATTGAATGAAATAAGCGGACAACCTTTATCTATGGAAAAGCTGCTTGAAATTTCCGTAAAGGTCGGAGCGGATGTGCCTTATTGTATCATGGGCGGAACGGCACTTTCAGAAGGAATAGGTGAAATTCTGACAAAATTACCGGCTGTTTTACCGGCGCATATTTTAATTGCAAAGCCCGATCTGGATGTGTCGACGGCTTTTGTATACAAGAATCTGAAGGTTTCGGAACTGGAATTTCATCCGGATATCGACGGTATGAGAATGGCGATTGAAGGTCATGATTTAAAGGGTGTTACGGATCGCATGGGAAATGTATTGGAAACCGTTACGATACCGGCATATCCGATTATTGGAGATATGAAGAAAACATGTATGGAAAACGGTGCTGTCAATGCACTGATGAGTGGTAGCGGACCGACTGTATTTGCAATTTTTGATGATTTGAAACAAGCGGAACTGACAGCTGATGTAATACGGGAACAATATCAGATCGAAGAAGTCTATGTAACCGGTTTTTGGGGATAATTTGGAGGGTTTTTATGATGATGATGGATATTATGCAACAGAATATGAATGAATATCTTCCGCTTAGGGATGTGGTGTTTAACACGTTGCGGCAGGCAATTTTAACCGGAGAATTAAAGCCAGGCGAGCGATTGATGGAGATTCATCTGGCAGATCGTTTAGGTGTCAGCAGAACACCAATCCGAGAGGCAATCCGTAAGCTTGAATTGGAAGGTTTAGTTGTGATGATTCCCAGAAAAGGTGCACAGGTTGCCCGCATTACGGAGAAAAATTTAAAAGATGTCTTAGAAGTTCGCAGGGCATTGGATATGTTGGCTGTAAAACTTGCCTGCAGCAGGATGGACGACGAGTATAAAAGGAAACTTCGTGAGGCGTGCGATGAATTTGCGCGTGTTGTAAAAAATAATAATACCAAAGATATTACAGAAGCGGATGTCCGTTTTCACGATATCATTAATAAGGCGACCGGAAATGACAGGTTAATTCAGCTTGTAAATAATCTGGCGGAGCAGATGTACCGTTACCGGCTGGAATATATTAAAGATGCTGCCTATCACAACCGGCTGGTTGCAGAGCATGAGGAAATTTATAGTGCCATTATGGATGGCGATGAAGAAAGAGCTGCCAAAGCAGTCGTTTTGCATATTGATAATCAGGAGGCGACCATTATAAAGCATCTGAATCTGGATGCCTAGAAAACTCCATTTTTCAATTGTGTTTTCATGGAATTTGCATATTTTGTCACAGACGTGTTTTCAAACTTTCTCAAGAATACAATTGTAAAATATGATTGTATACTATGATTGTATACTATGAATGTAAAAAGATTAATAAATTATTGAATAGTTGTATAAATACTATATTATAGGCAACACTTTTTTTGACGTCAATGAAAGAGCTGGTTACAAAATAGCATTATCATTGGACAAAAAGAAAAGTGAGGAAACGAAATGAAAAAGAATATATTAAAACTCTCTGCTTATAGTATAGTTTTCGCGATTTATTCCATGGCATTCCTTTTCGGAGCTATGTATCCACAGTATGGAATTCCAAAAGAAAGTATCGTTTATAAAACGGAAGATGACAGTGATGATTTAAAGCAGGAGATTAAGGTAGAATATCGAAGTTATTTTCTGGATAAACTGAGAGAACTTCTCTAAGAATACACAGAATTGAAAACATGAAGAATACATGTGATGAACACCTTGAATATAAAGGCTCATAAGAACACAGATATTACAGATATCAAAAATGAGCTGAATCTTGATGGGGAAATAAAGGAGTTTAAGTGAGTAAACAAGTAACGATAAAAGTGACGGGAACACAGACCGGAACAGATGAAAACATTACAACAGAAACTACCGGATCCATGATTTACAAGGAACCTTATTATTATGTTTCCTATGAAGAACGGATGGATAAGGAATCGGCACAAAGCAGCAAAACGACTTTGCGTTTCAGTGAGAGTACACTTCGTGTGACGCGTAAAGGGGAAGTGGGAAGTTGTCTGGAATTTGAAAATGAAAAGACACACAATAGCGTATATATGACATCTTTTGGAAATTTTGAGGTAATGTTGATTACGGATGAATTACATATTGAGTGCAAAGAAAAATCCGCAAAGATATTTGCGGACTATCGAATCGGACTAAATACAATGCCTCCCACCAAGGGGAGGCTTGAAATCTTCATTTATGAAACTGAAATGTAAGATTATTTTACCTGGCTGACGCCGGCTTTTTCTTTTGCTTTTTCCCAAGTGGATTTCCAGAAACCTTTCTTCTTCTCGGGTTCGGCATTTTTCACATTTTTTCTGTAACCGCGGACTTCTGTAATATAGATACCGCTGACAACTGCTTTCACTTCTTTTTTAACCGGGATCGAATCAAAAATCTTTTCATCTGCAACAAAATTGGTAACCTGCGGTCCGACTTTGGCTTTGACAATCGGAAGCTTTGTCGATCTCATCAATTTGGGCGTCTGCGAAATAACCATCGGAGGTAATCCCGAATCTTTTAATTTGAGACGTTTTTTATCAATGATTAACATGGATAACGTCTGTTTATTGGCCTCCATAGCCACTTCCTGGGCTTCCTGGTTCTTTTTCGCTTTTTTGTAAAGAAATACAATTCCTACAATCATTGCAACTAAAACAAGAATTGTCACAATGAGAATAATCCATCCTGTAGTACTCATGGAATACCTCCTGAATTTAAATAACTAAATAAACAAAACTATTGTATCATTCTTTGAAATAAAGTGCAAGAAATTCAATATTTAGAGGTTATAAACAGGAAATAAATTCTATTTTTTGTTATTTCAAAAAAATTTCACATTTTCCGGAGACCAGTTGTGTTTACATAAACTTGTGGCTGTGCTAAACTAACATTAACTATGATTGATGAGGAGAAAAAAATGAAAAAGAAATTAGTATATGTCGGTTTTATGATTGCAATGATGTCATCTTTGTCTGCTTGTGGAAAAGAGAAAGCAGAGGGACTTGATGCAATTAATCCGGATGATTATGTGACATTAGGTGCTTACAAGAACCTGGAAGTGACAGTTGATCACTATGATTTTACAGATGATGACTTAAAACAATACATTGACCAGGATTTGGGATATTATGTTTCCAGCTATGATTTGTATGATTATGAAGCAACAGACAGACAGACGGTTTCCATGAACGATATTGTTAATATCGATTATCAGGGAAAAAAAGATGGTGTTGCTTTTGATGGCGGAACTGCACAAGGTGCACATCTTGAAATCGGTTCCGGTCAATTTATTGACGGATTTGAAGATGGACTTGTAGGTGTCAACGTCGGTGAAACAGTGGATTTGAATTTAACTTTTCCCGAAGAATATAAAAATAATGAAGAGCTGGCCGGCCAGGAGGTTGTATTTACCGTATCCGTAAATTCCATTGATGAAGCTAATTTGCCAGAATACGATGAAGAATTTTTTGCAAGTTTTGGTATTGATGGTGTTACCAACTATGATGAATATATAAACTATGCAAAAGGATTTATTGAAGATTCTTGCGAAGAACAAAACGAAAGTTTGGTTGATAGCGCATTATGGGATCAGATAGCGGCAAACTGTGAAATTAAGGAAATACCGCAGATATTGCTTGATGAAAAACTGGCAGAGCTTGATGCGGATTTAGAAGAGTATGCTGCACAGTATGGTGTTGATACCGATACCATGATTGGTTATATGGGATATGATGCAGAATCTTATGAGGTACAGAGACAGTCTGTTGCTAAGTCTGAGGCTGAAAGTGATTTAATATGCAGGGCTATTGCAAAGGCAGAGGGAATTACTATTACCGATGACGATATTAAAAAGACTGCGCAGGACGAATATGAAAAATATGGTTTTGCTTCTGCCGCTGAGATGATTGAATCCAAAAGTGATGAATATCTGCGTTCTTATGTCAGAAAAAAAATAATTTTGAATCTGGTTAAAGAATCGGCAACAATAAGTCAAAATGAAAGTTTGTCTTTCTTGGAGACTTCCATGTATTAGTGAGGATTGTTAAGAAGTATTAAGGAAGAGAAGGAAAACGGAGAATTCATATGAAAAAGCGTATACTTTGTATACTACTGATTTGCATAATGACATTCGGATCTGCGTTATCTGTATTAGCCGAAACTTCTCAGGATGTTCAAAAGGAAAAAGAGAAGACTCAGGAAGCTTTGGATGCGCTAAATGAGCGGGTAGATGATATTGAGGAACAAAAGCAGGCTGTTTCCGAGGAGATTGTGGTACTGGATACGGAGTTGGTTGATGTACTAACCAGTATCAGTATTTGTGTGGATGAAATCGCTGCCAAAGAGGATCAGATTAGTGTTGTCAAAGGGGAATTAAAGCAGGCGCAGGAAGATGCTATTGTACAATATGAAAATATGAAAACGCGAATTCGTTTTATGTATGAAAAGGGTGATAGTGCGTATCTTGCTGTTTTACTGGAAGCAGAAAGCTGGCCTGATATGTTAAACAAAGCGTCTTATGCCGAAGAACTCTATTCCTATGATAGAGAATTGCTAAACCTGTATGAAGAGACCATTCAAAAGATTTCCGATTATAAAACGGAATTGGAGATTGAAGAAGCGGATTTATTGGCCAGTAAAAATGAGCTAAAAGAGCAACAGGATTATCTTGAAAATATTATTAATACCAAAAAGCAGAGTGTGATAAATTTTGAAGATCAGTTAGCGCAGGCTACCGCACAGGCTGCTGAGTTTAAAAACCAGCTGGAAGAGCAGACTGAAAGGATAAAAGAGTTAGAGGCCAAAGAAGAAGCGGAAAGAAAAGAAAAAGCAAGACAGGAAGAACTTGCGAAAAATAATGTGGCTGTAGCTAAGGGAAATGGCTCTTCCACGAAGGTGGATTCTTCTCAGGTTATTGAGACAGTTGTTACCAGTTCAGAAGGTTCTGCACTTGGAAGAGATGTGGCGGCTTATGGCTGTCAGTTCATTGGAAATCCCTATGTATTCGGTGGAACAAGCCTAACGAATGGAACTGACTGTTCAGGTTTTACCCAAAGTGTATATGCCCACTTTGGAATTCGGATACCACGTGATTCCACAAGCCAGAGATTTTTTGGAACCGGCGTCGATTATTCTCAGGCACAGCCCGGCGATTTAATCTGTTATGCCGGACATGTGGGATTGTATATTGGAAACGGACAGATTGTACATGCCAGTTCCGAAAGAACAGGTATTAAAATCAGTAATGCAACGTATCGTACAATTTTGGCCGTAAGAAGAGTACTCTAGAATGATTTTATCCGCAGTTTCACAGACTGCGGATTTTTCATGGACTATCCGGGAAAGCTTTTGCATACAATGTAAAAAAGCTTTCTGAGGGGTAGTTGTGTGAAAGAATATATTGAAGAGAGAGCCATTCATGTCGCAAATTACATCATTGAACATAATGCGACCGTCAGGCAGGCTGCGAAGGCATTTGGGATTTCCAAATCAACGGTACATAAGGATGTTACAGAGAGACTGGAGTATATCAATCCGGCTCTGGCAAGCGATGCGAGAAAAGTGTTGGATGTGAATAAATCGGAACGTCATATCCGCGGCGGAATGGCAACAAAAGAAAAATATACACATCAGATGCGTATCACAAACAAATAAAGAAGAGCTTTGCATTCACGAGTTTTCGTAGTGCAAAGCTCTTTGTATGTAAATTCTATAAACATCCATTATAATCTATTGTTTACAATGATGTTTCTTACCCGATTTATTTTTGAATAAATCCTCCCATACAGCCGGGTGGAAGAAAATCAGAAGCGGGAACAGCTCTAATCGGCCGGCAAGCATGTCTATAATAAAGACATATTTCGATAGATTGCTGAAAAACTGGAAGTTTTGTGTAGGGCCTACCAGACTAAGTCCCGGACCGATATTGTTGATGGTCGCCGCTACTGCAGTAAAGTTTGTCTCTAGATCATGTCCGTTAAAGGATATGATTAGGAGCGAAAGAGTAAATACGGTAACAAAGGTAATGAAGTAAACATTGATGGAACGGACTACTTCATGTTCTACTGCTTTTCCATCTATCTTAATCTTTTTAATACTCTTAGGATGAATGTAAGAATCCAATTCCTTCATAACCGTTTTAAATAAAACTACAAAACGGGACACTTTGATTCCGCCACCGGTACTTCCGGCACAGGCTCCGATAAACATAAGCATGACCAGAATGGTTTTGGAGGTCTGGGGCCATATACCAAAGTCTGTAGTTGAAAAGCCGGTCGTGGTAATAATGGAACCGACCTGGAAGGCAGCATGTCTGATGACTTCTGCCATGCTGTCATAGCAATTCCTGATATCAATACAGACGATAATGATGGTTGTAAGAATAACCAAAAGGTAATAACGGACCTCTTCCATGCAAAGCGCCTTTTTAAACTGACGGAATAAAACCAGGTAGTAGGCATTAAAGTTCACACCGAATAAAATCATAAAAATCGTGACAACCCATTGAATGTAGGGGGAGTATCCGCCGATACTGTTGTTTTTGATGCCAAAACCACCGGTTCCGGCAGTTCCGAATGAGGTCGTCAGGGCATCAAAAAGGGGTATGCCACCAAACAACAGCAAGACACATTCAATTACAGTCAGACCGAAGTAAATCAAATACAGAATACGTGCCGTAGATTTGATTTTCGGAACCAGTTTGCCAACAGAAGGGCCGGGGCTTTCTGCTCTCATGAGATTCATATGGGAGCCGCCTGTCATGGGAATAACCGCTAAGAGAAATACTAAAACGCCCATTCCGCCAATCCAATGCGTAAAGCTTCGCCAAAACAGGGAACAGTGGCTGAGTGCCTCAACATTATTTAAGATACTGGCACCTGTGGTGGTAAAGCCTGATACGGTCTCAAATAAAGCATCGGTAAAAGAAGGGATTTCACCGCATGCCCAGAAGGGGATTGCACCAAAGAAAGATAAAAATACCCAGCTTAATGTGGTTGTGATGCATCCTTCTTTCAGATAAAAAACATTGTTTTGGGGCTTTCTAATGGTCATAAAAAAACCGAGTGCCATGCACAAAAAAGCGGTCATTAAGAAATAGTAACCGTTTTTTTCCTGATAGATTAATGCGACCAGACAGGGAAGCAGCATCAGAATACCTTCTATTTTTAAAACCTGTCCCAAAATATATCGAATAATAGGTCTGTTCATTCTAAATTAGCCTCCGCTAACGCAAAATATCTCGTATATCATGAAAACCGGTATGAGTGGTAACAACCATAACCGTATCTCCAACATGAATACTATCATTACCGCTTGGAATAATAATCGTTCCGTTACGATTGATGAATGCAATCAGCAGATTCTTTTTGAGTGGAAGCTCTGCCAATGAGATATCAGTAACATCGGATTTTTCATCCACACGGAATTCAATTGCTTCGGCACGATGATCGAATAGGTGATACAGTGTTTCAATGTTGCTGTCCATGGAATCCTTTTTGGCACGGACATAAGCAATAATTGCTTCGGAAGTAATATATCTGGGATAAATCAGACTGCCAAGATCCAGCTGATCAATGACATTTTTAAAATTAATCCGATTGATTTTAGTAATAATCTTTGCCTTGGATACCTGTTTGGCATGTAAAGTAAGCATAATGTTTTCTTCGTCAATTCCGGTAAGAGGAACAAACGATTCGACATTTTCAATGCCTTCTTCACTCAGTAATTCCTCATCCGTTCCGTCGCCGTTAATGATGATGGCTTTGGGCAGTAAAATGCTCAATTCTTCACAACGTTTGCGATTAATTTCGATAATTTTTACATTTACACCCATTAACAGAAGTTGGTTGGCAAGATAATAGGAAGCTTTTCCGCCGCCTATGATTAAAGTATCTTTCACTTTGTGTGTGTTCACGCCGATTTCCTGCATAAATTTGCGTGCCGTTTTCCGTGAAGCAACAAAAGAAATAATGTCACCGACCTGTATGGTAAACGTTCCGGAGGGAATATGCACTTCTTTGTCTCTTTCGACTGCACAAATCAGAATATTACATTTAATACGACGGCTTAAATCCATGATTGCAAGTCCGTCTAAAATACTTCCTTCAGGAACTTTATAATTGATCATTTCTGCCTGACCGTGTGCAAACGGATTGACCTCCAAAGCTGTCGGCATGGCCAGAATACGCGATGCTTCTTTAGCTGCCTCTAACTCGGGATTGATAATCATGGCAAGCCCCAGCTTGTCTCTTAAGTAGCCGACTTCATTGCTGTAATCGGGTGTCCTGACCCTGGCGATGGCAGCACAATCGGCAACACGCCTTGCAATGGTACAGCACAAAAGATTTAATTCATCGGATGCGGTAACCGCAATTAGCAAATCGGCTCCTTCCACTCCAGCCTCCATTTGAACACTGTAACTGGCACCGTTTCCGGTAACGCCCATAATGTCGTAAAGATTTGTTGCGGCCTGGATTTTTTCCGAATTGGTATCAATAAGAGTAATGTCATGACCTTCTTGTGATAACTGCTCAATAAGAGCAGAACCAACTTTTCCATAGCCGACGATAATAATATTTAAGCCTCTGTGAGTCGTATTTTTTGATTGGAACATATTAAACCTCCATATAGAATGACTATATCATTTCTTGAGAGAAAAGTCATCTTTATTTCATCGCTCGGTTTTGGTTGCCATTTTGACTGCTGTATTGATTTGTTTTCATTGATTCTATTTGTTGTACTATTTTGGATTGCTTCATTATATTAGGATATTTGCTTTGTTATATTAGGAAATTTGTTTTGACTTAGCATGCGCATGAATTTATAATAAAGTACGCAGAAACGTTGTGCAAACATCATCTATAAGGAGGAGCAGCATGAGTCAGGAAACAGTCATAGTATTAGACTTTGGCGGACAGTACAACCAGCTCGTAGCCAGAAGGGTACGTGAATGTAATGTTTATTGTGAGATTTATTCTTACAAAACGGAACTTGAAAAGATTAAAGAAATGAACCCGAAAGGGATCATCTTAACCGGTGGACCGAACAGTTGTTATGAAGAGGGTGCACCGACATATAGAAAAGAATTGTTTGAACTGGGAATTCCGGTTTTAGGACTTTGTTACGGAGCTCAGCTCATGCAGCAGGTTTTAGGCGGAGAGGTAAAAAGAGCAGATAACAGGGAATACGGAAAGACAGAGATTTTCGTAGATACGAATTCTGCATTATTTACGGATGTTCCGCAAAAGACACTTTGCTGGATGAGCCATTTTGATTATATAGCAAAAATGGCGGATGGTTTTCAATCCGTTGCACATTCGGATAATTGTCCGGTAGCTGCCTGTGAAAATGTAAAAAAAGGTCTTTATGGTATTCAGTTCCATCCGGAAGTACTGCATACACCCGAAGGAACTAAGATGCTTTACAATTTCGTGCGCAATATTTGCGGCTGTTTGGGCGATTGGAGAATGGATTCTTTTGTGGAAAATACCATTCAGGAAATTCGTGAAAAAGTAGGAGACGGCAAGGTTCTTTTGGCATTGTCCGGCGGAGTAGATTCATCCGTGGCAGCAGGACTTTTGGCAAAAGCCATTGGCAAGCAGCTTACTTGTGTGTTTGTGGATCATGGTCTTTTACGAAAAAATGAAGGCGATGAAGTGGAACAGATCTTTGGTGAGGATGGACAGTTTGATTTAAACTTTATCCGTGTCAATGCACAGCAGAGATATTACGATAAACTTGCCGGTGTGGAAGAACCGGAGAAGAAACGTAAGATAATCGGTGAAGAATTTATCCGTGTTTTTGAAGAAGAAGCGAAAAAAATCGGCACAGTGGATTTTCTTGCGCAGGGAACCATTTACCCTGATGTTGTAGAATCCGGTCTGGGTGGAGAATCTGCTGTCATCAAATCGCACCACAATGTTGGCGGACTTCCTGATTATGTTGATTTTAAAGAAATCATCGAACCTTTACGCCTTTTGTTTAAAGATGAAGTCAGAAAAGCCGGATTGGAACTTGGAATTCCGGAAAAACTGGTATTTCGCCAGCCCTTCCCGGGTCCCGGACTTGGTGTCCGCATTGTCGGTGAAGTGACGGCAGAAAAAGTGCGTATTGTGCAGGATGCAGATCACATCTACCGTGAAGAAGTTGACGGTGCTATTTTAGCATATAAAAAGGAACATGGCGTTGAGCCTTCCTGGACACCGAATCAGTATTTTGCGGCACTTACCAACATGAGATCGGTTGGTGTTATGGGTGATGAGCGTACCTATGATTATGCCGTTGCCATTCGTGCAGTTAAGACGATTGACTTTATGACGGCTGAAGCTGCGGATATCCCGTTTTATGTGTTGCAGACGGTTATGAGCAGAATTATTAATGAAGTCAGAGGAGTAAATAGAGTACTGGTCGATATTACGTCGAAGCCTCCGGGAACGATAGAATTGGAGTAGGAAGACCTGTATTGGCTGCAACTGAAACGGAAACAAGGAGAAAGAGGTCTGCTTATGGTACTGAAATATAATATATCCTATGAGGTCGCTGCGACAATTTTTTTAATTATACTGCTTTTTTTTATCAAAATGCAGTATAACACCAACTCTGTTTTAAACAAAGAATTTCGAAAGCTGGCAAGGAACGGACTGATTGCAACCAGTATGGATGTGATAACTGCAATTACAATCAGCTATTACCATTTGGTGCCGGCACAGCTTAATACCGTGCTGAATACGCTGTATTTCGTATCCGTTGCCATGTTGGGCTATCAGTTGATGTATTATGATCTTCTTTTCATCTACCGAGATGAAAAGAAAAGTTCGTTTATTCGATTTAATCAGTGCCTGCTTGTGTTCTATTTTTTGATTTTAATCTTTAACATGTTTTCCGGATATTTCTTTTCTTTCAACCAGGAAGGAGAGTATGTAAAAGGAAGCACTTTTCTTGCGGTTTATATTGCACCCGCCTATTTTGTCATCTGTTCTGCAGTTATTTTACTCTCTCATTTTCGGAGATTTAGCGCGTGGCAGAAAGCGGCCATCTTTATCTTTGTGCTTTTACAGCTTAGTGGCATGATACTTCAGATGATTTTCTTCCCGGAAACATTGCTGGCACTGTTTATGAGTGTTTTGGGTCTTATGATGATGCTCTTTACTATGGAGACACCCGATTATCAGAAACTTGCGATAACGATTGAAGAGCTTAGCAGAACGAAGAAGATGGCAGAAGAGGCTAAGGAGGAGGCGGAAAAAGCCAGAGAAATTGCGCAACAGGCGAACTGTGCAAAATCAGATTTCCTTGCGAATATGAGTCATGAAATCCGAACTCCCATTAATGCAGTGTTAGGCATGGATGAGATGATCATAAGGGAATGTAATGACCCCAAAATTGTAGAGTATGCCACTGACATTAAGAGAGCTGGGGGAATATTGCTTTCTTTAATCAATGACATTCTGGATTTTTCCAAAATTGAAAATGGTAAAATGGATATTCTTCCCGTGGACTATGATTTGGGAATTGTGCTTGGTGAAACCGTCGATATGATTCGTTCCAAGGCCAAAGAAAAGAATCTCGAGCTTCAGTTGGACATTCATCCGGATACGCCCGCGCATCTTTATGGGGATGAGGTAAGAATTCGGCAGATTATCACCAATATATTAACCAATGCCGTAAAATACACAAAGCAGGGTAAAGTTACTTTGACTGTTTCCGCAAAGAGTTTGTCTCATGAAATGGTACAACTATATGTCTCCGTTAAGGATACCGGTATTGGAATCAAGGAAGAGGATATTGGGCGTCTTTTTGATTCTTTTCAACGTGTGGAGGAAAGCAGAAACCGGAATATTGAGGGAACGGGTCTGGGGCTTTCGATTACCATGCGCCTTTTGAAACTCATGGGTAGTGAGCTGGAGGTAAAAAGCATCTACGGAGTTGGCTCTGAATTTTATTTTTATTTGGAGCAGAAGAAGAGAGACGATCAGATTATAGGGGAAGATCTACAAAAGTACTATCAGAATGAAAAGGGTATTTTGGATACTTCCGGTGAGGAATTTTGTGCTCCGGATGCCAAAATTCTTGTAGTTGATGATAATGAGATAAATTTGAAGGTTTTTCTGGGCCTATTGAAAAATCGTGGTATGCAGATTGATACCGCAACGAGTGGAAGAAAATGTCTGGAAATGATGCAGAAAAAAGCATATCACATCATTTTTATGGATCACCAGATGCCGGAGATGGATGGTGTGGAAACCTTAAAGCAATCCGCCACATTGCAGAACAATCTCAGTAAAGATGCTATCATGATTATTCTGACTGCGAATGCGGTTTCGGGTGCAAAGGAAATGTTCATAAAAGAAGGCTTTCAGGATTATCTTTCCAAACCTCTTGACATATCAAAGCTGGAAAAGATGCTTCTGAAATATCTTCCGCAGGAGTTGATTGATAGAGGAGTTTCTGTAAATAATCATTCTGCGGATACCTGCAAATCCATTGAGAGTGATAAAATCAAAACCAATCATGTGGATTGGGAGCTGGGCAGAAAGCGCTATATGGACGACGAGGAGTTTTATCGTGAAATTTTAAATATGATGATTGAATCAGAAGCTGATGTGGAGTTGGAACAATATTTTGAAGCCTCTGATTATGAAAATTATCGTATTAAGGTTCATGCAGTCAAGACAAATCTTGCCGGTATCGGTGCCATGGGCGCATCAGATATGGCAAAACAGTTAGAGCTTGCCATAAAGACAGATAATGACGTTGCCTATGTGCAGGAACATCATGCAGAATTTATTGTGATACTGCGTCAGGTGTTTGAGGAGATAAAAGAGTATCTTTCGGTTACAGGTTCCTGAATGTAAAAAATAAATAAAATAATTTAGTGAAACGTAATTTAATCCCCCTTTTCGCGACCTAAATCCGAAAAGGGGGATTAATTTTAAAACTTTATGCTTAATCTTGTTTCAATTACAAGAATTTTATGCAATAATCTTTATGTATATATTAAACTAACGGAGGATATAATTATGGTACCAGAAAGACGACCTGAAGACATGGTGCGCATTACGACACCGGAACTTGCTGATGCTTTTATTGAAGAGCAGATTGCGGCATTAAGAGAGCAGATCGGAGATAAAAAGGTTTTGCTTGCGCTTTCCGGTGGTGTTGATTCATCGGTAGTTGCAGCAATGCTGATTAAAGCTGTTGGGAATCAGCTTGTCAGTGTTCATGTTAACCATGGTCTCTTACGGAAAGGCGAACCTGAACAGGTTATTGAAGTTTTCCGTAATCAGATGAAAGCAAACCTTGTTTATGTGGATGCGACAGACCGATTTTTGGACAAGCTTGCCGGTGTTACAGAGCCGGAAGAAAAGAGAAAAATCATTGGTGGAGAATTTATCGAAGTATTTGCGGAAGAAGCAAGAAAACTGGATGGCATTGAGTTCTTAGCTCAGGGTACAATCTGGCCCGATATCCTGGAAAGCGAAGATGGCATCAAGGCACATCACAATGCCGGTGGTCTTCCCGAAGATATGGAGTTTAAATTGGTGGAACCCATCAAGATTTTATTTAAAGACGAAGTGCGTCTGGTCGGTGAAAGACTGGGCCTGCCTCACGGGATGGTTTATCGTCAGCCCTTCCCCGGTCCCGGACTTGGTGTTCGTTGCCCCGGTGCTATCACAAGAGATCGTTTGGAAGCTGTGCGTGAATCGGATGCAATTTTACGTGAAGAATTTGCAAAGAACGGTCTGGAAGGAAAAGTATGGCAGTATTTCACTGTTGTCCCGGATTTTAAATCAACCGGAGTAAAAGACGGAAAACGTGCTTTTGAGTGGTCTGTCATCATCCGCGCGGTCAATACCAAGGATGCCATGACGGCAACGGTTGAAAACATTCCGTTTGAATTGATGCAGCATCTGGTTGACCGAATTACACATGAAGTTCCGGGTGTCAACAGAGTGTTGTATGATTTCACACCGAAACCGACGGGAACGATTGAGTGGGAATAATCGCGACTGGCTACAAGCCGAGCAAATAGGCGAAATAATCGAGGAAGAGTGCTTGCATTCTTCCTCGTATTTTTTTGCCTATTTATTGGGCGCCAGCCCGCGTACGAGCGACCTTGTCGCGAGTTCGCGCTCGGCTTGTAGTAACATAAGTTGAGCCAAGAAATGCCGAATTTACGGTGTTTCTTGGCTCATTTTTGGTTGTGTGACAATCAAATGACAATAATTTTTTGAAAATATGAGGCCGGATAATTTAATTAGGTGTAATTAAGTACCAATCATTACCAAGTTTGTGTATTTTGTCATCATCTCGCGGTGCATAGTGTGCAGCATCCGGTTTATAATCTACTGAATAAATGTATTGGTAGTTATTGCCTTCCTCAGAAAGACAGATATAATTGTGAGTAACATATATCTTGCTAAATGAAAAATCACCAAAGGATTCATTTACGATATCATAGCTTTCTCCATTTGCATCAATGAAATTATCATTATCAATGGAATATGTTGTTCTGTTGTAATATTGGAGAATGTGTCCTTTTTCTCTATCATAAGAAACTACCAAATTTAACTCTGTTACATTCGTTTTTTCCAAAATAAGCAATAATTCGTCTTTTACATCTTCAAATGCTGCTTTGTTCTTCTTGTATTGGTCAATAAAGTATTGTTCCTCTGCGTAGTACATAATAAGTAAGGGACTGGCAAAAGTCAATAGGAGTAGAAGGATGCCTGCGATGCCAATAATTATCCGGATTTTTGATTTTTTCATATAGGATTACTCCTTCTTCGGATTCCTCTTCACATAAGAGAAAGAGGAAAACAAGTCTATTAATATATATTAAGTTTCTGTATGTAATTTAAAACGCATGCTCATTGTATAGTTCCAAATATTTGTTTTTACTTTCGTGGTTCTCTATAATCGATATTATTTTATTGAAATATTTATCGCCTAATGCCTGTTTACTCTTTTTGGCATAAATCCAAACAATATGAAGAGGTTCCTCATATTCGTGAATGCCAAAACCACCCCAAAGCAAGTCATTAAAAGCATTTAGATTTCGACCTATCTTGAAATCTGTTTTATATGTTAATTTCTGTTCAATTTGGTCAAAAAAGTCATTAAGCGTATGGATGTCGCGTCCGTCAATGAATATCCATTTTTCGCCATTTGCATCAAGGACAGGATTTACTATTTCGATGACTTTGAAAGTACCCATTACTTTTGAACCCTCATAAATATCCAAACACTTATCAAGCCATAATGAATTTGCATAATATTTTGGAGAAATAAAAGTGATGGATGCAGGGATAGATTCATCCAAAGAGATGGGATTGTCAAAATTAAGAACGCAACTAGCCCAATAGTCTTCTTTAATTATTGTGGTAGGACGAATGCCTGGAAAAATAGGAGTTGTTCTACCGGTATTTGTTAATATTCCTTTTGCATCTATATTGAGCATATAATTTCCGCCTTTCTATTTGTTGCGTAATCCTTCCATATCTCCATATTTCATTTTTAAATTTTCAATATCTTGAATTACACTTAATAAGCAAGATTGATCAGTATCAAACTCGAACTGCAGGATGTTGTGTTTGTCAGGACGTTCTTGGAAGGTACCGGATACAATAGCATGACCACCACTTGTCATTTCAACTTTAAAGTTCAGGTCGTCTTCTAATAATAAATGGTATTCTGCAGTGCCATAAAGTTCCGTGTAACAGCTGTTTAATTCCTTAGAAAAACGGTAAAGGGCACCAGTTGCAGAGTATAATCGGTCATGTTCAATGCGATAGCATCCAGAGTCAATAACTAATGTGCATATGATGTCATAGCCACCTTCGATGCTTGTGTTATTGGGAAAACCAATAACTTCATTAAGATCTAGACTAATTTTTTCTCCATTATATCCATTTAAACAAAACAGGTTCATAATGCAACACTCCATTTATTCCTTCTTCGGTTTCCTTTTCCTCTTCACATAAGAGAAATCCGGAAACAAGTCTTTTAACAATTCAGCGGTTTCTTCTGCATCGTCATCTTCATTCATTTTCTGAATCAGTAGTTGGTCGTCATCATCAAGATTCAACGAGACAGTGTACTCTTTATTTGGGTCTGTTGG
>JAEDFR010000146.1 GCA_016297945.1 Lachnospiraceae bacterium | reverse complement strand
TGAAAAGTACACAGGTTTAATGAAGCATGAGATGGAACTGGTACAGGAAAAGACCAAATTGGAATCGGATGCATACCTCATGGAAATTGCGGCAAAAAACATGAAGGAACGGCTTCAGTTAACAGAAAGTTCCATGCAAAAAGATCGGGTAATGCGACATGACAGAAGGCATTTTGAAGCAGTACTGTACCAATTGCTGGAAGAAGGAAATACAGAGGAAGCGAAGAAGTATCTGGCGGAACGTCTTGCAATGGAACCACATCCGGTGATGAGATACTGTGAAAACACCACAGTAAATGCAGCCATTAGCCATTATATGGCTTGTGCCAAAATGGAAAAGATTCCAATGACGGTTTTTGCAAATATTCCCAGTGGACTCTCCGTTGATGAACTGGAACTTGCGATTGTGATCAGTAATCTGCTGGAAAATGCAATCAATGCCTGTCGTAAACTTCCTGAAACAGAGCGATATGTGAACCTGACAGCAAAATACAAAAATCAGTTATTGCTGGAAATTGAAAATTCCTGTGAAAGAAAGGAGGTGCTTGACAAGGATGGCTATCCATTTTCCAGGGAGGAGAATCATGGAATCGGAACCAGAAGTGTATTAGCCTTTGTGAATAAAACAGATAGCGAAATCTGTTATCTCACAGAAGGAACGAGATTCAGGGTTCGGATGATCATTTAGGACAATTGGATTTTGTTCAGATACAAGAATTGCATTTGAAAAGAGATAGTAAAAATGTGATACATATGAGAAAGATTGAATCATAGAAATGGAAGGATAAAAAATCAAATGCGGATATTGATTGTAGAAGAATGGCTTAGGAACATACAAAATGAAACAGACCGCATTTCTGTGTTTCAGGCATTGGCAGTGGAGCAAGATATTGTAATAGAAAATAAAGTGACGGAAGATGTCATGATAGCAGGTGATCCGAATCGGATCACACAGCTATTTACGATTTTGCTGGACAACGCGATGAAATATATGGGTCGTCCCGGTACGATCAAAGTAGAGGCATCAAATAGCAATCATCATGCGATAATTACCTTTTCAGATGATGGAGTCGGCATACCAAAAGAAGAAGTATCGGGAATATTTACAAGATTTTACCGCGTTGATAAAGCCCGTTCGCGTAATCATGGCGGATCGGGCCTTGGGCTATCCATTGCAAAGTGGATCGTAGAAGCACATCATGGAAAGATAACGGCAACAAGTGAAACAAACAAGGGAGTTACATATAAAATTATCATATAGGAAATGAATTAACGAAACATATGTAGAAAAGTGCTGATTGTATATATGATGGCTGCCCAACGATGCCATGTCAGTGATTTTTTATGTTTGCCAATAAAAAATCCGCCGACTACCAAAACAAATCCGGCAATCAAGCCGATCCATCCCCAAAGAAGCGTGAAGAAGCTGTTTTGCGAAAAGAGAGGAATAGAAGTAATCGTATGAACAACGGACACGATCAGGAATAGAATACTCGTTTTTTTATGCCATTTTCCAAGAAAGAGGTTCATGCGTTTTATCTGAAATTTTCTGGACACATATTTTAGCAGTAAGATAGATCCCAGAATCATATAAATTGTACCTGTAAAATTGCACATATCATCTTCTCCAATCCGTTTTTATTAGAATTATTTCATAGAAAACTTTGAATTTTCTTTGAATTTCAGTGGAAGAGTGTATGGGAATATAGTATTATGAAAAATTCAGTGTAAAATTTGAAGAAGGTGAACAAATGAGAGTGGAAGCATTAATTTATGACGCATTTTCTGAAATGCCCGGCAAGGGAAATCCAGCAGGAGTTGTTTTGTCAGGACATGAATTATCAGATTATCAGATGCAGCAAATTGCGAAAATACTGAATTTCAACGAAACCGCTTTCGTGATTCGGGATAACGGTAATATTTGCCTCCGATATTTTACGCCGGGACGCGAAGTTCCTATGTGTGGACATGCTACAATAGCGACTATGTATGCACTTGCGAAGCGAGGTATGGTTGAACCCGGAATAACAATGATTCAAACAAAATCCGGCACATTGGAAATAGAAATAATTGATGATGGGTTCATAAAGATAGGTATGCAGCAGGTCGCATATAACGAGCTTGCTTACAAAGGTAACATAGAGGAAATCGCTCATGTGTTAGGACTAAAAGGGAATATGCTCGATGACAGATATCCTATTTGCTATGTCAATACAGGGCTATGGACACTGCTTGTTCCTATAAAGAAACTTTCCTATTTTCATGATATGTGTCCTCATACGAAGGACTTTCCAGGTGTGCTTAAGGAGATAAGCACAGCTTCCATCCATCCTTTCTGCACGGAAACTTACAATGAAAACTGTCAGTTGCATGGAAGGCATTTCTCCTCTCCGTATTCAGGAACTATAGAGGACGCAGTTACAGGAACGGCATCAGGAGCAATGGGAATATATTATCAAAAATACATATGTCCCTCAAATGAAAACAGAAGAATTAGAATTGAACAAGGCAGCGAAATAGGTCGTGACGGTATCGTTGAGGTTGAGATTCCAAAGGAACTGTCAAGCACGGTAAAAATCTATGGAACAGCTGTATTTTCTGGAAAAAGAAATATTGGCTTAGAATGTAATCAAGGAAAAGATTTTATTTAGCATTTGAAAAGGGAGAGTAGTGATGAAAAAGAATAAATGGATCGTGATTGGATGTAATCTCGTTGGTGCAGTTTGTTTTGGAATCGTCAGCTATGGTCATTTTTACCGTGGACGAATCGAGCTTGGTTTATTATTTGCCGTTTTATCAATTGCACAGTTGGTACTGGCATTCACGAATTACAACATATCTAAAAAGAAAGAATAAGTGAACATTGGTTCACGAAGTTCGAAAGGCTACTTCTATTCCAGAGAACAATGCGGAGGTCGTAAATGAAAAAAGAAGAAAATCTTAGCAAGTGTTTGTCTGATATTGTATTATGTCTGATAATTATTCAAGTGATATTTCTTGGAATTAAGCAGATAGCATTTCAATTCATGGATGAAGAACTTTTTTCAAGAAGCATGATTACGATGATATCGATGATTGTCGGAATAACATTTTTATGTGAGTATAAAAAACAGAGAAGCATTGAGTTTTCTGCGCTGCCGGTAAGGTTTGGAAAGATATATATTTTCGCAACGTTTCTTACAGTATTGTTTTTTATAGTCACTTTGTTTCTTATCAGAGGATTTTCATTACAGAATATGCTTATGATTCTATATGGTGGAATCATAACACCTGTATTTGAAGAGCTGCTTTTCAGAGGAACTATTTGGAACAAACTAAGATATTATATCAAAAAAGAATGGAAAATCTATCTGTTGGTGACGGCTCTTTTTGGACTATGGCATATCGGATATGCAGTTGGAATTTACCTCTGGCAGGGAGGAAATATGTTGCGTTGTATCGTAATGAAGGTTTTGTGGGGAACAATGTATGGATTGTTTCTGGGTGTCATCAGACTCAAAACAAAGAATTGTTATCTGGAGATTCTGGCACATGGAGTATTGAATGTATTTGGATAAAACCGTTGGGAAACCGTTGGGGACGGAGTTTTTGGCCTGAAAATTAATTTTACAAACTTGAAAAGAGTCATAAGGAAAACGAAATTTGAGGAGGTGGATTTATTAGAACAGATTATTGAATATATTAAGCAAAACTACAATACTTTATGGTGAACAATTTTGGGAGAAACAGGTAAGGAATATGTGAAAAGAGGTGTTGAAGATGAGTGATATAAAAAAATGGATATTTTGTCCAATTTGTGGAGGAAAAACCCGTTTGCAGCTATTGGAGACAACAGAATTGAAGGATTTTCCTTTGTTTTGTCCAAAGTGTAAACGGGAAATGCTGATACGGGCGGTAAATTATAAAGTACAATTGATAAGGTAACCACTGGGGACGGAGTTTTTGGCACACATGGGAAACCATAGGGGACAATAAAAATGCCAAAAACTCCGTCCCCAGTGGCCAAGTGGCTCCAACAAATCTGTGCAAAGATAGTCGGGAAAAAAGGTGTTGGATGAAATAGAATAGTGGTAGAAGCAAAGGAGGAAAGAAGTATGGAATGGATGGCAATTATAGGAAATTCAATTCAGTACATGGAGGAGCATATCACAGAGGATATTACTGTAGAGAGTGTGGCAAATAGTGTGGGCGTATCTTCATTTTATTTTCAGAAGGGGTTTGCAATGCTCTGCGGCTTTACTGTGTCGGAATATATTCGCAACAGGAGACTGGCACTTGCCGGGAATGATCTGCTGGTAACGGATGAGAGGATTATTGATATTGCCATGAAGTACGGTTACGATTCTCCGGACAGTTTTACCAGGGCATTTACCAGATTCCATGGAGTTACACCCACATCTGTGCGAAAAGAAGAGGTGTTGCTTAAGTCCTTTGCTCCGCTGAAAATCAAAATATCATTAGAAGGAGGCTATCTCATGGATTATAAGATCGTAAAGAAAGAAGCATTTACTGTTATCGCAAATGCAAAGACATTCCCTTATGAAGGCGCGAAAGAAAGCGTACCAAAGTTCTGGCAGGAGCATTTTCAGAGTGGAAAGAATGCAGTGGTTTGCGGCTGGTATGGCATTAATATTGATTTGGAGATGGGACAGGAGAATTTTG
>JAEDFR010000145.1 GCA_016297945.1 Lachnospiraceae bacterium | reverse complement strand
CTTAACATAATCAGCTTTAAAAGCCTCAAACTCCTTTCGGTGTCTCACCTTAATATCATCGCCTAAAGCAAGCAGTTTGCGGTTTGTTTCTTCATCCCTTATCCAGACTGACAGCAGCTCGGCCTTGAAGATTTTGTCGGGATCTCCGGTGGTTCTGATATAGCCCCGTTCGGCAAGGTGTGCGTATTCCTCATTTGTGAGCGGGATATCGGAAAGGAAATGATTCAACAGGGTTAAATCTCTGCTGTTTTCCGAGTTGCTTGTCATATCTCTGTCGGTGTCCGACCATTCGGAGGCGGTCTGCCACAACACATATTTTTCATCGGCAAAACGCCACGGACCGTTCCACCTTTTGATGCCGTCATAAAACTTCGGCTGTTCGACATCGGGAGCTGTTATGCTCGCATAGCAGATGTTGTGCCCGCCATCGGGGCGCAGAGTTGCGGCCTCGTCAAACAGAACGTTCCTGCCGGCTTCGCCGCTGCCGCAGTCTGCCGCTATATAAGGGAACAGCGCCCACATCATATAATTTTTATCGTTCTTCTCGGCGCAGATAATTCTGTCCGAATCGAGAATGCCAGACTGTGAAATGGCGTCAAACAGCTCATTCGCAAAAATCGTCGCAGCTTTTTCATACATTTCACTCCGCATTTGATTGATTTCGCTTGTCGGCTCGTCAATCAGAACATTACAGAGATATCTGTCACCGTGCTTTGTCAGAAATCCGTATTCATAAAGATACTCCGCCTCGCTCTCCACATACACAGGAGATACGCCCAGCGCGTCCGCAATCTCATTGACGGACTTCGGCGCTTTCCACACGGCATAGGCAATGTTCTGTGACAGTGCGCTTCTGAAAAAGTCGCTGTTTTTGCCCTTACTGCCTATTGTTCCGTTGGTAAGACACATATCAAATTTTACAGGGTTAAATTTCAGTTCACTCGTATTTCTCACAGTTTCCATACCTCTTTTCAAATCTTTTTTGGCCTCAAACAGATGCCATTTGACTGTGCCGAGAGGGATGTTAAACTCCGCCGCAATTTCCGACTGCTTTTTATTTTCATAATAATATGCGATTATGATTTTGCGCTGCATCTTTGAAAGATAAGCGATTTCCCGATGAAGCTTGCCGGCCGTTTCCCTGAACTCAATATCTGCAAATACATCCTCCGAGGAGTCGTGCAGAAATTCAGCCATATCATCGACCGACACTCCGGAAACCGCTCTGCCGCAATCGCGGTAATAATTTGCGAGGGCGTTGTGAGCTGCCGTCCACACGAATTTTCCGATGTCTTCAATATCATCGTGACTGAGCAGAGAACGAAACACTTTCATCACAATTTCCTGCGACAAGTCCTCTGCGTCCTGCGTGTCAGCGCAGCGCTTCAGAGCAAAACCGTAAACCGGCTTTAAATATTCGGTTGTAATCCTTTCGGCATCCTGTCTGTTCATCTGTTTTCTCCTTGAAAGCTTTCAACTATATAGACACCGGAAATTGAAAAAGGTTGGGAAAATATATTTTTAAAAGTTCAGTTGCCGCTTTTTCAGCCACGTTAGATGTGCAACCATGAAGATTACATCATAGGCGGAATATATCAAACGGTCTTTCAATCCCCCACAAAAGAGAAAGCCTGATGCAAAACAACAGGCTTCAAAATCAACAATATAGTTTTTGTTTCATGCAGCTTTATTTGCCCATATAAACAGTGTGCTTGCGATGCCCGAATTTCAACGAACCATCCGCATGGACATCGGTGAAATTAACACCGTAAGGCCAACCGGTTTCCTCCGAACTCAATATGTCATGATCATACAGCCTATAGCAATTATATCCACCGGTCTGGTTATACACCATATAAATCCCCTGCTTTTTTGCGCAGAAATCATTGCAGTGATCGTGCCCGCAGAAGATTGCCTGTGAACCGTTTTTCTTCATGGCATCGAAAAGACCGCTGTTATATGCTGAGCAGCCGATTTTTTCACGCATTGTTCCGTAAACCACTTCAACGCCTTCTGCCGGAGTGTAACTTCCGTCAGCTTCTCCGACAAACAGTCCTTCATATTCAGGCAGCGGGATATGAAGATATATCATGGATTTCACATCACCATACTGCTTTTTCACGGAATTGATTTCATCTGTGTACCATTCAATCTGAGAGGGTTTGATATAATCGTAGCCGTCTAATTCTTCCGGCACTCCGTCACGGGAGCGGTGCGGCTCACAGATTTTTCTGCCTGAATCAAAAAACACAAGACTTTGCCGAAGAGAGTGCTCATCATGCATAATGTTGACGATAAAATTCCCATATCCAAACAGAGACGGATCACCGAATTTCGAAAGGCAGAACGGAGAGTCGATAAGGCTTTTATATAAAAGGTATTTAAAATATTCTTTTTCCTCACGCGCCTCATGATTGCCGAAAACATACGCCCAATAAACGCCGATTTCATCCATCATCTGCGCAAACTGAATCGCATCTATTTGTTGATATTTTGAGAGAATGACATCACCGGTGAGCACCACAAGATCCGGTTTCAAATCGGCAATCTGATTGACAAAATGCTGAAGGGTTTTATCGTTCAAGCCATAATCTTTGTCAAGATGAAGATCTGTTGTGCAAAGAATTCTGAAATCGCTTTTGTCATAAGTTCCGTCGGGATTTAATTTGGCAATATATGTCGAATTTTCCGTTTCTTTAATTATCTTCACATTAGTACCTACATGGGGAATCTTCACGGAAGATAAAAATCTGTTTTTCGCGCATCTGCCTTTTGTTATATCATATATTGATTTTTCGATTTTCAGGAGAGCCTTGATTGAAGTCTGCTGCAAAAAAGTTCTTACCGGTTTCATAATGTCAATCATTTGTTTTTATAGGAACTCAGTATACCACATGTTACGGCGCAGCCGCAATGCAATAATAAAAATTTCACGATTGAGGTTATTTTTCCTTAATAAGCACAATGCTGAAAAGTTCCAAATCAAAAGAAAGGTTATCGGCAATTTCTGTAAGTTCACCGTTGTGCTCGTTATCAACTATATATATCTCATAGGTTCCTTTTTTACCAAGTTCTAATGAAATGTTTTTGATGGGCAAAGCATCATTATCACTGTAATAAGTAAGGATAATTGTTGCTTTTCCGTTGTTATCAACACCACAAAGGGAATAGATGTTTTCAATCTTATTCTTTGCAAAAATTTCCTTTTCACAGTCATAAAGCTTACCATACCAATAAAAAGCATAGTAACCCTTTAACTTTTCATAAGTATAAAAATCAAAAACACCGTTGAAAGCTGACGGACAAGTGTCATAATACATCAGCATGTCAATGGGCGAGTGCTGAGACGCACACATGCAAGCCATTGCAAATGATGCACCCTTAATACCATGAATCGCTTTAAGGGAATAAACATATTCCTCTGTCCACCCCTTTATATAGTTCCATTCATTAAGTATACTTTCTGCATTATCATAGCCATACTTATCCAAAATCGTTTTGATTCTTTCTGATTTTTCAACCATATGCTTAGGTTCGGTACAATAAATATGCCAAGAAAAGAAATCCAACGGTACATTTCTTTTTTTCATCTCCTGAAGAAAATCCTCTGCCCATTCTTCATTCCAGGCAAGAGCAGGACCACCTATTTTTAAATCAGGAAACCGTTCTTTAAGATGCTTTGCAGTAATTTCGAACAAATCAAAAAACTGTGTCTTTGTTCCGCCCCAAGTGCGCTTGTTGGGCGAATCATCAGGGTCAAGGTCAGCTTCGTTCCAAATTTCCCAATATTGTATATTAAGTTTGTAGCCATTTGCCCAACCCGCATTGTAATGACGAATAATATGCTCGCAAATAACCGCCCATTTTTTAAAATTCTTCGGAGGAATGGTACCGTGTTTTTTTATCTGGTGCTCAATAGTTTGACCCAATCTGAAAAAAGTTTCCGTTCCTGCATCCAGACAAACTAAAATACTTTCGTCCGTACAAGGAAAATCATAGGAAGCGGGGTCATACGGGTCAGCATCGAAATTCGGAAAAATACATGCAATATCGTGGCTGTAGGGGCCACCATAAACACTACAAACACCGGAATCGTGGTTTCTGCTATATGGAATTCGTGCGGCCTTGTAATCTAAAAAATTACTGCGAAACTGGTCATTGGCATGCCTTTTGTGCCAAGGACCTCCATTGGTTGCATTAAGAATTTTAAATTTGTTACCGTCGCTGTTCAAATCAAATTTTAATATATCCATATCAGCCCTCCACAAATTTAGATTTGTTTTAGTTATCCTCTGAAAATCATGTGTTTTCAAGGCGTTTTTGTCTGTTAAATGTTCAAGACTTACGTATTTTCCCTTATTTTTGCCCATACGAGCCGAAACAACGGCTTTTTCGGCAAGTAATGTGAGCCTTGGCGTTTGAGAGCGAAATACCCTTGCTTTTGCCCTTATGGGCGGTCAGGGCGAGGGTAAACTTGTGTGAAATCGAATAAAGGGATAAGGCGAACACACTATAAAAAATCCTTCGTTTTCAAAGCTTTTGGAGGATTTTATTAAAACACTACGGGGTGTAATAACCACCTATGAAATCATAGATTTCAAATTCAAGTTTGTCGAGATCATTATATCATACAACAAACATATAAATCAATACGGAGCATTATATATCATCATTACAAAA
>JAEDFR010000144.1 GCA_016297945.1 Lachnospiraceae bacterium | reverse complement strand
GGCAAAGATATATATTTTTGTAAGGGTGACTGCCATCCCGCAAAGATTGCGAACTTTGTGAGAAACGTGGCAGAGCGTCTGCATAATCGGTCTGCAAACCCCATATATCGCACTTTCGGCACAAATATAGCGGGAACACAAACCCGAAAAGAGAACTATTTTTTATTTTCTGTAATATTCCCTGCCTTTATCTTTTCCGTTTACCGTTACAACACCCATATCTGCTGACAAATCTAAAATAAGGTCATCCGGATCTTCCTTCGTTGTCACCGTAACGGAACCCATGGAACAATTAGCCGTCAGTTTCTGGAAATCGCCGTCAATTTCAATGCTACCCATGTCAGCATCACACTCTAAACGGTCAAATGAAGCATTTTTTAACTCAATGCTGCCCATGTCGGCATCGCATTCGCCTCTGTCAAAAACAACTTTATTCATTTCAATATTTCCCATATCAGCATCCATATCCATTTTTGCAAAAGATATTTGATTGGCTTCAATGTTTCCCATATCGGCATCAATTGTTAAATCTTCCATTTTGATGTCATCGATTTGGATGTTTCCCATATCCATACTCAGGTTTACATCTCCGATTTTTGTATCCTTCGGTATGGTAATCACCAGATCATAATCCATGTCACCAAGTGTATCCCAATTTCCAAAACCGAAAAAGTTCACTCCGCCTTTTCCTTGTTTCTGGTCAACTGTCAAAACACCATTACGAACGTTCACATCCGGTTTCAATTTTTCAGGATAGTTGTATTCCACCTGATAAGCATCTCCATATACAATTCTCAAATCTCCGATGGCAACATTCAGCATGATATCATCAAAGTTTTCAATAGCAAGGACAGTCATTTCATCGCTCTTTTGATAATCTTGATCAGACGA
This sequence comes from Lachnospiraceae bacterium, assembly GCA_016297945.1. Lineage (GTDB taxonomy): Bacteria > Bacillota > Clostridia > Lachnospirales > Lachnospiraceae > UBA2882. The sequence goes on along the minus strand of JAEDFR010000144.1, from coordinate 3,815 downwards.
AAACCAATGTCTTGCCCCGGAAGTATGTCTTACAATTCCATAGATAATACAGCCAATCGTTACCAATGTCAGGATAATTAAATAAATGTTTTTCCATATTCTTAAATTATTGCGTTCCATTTCTCTCCTCCTTAATCTTTAATCGTGAGATTTGTCTTAATGACACCACTGATTATTGCCGCAATCGGCCAGATGATCCATGTGATATGCCAGTCGGCACTCAAAAAACTCCAAATCAGATAAGCGCATGTAATAGTCGGCCAGTAAACTTCCATAATAGTTGCAACCGCATTATTGATATAACGCTCCTCTTTCTGATTCTTCACATAGCTTCCGCTTACATACTTTTTATCATTCAGTTTTAATAAATCATCATATGCACCCATTATCATATTATTATGAACAATCATCATAACACCGATACCGACAAACACAAACAATAGTATTACTCCGATATTTTCAATTTCAGTCACTTTGCCCAAAGGTGATTCATCAATGATCATGGATGGAATCCAGCACAATACACAAAGAATAATACCAATGGTCTGACGAATCGCATAAGTACTACGAAATCTGGATTTTTCACTTTCCAAAACCTGAGCAGTATTATAATCAATCATCCACGAAGCATTCTTGATATAATCCCATTTTCCCATCATAATACCGGAATAAACAAATAAAAACACAGCCACACAAATTAAAATCATCATGCCGGTCACACCAATCGCGTCCGCCCAGTGAAAAGATGTAGCTAAAATCGGCATAATCGGTGATAAAATACAAAACATCACACCGATTGCAACAAAGAATCCATGCTGAATTTTTGCATCCACAAACTGCTTTGCATCTTCAAAAGAAAGCGTTTCTTGTGTTGAAAAATACGTTTCGTCTCCATGCTCCGACTTTGTACTTTCCTGCTGATAAGAAAACTCTTTTTCAAGGCCCAGTTCTTTGGACAATTCTTCTAAATTACCAAATTCCGAAATCACCGTCCCGACAGCTTCATTTTCATTTTTACCATCATTTATCAATTCATTGTATTTATCCTCCATCATCTGCCAGAGCTCATTTTTTGCTCTGCGCACCTCAGGTGTATTAGGCATTTTTGCAAACATGCTTTCCAAATAGCTTTTTAATGTATTCATCTATTCTTCCCCTTTCTGAATGAAATGTTCAACAACCTCTTTTGTTAAAATCCATTCCTCGCATTTTTCTTCATAATAAGCTCTGCCATATTCCGTGATACGGTAATAGGTTCTCTTTTTGCCGGAACCACTTTCATCCGGCTCACAAACATAGGATTCAATATATCCGTTTTTCTCCATTCTGGTAAACGCAGAATACAGCGTGGTCTCCTTGATCATATATTTTTCCTGCGTCATTTGTCTGATTGTCTTGGAAATCTCATATCCATAAGACGGATCATTTTTCAGGATATACAAAATCATAATGTCGTTGTATCCGCGAATAACATCACTGCTGATTCCCGCCATAGGCTTCTCCTCTCTTTCCATATTACGAACATCGAAGCAGAATTGACCCTATTCTGTCATCGTACTACGCATGTCGTTATTACGACAGACGTTGTTACGACAGTCGTTGCTATGTCTGTCGTACTACGTCTGTCGAAGTAAATATATCACTTCTAACAAACGATGTCAACATGTTTTTGTTATAAACTTCATTCTTCAAACTTCATTCTTTTTGTTCAAAAAAATAATCTTTTATATTAAAAACTTTCATTTCATAAAAAAGTGTTGTCTTAAAGAAATAATAAAAAAGTACTCTCCGTAATTGGAAAGTACCATTCTGTTTTTTACTAATCTTATATATCTTATTTACTTATCTCTTAGCTTTTGCTCTTGTAAATCCAAATTCATTTTTTTATGAAGTGCATTCAGTACACGTTTTTTATCCGCACTCCAAATCGGTGCAACCAATAATGATTTAGGACCGTCACCGGTTAATCGGTGTACAACCATATCCGTGGGCAATAACTTCACACATTCAGCCACCAAATCCACATATTCCTCAAACTCCATAGTGTTAAATAAGCCATTTTGATAGTCTTTTGCCAGATCCGTATTTTTTAACACATGCAATAGTTGTAACTTTATCCCTTTGCTCTTCTGTAAAACAACATGACGGACACTCGCAAGCATATCTTCTTTTGTCTCCCCCGGAAGCCCCAGGATGATATGGGTAATCGTATGAATTCCGATTGCATTTAAATCCTTTATTGCCTTATCATAAATTGCAAGACGATAACCGCGCCGGATATAATCCGCCGTTTTTTCATGAATTGTCTGTAACCCAAGTTCTACCCAAACCGGTTTGATCTGATTTAATTCATCTAGCAACGCAAGGACTTCGTCTGATAAACAATCCGGTCTTGTAGCAATTGACAAAACTGCAATATCGTCTCTGCTGATGACCGGCATAAAGATTTGCCGAAGTGTTTCAATGGGTGCATAGGTATTGGTATATGCCTGAAAATAGGCAATATATTTATCTCCTTTATATTTGGCAGACACTTTTTCCTTTGCCTCGTTGATCTGCTCTTCTATCGGTTTATTCCGGTTGGGAGTAAAATCTCCCGAACCTCCTGCTGAACAGAAAATACATCCACGTGTATCAAGCATTCCATCCCGGTTTGGGCAGGTCATTCCACCGTCTAAACTGAGCTTATATAGTTTCTGACCAAATTGTTGTCTACAGTATTCATTAACAGTAAGCATATGCTAATTCTCCACAAACAGATTTTTCTGGTGCAACTCTCACTTTTGATGTACTTCCATTTTGATATCACCTTTTTTAATACCAATTAAAGAAATCCCTTTTGCCTTTCCGCCATTGATATTTTTTATAACCTCACTGACACAGGCATAGGGACCAACGACATTTCCGTTACAATATACGTTATGCGCAGTATACATCTCAAAATCTTTAGAGATATTGATTGTGTGCACTTCCTTGCGGATATCGTTTCTGTCATTATACATGGTTAAAATCAACGAATCATATTCTCTGCCGATTTTATCAAATTCTTCTTCATCGGTAGAAAAATATGTGATAAAACCTAGCCTTGTCAGATAATCTGAAATAGCTTTGGGGGATGTTCCAAATTTGCCGGACAAAATCACACCATCTTTTTCGTAATCAAAAATCATCCGGGCAAGGCTCATCTCATGCTTTCCAGTCAGACTGAAAACAGCATTATAGGTAGCAAAAATCTCGCATCCGGCGTACTTCATGGTCACCTTTCCATATTTCATATCCGCATAGTTATTTTGATCTTCGATATAGCCATGATTCTTTTGAATGATTTCTATATGCCGTTTGAAATTTTTTTCGTTGTATTTCAGGTTAACAGAAAAATCTTTATGAAATAATCTTTGCGCTTTACGCATTAGTTCCAACACAGACACGATAACATGATTATCAACCCGATTTGGAATCCATGCGCAGACTATTTGAGTATTTCTATTCTTCCTATTATTCTTCTTAATTTCATTTCTGGGTTCTTTTATCATTTGGAGTTCTTTTATCTTTTTTGTTCTATATTATTTTGAGTTCCATTAGCAGTCATGCTATTTCAATTCTTAATACGCATCAAATTATCAAATAATGAATAAATTTGTATTCTTTGGCTAATATTTTATTTCCTACTCTGCAATTCTTCCATCAACAATTTTTATGGCATATTTTTCTAGATCAACACAATAATCGCATACCTCTATTCCATCGTTTTCCAATAAATTTTTTTGAACATCTTCTCCACCAAAAGCAAATTTTCCTGCAAGTTCTCCTTTTGC
>JAEDFR010000143.1 GCA_016297945.1 Lachnospiraceae bacterium | reverse complement strand
TCTTGAAAAGAGATCCCTATAAATAACCTACTGGGAGAAGAAAAAAGAGACATAAAAAAAGAAAGCTAAGATGATAAGGTTCAAAAGTCTTAGCTTTCAGATAATGCTTTGAGATAGTATTTCAGCACAATTCATAAGATGCTGCCTTATCGGCTGCTTTTTCAAGTTTTTTCAAGAAATCGCCCTGTGACACTACAGGAGATTCTACTTTATACCCCTTTCGCTTTAAAACCCGGAATTTGAAATCCAGCATTTCAAATGGAACGCACAATTTTTTGGCGACGTCAAAGAAAAACAAATCATCATTGAGCAGAGCCAGAACTTGTTCATCTGGCAGGAGCAATTCGGCAGCAAAAATGTTTGCTTCATATTCTTTATGGTCCGTATTATCAAATAAAGTTACCTCATGAAAAGGTGCACTGGCTGCAGAGTCTGCATGTAATACACAGTGCCCCAGTTCGTGAGAGAGAACTACTTTCTGTAATAGTTCTGGAAGATCACTGTTGATCGTGATATGTTTCATCCGCCGTGAAATTAGAAAAAATCCCTTGCAGCATCCTTCATAGATTCCCATTGGGCGTAACTTTACTGTAATTTTCATTGCCTTAGCTAAACGAAAAGGATCAGTTTCATCATATTTGTTTTGCAGCTGTTTGACTGTGTCAGCTATTGTTTCAATGGTCAATCGAATTCACATCCTCCCTGTTTTATAGTAGATAGGATTTCTCACTATCAGTGTAGTATAAAAGCTGTCCTATAAAAAGGATAGCGGGAGGATTACTTATCAATAGATGCAAGGTTTTCAGATTTTTTTCTGCCGAAAGTTTCTTTCGCAGCTTTTTTACAATCAAGATACGCTTCCATCACAGCCTGAAAATATTGATCTTTGGCTTCTTCACTTATGGTGCCTCCGGCAAAAAGTGTCTGGTTTTGTCTCAGCATTTCTTCCAGATTAAGAGAATCTTGCTTACTGGTCATCTGACGCATTTCTTCAACATAGTCCATCCGATCAAGTCCATAGGTCGGGTCTTCGATGGAATCGTCCTTCAGATACTCGGTTGATACATTTAATGCTTTTGCCAGCTTATAGAGTTGCGCTGATTGTGGAAATCGTTCTCCAGCTTCATAAGTAACGATGGTACGGAATCCAATCCCAGCTTTTTCTGCCAGCTGCTTTTGACTTAATCCAAGTTGTCCTCGATGTTCTTTTACTTTCTCTTTAAAGGGTTTCATAATGCGCCTCCATTCTTGATTTGCTATTTCTTGCGAATAGTATCTTGACAATCATGCTAATAGTTGCTAGAATACGAATTAGCAAGAAGTGGCAATCTGTCGTAACTATAAGCAAATTATAGAATGAATAAAAGAAAAAGTCAATAATAAACTTGCTATATGTTGCTAATATTGATTGGGCGGTGATGATATGGAACGTACAATACTTCATTCTGATATGAACTGTTTTTATGCAAGCGTAGAGATGCTGCATCATCCGGAATTGGCGGGAAAGCCATTAGCGGTAGGAGGGGATCCGGAAGCAAGGCACGGAATTGTTCTTACAGCAAATTATATTGCAAAAAAATCTGGTGTAAAAACAGGAATGGCATTATGGCAGGCAAAGCAGGTTTGCCCGGAAATCATTTTTGTGCCACCAAGAATGGATTTGTATTTGCGATTTTCAAGAATGGCACAGGAAATCTATAGTGAATATACAGATTTGAGAGAACCATTCGGAATTGATGAAAGTTGGCTGGATGTATCTGCCAGCACTTCGATAAAAGGTGATGGAATGAAAATAGCAAATGAAATCAGTAAAAGAATAAAGCATGAGTTGGGAGTCACGGTCAGCATTGGTGTTTCATGGAATAAGATATTTGCAAAACTTGGTTCCGATTATAAAAAGCCTGATGCCATTACAGAGTTCTCAAGAGAAAATTATAAAAACCTTGCCTGGAACCTTCCGGCAGGAGACTTGATTTATGTCGGGAGAAGCACTAATAAAAAACTGCAGACTTTAGGAATCAAAACAATTGGTGAACTTGCAAATACGGAACCAGCTATATTGGAGAACCGTCTCGGAAAGATGGGATTGGTATTACACACATTTGCAAATGGCTGGGACGAAACGCCGGTTTGTGTAGAAGGGTATCAAGCTCCAATCAAATCTATTGGAAATAGTACAACGACTCCAAGAGATCTGGTGAATGATTTGGATGTAAAGATTATTTTGATGGCTCTGTCTGAAAGTGTAGCATCCAGATTACGTGAAAATGGATTTCAATGTAAAGTGGTTGAAATATCAATTCGTGATAATGAGTTATATCATTTTTCAAGGCAATGCAAATTGAAGCGTCCAACCAATATTACGGATGAAATTGTTCAGGCTGCGTATCGACTGTTTAAAGATAATTACAGATGGGAACATCCTATTAGAAGTCTTGGCGTCCGGGGATGTGATCTGGTATCAGATGATATGCCGTATCAGTTGGACTTATTCATGAGTGAACAGAAAAGAGAAAAGTTGGAAAAGATGGATCAGGTAGTGGATGAAATCCGAGCCAGGTTTGGATACCAAAGCATTCAAAGAGCTTTCGTTTATCAGGATAAGCTCCTGGCACAATTAAATGCAAGAGAGCATACGGTTCATCCGCAAGGTTATTTCCACGGATAGGAGAGGCAAGGTGTTTTTGAGTGATGGATAAGGTATATGTTGATGTCCTGGCAGTATTTAGCCGGGAAGGTGAATTGATTCCCAAAGCGTTTGTCTGGGAAGACGGGCATCGGTATGAAATTGATAAAATTTCAAAACCGGAAAGATGTGCGAGCAGGAAAGCTGGTGGTACCGGTTATCGCTATACTTGTATGGTGGAAGGTAAGATATGCCATCTCACATATGAAGAAAATTATAAATGGTTTATGGAACGAAAATAAGCGATTCCAAAAGGATGCCCTAAAACAGGGCTCCCTTTGAAAATAAAAAATAGTCAAAACAGAAACATCAGTAGTCGGGGATACATCCTTTCCCGTGAGAACCGGCTGCTTTACATATATCATATAGTTTCCGGTCAGCCAGAAATGAAAACAATCCCACTGTAGAAATTTCTGCGGAAGCTGCATGACAGTGATGTTCAGCACAGCAGTTATTGCTGAGAAATACTTTATGATTGGTCTGACTGCAGGTGCAGTCGGGAAGGAGGACAATTATGCAGACAATTCAAAATATTTTTGACAATATGGAAGTGGTGACTGAAGAAGCCTATAAAAATACGGAGCTTTTACTTGAACAATATACGAAGGTGATGTTCCGTATTGAAAAAAATATTGTAGATATAGATTACGAGTTATATGTAGTGGAAGGAAAGCATTTAAAAGAAATGCTTTACGAATTGGTTGATTTCGATTCGACTGCAGAGAAACGAAGAATTCAGGATAAGTTGCTGAATAATGATATGAATTTGTGCCTATTGGAGATTATGAGAGACTCCCTTTTGGCATTGAGGGATTATCCGAAGAATGGTCAACTGTATTACAGACTCTTGAAATATCGGTATTTTGAGTCCGGGAATACAAATGATGATGTGATGCTGATGCTGGATGATATGCCAAGTACGACATATTACAGGAATCGGAAAAAAGCAATTCGTTTATATGCTACTATGCTATGGGCATTTACAAGACCAGAAAAAGTGGAGGCGAAGATGGAAGAAATACATATAAAAAAGACTGGAAGAAAAATGGAAGTAAATAGGTAGTGAACTGGCAGAGCATTGGCAGGTAAGTGGTATTACAATGAAAATGTGTAGATGATAGAATTGATATGCTGAGAAAAATAGTCCTTCGCAGATAGATATCTGCGGAGGATTTTCTTTTCTCAAGATTTTTAGGCATCTGGCTGTGTCCGAAAGGGCATGGCCTTTTTTTATGCCCAAAAGGCACATCAGCTCATTGATGACTTTTTGCGGCAGAGATGCCGGAAAGGAAAGGCATATCATCATGCAGGCAAAAGGCTGGCACTATGCCAGGTATCCATGACTTCGATTTGTTGCCAATTAACCAAATCGACAAATCGGAGGAAAATAGCATGGAAGAAAGAATATACACATTTTATGACAAATATCAGAAAGTCAGATATGAAAACGTAACTGCAGAGGAGCTGGATTTTTTGAACAAATCTTATAATAAGGAAAAATATTTAATGCGTGATCAGTATATCAGGCAGAATATTTGTCTTTTTTCTTCACTGGAAGCCGAAGAAGGCAATTTTACAGATTATCTCTCTGATCGGAATGCAGATGTTGCCCAGCAGATCACAAGCGAGATTTTCTTTAAAGAACTGTTTTCTGATTTAACGGAAAGAGAAAAAAAGATTGTATGCGAAAATCTTGTAGAAGGAAAAAGCCTGGGAGAAGTTGCGGACAGCTTGAAGATTTGCTATCGTCAGGCAAGCAGAGATAAAAAGAGTGCTTTAAGCAAAATGCTGAAACGTATGAAGGCAGCCGGATATAGATCTTATGCGGAAGCCGAGAAGGAGCTCCTGAATAATGGTGGATTTGCGCCAACGCAGATGGATGCTCAGAATAGTATTCAGAGGAAACGGACAGGAGCAGTGAGATTGCCGTCGGAATAATGGAAAAATAAATAGATATAAAATGCAGAGATTGATCAAGGGTATGAACCAGATCAATCTCTGTTGTTATATGTTGATGCTCCTTTGAAATAACATTTTATAGATCTTATTGCCTGTCGTCAGGTT
>JAEDFR010000001.1 GCA_016297945.1 Lachnospiraceae bacterium | reverse complement strand
GAGCAAGATGGCTGCGGCCGGCATTGATGAAAACTATACACAGTATTATCAGGGTGGTTCTCATTTTCAGTTTGCGAGCGAAGCAAATCCGGTGGATTTATCTACAACAGGAAATGCTATTGATTGTAACAATATTGAACTTCCTTTCCCTCACAACTCATCAAAACTGGAATATATTCCGGAGACCGGAACTTATCGTTATTCTGAGTATGGAAAAGAATATAAAGATGCATTAAACGGCAATCATCTGGAATTTAAAAATGTCATCTTACAGGAATGTACATTTGAACAATATGATGATCACGGATATATGAATTATTTTGTGACCAGACCGGGTGGAATGAGAGGTTATTACATTACCAATGGTAAAGCTATTCCGGTGACCTGGACCAAACCGGATGAATGTACAAAGACCCGGTTCTTTGATGCAAGCGGAAATGAGATTGTTGTGAATACAGGTAAGACCTATATTGCAATTGTTCCTGATGATGCTTGGGATGATTTAGTTATCAAATAAGTATTATTAAATTGCATTTATTCAAAAATAATTCATTGACAAATAAATAATCTTATGCAATTATATGGTTGTATGAGCGTTATGGATAATTACGCAAATATAAGCCCTTTAATAAGCCAACGGACAGGCGGGGCAATTGCCGAGGGTGGCCTTATGCCACATTATTGATATCATAACTTGTGAAGTAGTCAATAAGAAAGACAATATATTTGTTTTAATTATTCCGGATATAATCCTCATACCCGAAATGTATAAAATAAGACTATTAGCAGGTATTGATTTCAATACCTGCTTTTTTGTATATCCCAAAATATCAAAATGTTTTTCATTAGAAGTTTGTGTACATTTGCTTATCTTGGTTTTTGAATGATATTTTTGGTAATCAAAAAACTGTGGTAACACAATGAAAAAAATGAAAATCAGATAGAGCTTGAGGTTAAGAAGATGGATTTGGAAAAACAAAAGAGGGCTCCGATTTATGAAGCTTTAGAAAAATTCAGAAAAAAGAGAGTGGTCCCGTTTGATGTCCCCGGGCATAAGAGAGGAAGAGGCAATCCGGAGCTGGTAGAGCTTTTAGGAGAAAAATGTGTGAATCTGGATGTCAATTCCATGAAACCATTGGATAATCTTTGTCATCCGATATCGGTTATTAAGGAAGCAGAAGAATTGTTTGCCGATGCCTTTGGTGCAGAACATGCCTTTTTGATGATTGGCGGGACTACATCTGCAGTTCAGAGTATGGTTTTGTCGGTGTGCAAAGTGGGAGATAAGATTATTCTCCCCAGAAATGTACATAAAAGTGTGATTAATGCTTTGATTTTATGCGGCGCCATACCTGTATATGTAGAACCAAAAGTAAATGAAAGAATAGGCATTGCTTTAGGGATAGAGATTGAACCGTTGGAGCAAATTATTCGGGATAATCCGGATGCTGTTGCTGTACTGGTCAATAATCCGACTTATTATGGCATCTGTTCGGATTTGAAGAAAATCGTGGAAGTGGCACATCGTCATGGGCTACAGGTTTTAGTGGATGAGGCACATGGAACACACTTATACTTTGGCGAAAATCTGCCTATTTGTGCGATGAAGGCCGGAGCTGATTATGCGGCCGTCTCTATGCACAAATCCGGCGGTAGTCTGACACAAAGTTCTGTACTTTTAACCAACAATGGCGTAAATGCCGATTATGTCCGTCAGATCATTAATCTGACCCAGACAACCAGCGCATCCTATTTGTTGCTGTCCAGTCTTGATATATCAAGGCGAAATCTGGCACTTCGGGGAAAAGAATCCTTTGCTTCCGTAGTAAAAATGGCTGAATATGCAAGAAATGAAATCAATGCAATTGGTGGTTATTATGCTTATAGCAAAGAACTGGTTAATCACAGCAGCATCTATGATTACGATGTGACAAAGCTTTCCATTCATACGCAGGGGATTGGACTGACCGGAATAGAGGTTTATGATTTGCTACGTGATGAATATGATATTCAAATCGAGTTTGGTGATATCGGAAATATCCTGGCATACATTTCCATCGGAGACCGTATTCGTGATATCGAGAGGTTGGTTGGTGCACTCGCGGATATAAAGCGTCTTTATGAAAGAGACGGAAGCGATTTGGTATCCGGGGAATATATCCAGCCCGATGTTGTTATGAGCCCGCAAAAAGCGTTCTATGCAGAAAAAGAAACCCTTCCGTTAAAAAAAACAGACGGTAAAATCTGTGCAGAGTTTGTTATGTGCTATCCGCCGGGAATTCCGATTTTAGCACCCGGAGAAAAAATTACAAAGGAAATTATTGACTATATCCTGTATGCCGGAAAAAAGGGATGTTCTTTGCAGGGAACAGAAGATCCCGAAGTAAAGAATCTAAAAGTGATAAAATAAAACTATTTACATCCAACATAATACATCAAAATGGTTTACATAAAACAAGAAAGGGGTAACGATTATGGAAATGTGGTTTTCTGAATTACATACGCCGAATGTGAAGATTTCCATTCGTATTGATAAGCAGCTTTACAGTGCGCAAAGTGATTATCAGCGTATCGATGTATTTGATTCGCCGGAGATGGGGAGATTTGTGACATTAGACGGAGATATCATTTTTTCGCAGGCAGATGAATTTGTCTATAACGAAATGGTGACCCATGTGCCCATGAGCGTGCATCCGAATGTGAAAAAGGTACTGATCATCGGTGGTGGTGATGGGGGAGTTGCGAGAGAATACTGTCGATATCCGGAAGTAGAGGTCATCGATGTGGTTGAATCCGATGACATGTTTGTGGATGTCTGCAAGCAGTTTTTTCCGGAAACAGCAAAAGGCTTTGAAGATCCGCGTGTGAATATCTATTATGAAGACGGATTAAAGTTTTTGCGAAAGAAAATCAATGAATATGATATTATCGTCAATGATTCGACAGACCCATTTGGGCATACGGAAGGACTATTTACCAAAGAATTTTATGGGAATTGCTTTAAAGCATTAAAAGAAGACGGTATCATGGTTTATCAGCATGGAAGTCCCTTTTACGATGAAGATGAGGTGGCATGCCGCAGTATGCATCGGAAAGCATACCGTAGTTTTCCCATCAGTCGTGTTTATCAGGCGCATATTCCCACCTGTCCGTCCGGTTATTGGTTATTTGGTTTTGCTTCCAAAAAATATCATCCGTTGACGGATTTTAAACCGGAACGATTTAACGAAAGAAACATACATACAGATTATTATACAACCAATTTGCATATGGGAGCATTTATGCTGCCCAAATATGTTGAAGATTTATTAGAGGAGGAAGAAAATTCATGAGTAGATTACTGATTATCGGATGTGGTGGTGTTGCACAGGTTGCCATCAAAAAATGCTGCCAGAACAGCGAGGTTTTTACAGATATTTGTATTGCCAGCCGCACAAAGGAAAAATGCGATGCGGTTAAGGCAGAAGTTGATACATGGACCAAAACCCATGTTACGACTGCAAAAGTTGGTGCAGACAATACAAAGGAGGTTATCGCTCTGATTCAGTCCTATCAACCGGATGCCGTTTTAAATGTTGCACTTCCTTATCAGGATTTGACGATTATGGATGCCTGTGTGGCGTGTAAAGTTTCTTATATTGATACTGCCAATTATGAGGCAGAAGATACTAATGATAAAGAATGGAGAAAAGTATACGAAGAGAGATGTCAAAGACTTGGATTTACCGCTTATTTTGATTATTCCTGGCAGTGGGCTTATCAGGAAAAATTTAAAGAGGCCGGGATTACCGGACTTCTTGGAAGCGGATTTGATCCGGGTGTGACGAGTGTGTTTTCTGCATATGCTTTGAAACACTATTTTGATGAAATTGAAACCATTGACATCCTTGATTGCAATGGCGGTGATCATGGATATCCGTTTGCAACCAATTTTAATCCGGAAATCAATTTGAGAGAAGTATCAGCTCCGGGTTCCTACTGGGAGAACGGAAAGTGGATTGAGATTCCCGCCATGTCCATAAAACGAGAATATGATTTTCCGGAGGTTGGAAAGAAGGATATGTATTTATTGCATCACGAGGAAATTGAATCGCTTGCAAAGAACATTCCGGGAGTAAAGAGAATCCGCTTTTTCATGACTTTTGGGCAGAGTTATCTGACACATATGAAATGTCTGGAAAATGTGGGAATGTTAAATACGGAGCCAATTGATTATGAAGGACAGAGAATTGTTCCCATTCAGTTTTTGAAAGCATTGCTCCCGGATCCGGCATCTTTAGGAGAGCGAACGGTCGGAAAAACCAATATTGGTTGTATTTTCCATGGAAAAAAGGATGGAAAGGAAAAAACGATTTATATTTACAATGTCTGTGATCATCAGGAATGCTATAAAGAAGTCGGTTCTCAGGCTATTTCTTATACGACCGGTGTGCCTGCCATGATTGGTGCCATGATGATTTTGACAAAGACGTGGAGTGGAAATGGTGTGTTTAATATTGAAGAATTCGATCCGGATCCATTTATGGATGCGTTAAACAAATGGGGACTGCCATGGGTGGTTGTTGAAAATCCTGAGACAGTAGAGTGATTTGATAAATATGGATCAGCGAGTATGAAACGATAAGTATGGTCTCAATAATATAAATGAAAAAATGCGAAATGAGATGACACCATGAAGTTTAATCAATTAAAAACGCCTTGCTACGTGATAGATGAAAAGAAATTAAAACAAAATTTAATTTTGTTAAATCGTTTGGAAAAAGAAACCGGATGCCATGTTTTGCTGGCACAGAAGGCTTTTTCTTATTATCCTTCCTATCCTTTGATCGGTACATATATCAGTGGGACAACTGCCAGTGGACTCTATGAAGCCCGTCTTGGTTATGAAGAGATGAAAATGAAGGTGTTACATACGGAAAATCATGTTTTTTGTCCGGGTTATAAAGAAGAAGAGATGAAAGAGCTGGATGAAATCTGTGATCATCTTGTGTTTAACTCTCTGACGCAATATAAAAAACTCCATGGATATTGTAAGCATGCGAGCATAGGGCTGCGAATCAATCCGGAATGTTCGACACAGGATGGACATGCGATTTATGATCCGTGTGCGCCTTTTTCCCGATTGGGCATTCGCATAGATGAATTTGATAAAGCGTTTGGCGGGAAATTGCCAAAAGATGTGGAAGGTCTGCATTTTCATACGCTATGTGAACAGAATTCCGACGATTTGGAAAGGACATTATTCGCAGTAGAGGAAAAGTTTCAGGAATATCTGAAACAAATCAAATGGATTAATTTTGGCGGTGGACATCATATTACCAGAGATAATTATGATCTTGCACTTTTAAGAAAGTGCATCCTATATATGCAGGAAAAATATGGATTAACGGTTTATTTAGAGCCGGGTGAAGCGGTTGCCTTGAATGCAGGATATTTTGTGACAGAAGTTGTAGATATTGTAAAAAACGGAAAGGATATTCTGATTTTAGACGGTTCAGCAGCCTGCCATATGCCTGATGTATTGGAAATGCCATATCGTCCTCCCCTTCGAGACAGTGGGAAAACATCAGAAAAGCGGTATGAATATCGCCTCGCTTCCTCAACATGTCTGGCAGGTGATGTGATTGGTGACTATTCCTTTGATTATGAAATCCATATTGGAGATAAGCTGGTGTTTGAAGATATGGCAATCTATTCAATGGTAAAAAATAACACGTTTAACGGAATGCCTTTACCGGACATTGTATATATGGATGAAAATGGTGAGTGCCATGTACAAAAAGAATTTGGATATTCGGATTTTAAGGAGAGACTTGGATAGTTTCATGGATGTTAATAACTATCTTGAAAAAATGTTTGAACATTTGTTGCCCCATGTGTGTTTTGATATTTGCATGACATAAATAAGGAAGATAACAATAGATATGATAACAAATGAATTTAAAATGAGAATGCCGGGAGAATTTGAACCTCATGATGGCTGTATCATGATTTGGCCGACCAGACCCGGTTCCTGGATCTATGATGGCCGTGATGCAAAACGGACGTTTTCTGAAATAGCAGATGCGATTGCAAAAGATGAACATCTTTATATGTTGACGGACGAGGAGCATTATCAAGAGGTAGTAACAAAGCTGTCAGAAAAGAAACATTTTTCAAATATGACAGTGATGATAGTTGACAGTGACGACTCTTGGGCACGTGATGTGGGACCGACATTTGTGTTAGATTCACCGACCACAAGATGTGGAATATCCTGGAAATTCAATGCCTGGGGCGGTGATTATAATGGTCTATATCAGCACTATGATAAGGATGACAGAGTTGCCAAAACTTTTTGCGAAGCAACCGGTGAACGAGTGATAGAGTTGTCAGATTTTGTATTGGAAGGTGGTTCAATTCATACAGATGGAGAGGGAACCATCCTGACGACAGAAGCCTGTTTATTGAGTCCCGGTAGGAATCCGAAGCTGTCCCGACATGAAATAGAACAAATGTTATGCAAATATCTTGGCGGCGAAAAAGTGATATGGCTACCACATGGTATCTGGCAGGATGAAACAGATGAGCATGTTGATAACATGTGTGCTTTTATCAAACCGGGAGTCGTTGTGCTTGCATGGACGGATGATGAGGAAGATCCGCAATATGAATATTCAAAACAAGCATATGATATTTTATCAAAGGAAAAAGATGCCAAAGGAAGAAAGTTTGAAATTATCAAATTACCGATTCCAAAAAACCCGGTTTGTATTTCGCAATATGAATATGATGGATTTGTATTTGAAGAAGGGGAAGAGCAGCGAGAAGTTGGAGAACGATTGGCTGCGAGTTATGTAAACTTCTATATTTCCAATCAAAGCATTCTGGTTCCACAGTTTGGAGATGAGCATGACAGGCTTGCTGTCAATATTTTAAAGGACGCTTTTCCGGGAAGGGAGATTGTTCCGATAAGCGCCAGAAGTATTATTGTCGGAGGCGGAAATATACATTGTATTACACAGCAAATTCCTAAAGTGAAATGTTGTCCGAAGCAAGATTACGAATAAATTTATGAAAAGATTAAGGATGATTCGCAATTACAAATAATTATTAAGTGTTAACGAGAAAGAATTGGATTGAAGAAAAATTGAAAAGTTATGAAAAAACTAGAAATGTGTAATTATAATAAAAAATAAACAGATTAAAAGATTTCAATGATTTAATACATAAAATGAAATGAAAAGAAATTAAAAGAGAAATCAAAAAGAAATCAATATCAAATCAACAAAATCATAAAAAACGAAAAATTAAAAGAGGATTCAATAAATGAAAATATCAGAAAACAGGATAAAACAAGTTACGGTTGCAGCCATCCAGATGCAGATGTGCTCAGATGTGAAGCAAAATATCAAAAAGGCTGATCAAATGGTCAGGCAGGCGGCAAAGCAGGGCGCACAGATTATTTTGTTGCCGGAATTGTTTGAAAGACCTTATTTTTGTCAGGAAAGAAGATATGATTATTATTCCTATGCAAAGCCTCTTCATGAAAATGATGCAGTCATGCATTTTCAAAAAGTAGCAGAAGAATTGTCAGTTGTGCTTCCAATCAGCTTTTATGAAAAGGACGGAAACCGGCTGTACAATTCACTTGCCATGATTGATGCTGACGGTAGTATTCTTGGAGTATATCGAAAGACTCATATTCCCGATGATCATTTTTATCAGGAAAAGTTTTATTTTTCACCCGGAGATACCGGATTTAAGGTTTTTGATACGGCATACGGAAAAATTGGTGCAGGAATTTGCTGGGATCAATGGTTTCCGGAAACGGCACGTTGTATGGCTGTCTTAGGAGCAGAGCTTCTTTTGTATCCGACAGCAATCGGGAGCGAACCTGTTTTGGATACAGACAGTATGCCTCATTGGAGAAGGGTTATGCAGGGACATGCAGCTGCAAATTGTATGCCTGTCATTGCTGCAAACAGAGTTGGGATTGAAGAAGTGCATTCCTGTACAGAGAATGCAAATCAGAGCTCTTCGTTGCAGTTTTACGGCTCTTCCTTTATGACAGACGGAGTTGGTGAAATCATAAAAAGTGCTTCAAGAGATCGGGAAGAAATTATAGTTTCTTCTTATAATCTTGAAGCACTTGCAAAAGAAAGGCTTGATTGGGGGTTATTTAGGGATCGTCGTCCCGAATGCTATAACCCGCTTACGAATTAGCACGATTGGTTTCTTTTATTTGAAATTTAACATTTCGAATCAGCGGTATCTTTAATAATATAGGAGATAATACGGCTGCAAGAATTAGTCCGGTTACACCCTGAACACAGTTGGGAAGAATTTCCGCAATAGCAGCAGCCATACCTTCGTAAAAAATTTCAAAAATGAAATAGCCAAGGACAACAACGACTTCCGATGCAATACCGGCAACAATGACAGATGGTAAATCGTATTTTTTTACAACCTTTTTAAATAAAGAAAAGCTGATGCCGGCTGCGAAGGCTGCCAAAAACTTGATAATCAAAGTGGCAACGGAAAATACAAAGTATCCGCCTAAGATATCTGCTAACATGGAACCGATACCGGCTGCAAGTCCGCCCACAACAGGTCCTAAGATAATACCGGATGCAATGACCATACAGTCACCAATGTGTACATATCCTTTAAATGTCGGAATGCGGATAATCATGGTTGCTACACAGGTTAATGCTGCCAAGAGTCCGGCAAGAACGATTTTTAATGTTTTATTTTGTGTGTTCATATTTCGTCTCTCCTTTTGATGTTTTTTGTTATCATTATGTAATGATGTTGGGGTCAAAAGGTATTTTGACCCCATGATAGCAAATGTTTTAATAAATTCATGAATTGAGTGTATCATACATACAAAGGTGGCTTTCTTGAAATGTCCAGTTTTTGATTTTATAACCATGCCACTAGAGCGCCGCGAAGATGCCGCTATTGTGAAAAACTCTTTTATGTCGAATTCATTCTAGAATTGCAGAATAGAATGGTGTAGAATTAGTTGTAGAAAAATAATACCCTTTTTGGTTTCGTGTCCTTGATATATAGCGGGAACAAAATCTAAAAAGTGATAAATGTAATGTAATTCAGAGGGAGAATTCTATGATTTTTAAATGTAAAAACTGTGGTGCCAATACGGTCTGGTCACCCGAACATGACAGAATGTGCTGCCCGCACTGTGACAGTTTGGACAGTGAAGAACTAATTACAAATGAAAACCAGTATCAGTGCCTTTCCTGTGGTGCACCGATGGAGCCAAAGCCGTATGACAGTGCCATCAAATGTGAGCATTGCGGTGCCTATACGATTTTTGATGAACGAATTAATGGAAAATATGAGCCTCATCTGGTTATTCCGTTTAAAGTCAGCAAGCAGAAAGCAAAAGAGATTATCCGTGAGCAGTTTGAGAAAAAAATCTTTTTGCCGTCCGGATTTTTAAAAGAAGCATCTTTGGATAAGATGGAAGGAGACTATATTCCTTTTTTCTTATTTGATATTCATTGCCATTACCGTTATTCTGCAAGGGCAAAAAAAATAAGATCATGGACGGTAGGAGATACACAATATACCGAGACTTCTATTTATCAGATTTATCGAACCATGGATGCGGATTTTAACCGGGTTCCGACAGATGCATCCCAGACAATGCCGGATAACGAAATGGATTTATTAGAGCCGTTTGATTATTCGGCTATGTATCCGTTTCAACCTAAGTTTATGTCCGGCTTTCGTGGGGAGTTATACAGCGTTGATGGTCCGACGTTAGAGCCCAGGGCAAAAGCAAAGGTGCGAAAAGATGCGGTTACACTCATGCAGCAGACAATCAGTGGATACAGTTCTGTAGTACCGGAGTGTGATGATTGTCAATGTCAGACACAAACAGAAAATTATGCTTTGTTACCCGTATGGAATTATACATATTCTTATCGCGGAAAGCAGTATCAGTTTCGTATCAATGGAGAAACCGGAAAAATGGTGGGGAAGGCACCGATGTCCATCGGAAAGATTATTGGCTACTCTGCCACGGTTTTTGGATTGATTACGGCTATGGGTTATATGATACAGACGATAATGGGGGTATTCTGATATGAAAAAATATTTAAAACATTTTGCAGTATTATTCATCCTCTTTGCAATCGTTCTGGTTGTTTTTATTGTGGCACTGATCATGAAAAAGCCTAACGAGGAAAAAGTATATACATGCACCAATACACAGTGTAAAACAGAAGAAAGAGTATTTGACTACGCAGATGTCCTGACGGATGCTGAGGAGGATGCTTTGCGGCAGATGATTGCAGAGAAACAGGATGAGATCGGATGTGATATCGTTTTAGTTACGATCAGTGATCCGGATTATGCTGGCGACAATGCCATGATGAATTATGCCGATGACTTTTATGATGATAATATGTTTGGATATGATGAGCCATGGGGAGACGGGGCTCTTTATCTGGACAATTTCCTCGGAATTGGCAATAGCTACAGCTGGTTTTCAACATGCGGAAGGGTAGAGAATCGCTATTCCTCATCCATGATTTATGATTTGATAGATGATATTTGCTATAATGTCAACCGTGATCCATTTGGTTCATACCAACTGTATATCAATTCACTGGCAAACACCATGTCATCGAATTCTTCTTTGGATGTTGAAATTCCGACCTTTGCCATCTGGGGTGTTGCTGCACTGATCACCCTTATCTATATTTTGGTATGCATAAACCGCAATGTCGGCAGGAAAACAACCGATGCCAATACCTATGTGGCAGGAGGTCATGCGCAGTTTCCGGATCGAAGAGATGTCTTTATTTCCAAACATACGACCAGTCGTAAAATTCAAACTAACAGCGGTGGCGGTGGCGGCGGCGGTCATCATATTTCTTCCGGTGGATTCAGCCATGGTGGCGGCGGCGGAAGACACTAAGTTACCGGATTAAATGTCATATTCAGCGCCTCCGATAAGGTATAGCTCATACTGAGTATGATGGAATCGACGTCTTTACCCGCAACATACATATTTTGTAATTCATGAAACAAAGTACTGTCATAATCATTCAAAAGCATTTGATGATTGAGAGAGTACTTTGTTTTTTTGGAAAAATCTTCCAAGGTATCCATGACAATGGTTGCTGCATCCACTACGGTCGGAACCCCAATTGCAATGACCGGAATACCAAGTGTTTCTTCTGTCAGAGAGCAACGGTGATTGCCGACACCGGAGCCCGGATGAATGCCGGTGTTACTGATCTGTATGGTGCGGTTAAGGCGGTGTAAGGATCTTGCTGCCAGAGCATCAACGACCAGTAAACAGTCCGGATTTGTCTGCGTTACAACCCCTTTTACGATTTCGGCGGTTTCAATGCCGTTTTGGGCAAGTACACCGGGGGCCAAAGAACTGACAGTATGAAGCGGCTTTTTATCAAAAGCAGCATTTCCGTATTCCAAAACCAGATGTCTGGTAATATTGAGATGATCAATACAGAGAGGACCAAGTGAATCGGCTGTGACGGCACGATTTCCCAAGCCGATTACCAGAATGGATTTTTCATTTGTAAAATCAGGAATTAATTTTTTGATTTGTTCTGAAATATGGTGTGAGATTTCGCGATGATAGCCATCATCCGGCGCATCGAGTAGCGGTGCTTCCATGGTAATATACGTTCCCATCGGTTTATTTAACGCCTTTGCAGCATTTTTTGTCGTGATATTGACAGTAGAAATCGTGATTTGATCAGCTGAAAAATGTTCATCCGTGATTTCAACACCGTTAATATGAGTCTCTGTTTTTTTTGTGGAATGATGGGATATGGCATATTCGTGTTCTTCCAATGCCAAGTCGGTTCTGGATTGCATATATATACGAACCTCCAAATGATGATAATATAGTTTTTTTCTATAGTATTTCCGGAAATGATTATTATAATTCTTTTTTTCGCATTTGTGTTCCCGCTATATATCTTTGCCGCCTCGTACTTCGCTTTCTAGCCTTTCTAAGCGGCATGCTCACAAAGTATTTATTAAATGACCGGTTTCAAAACTCAGACTTCGTCTTCAGACAGTTGAAACCGGTCATTATTTTTGTTCGCCTATGCCGCTAAGAAAGGCACGAAAACTCGTAAAAGCCGGCGGGCAAAGATATATAGCGGGAACAAAAATCCAATATACAAATAAAAAACAGGAACTTGGAAAAAACTTGGAAAAATCTTGATTTTACATATTGACAGAAAGTGCGCTTTCCGCTATTATAATATGCGTGTGTTCGCATTTATCTGCCCGTGTCTGGATGATTGTGACACCGGCATAGTGATATGATTATTTTATTAGGAGGTGTAAGTCATGGCTAACATCAAATCTGCAAAAAAGAGAATCTTAGTAAACAGAACAAAAGCTGATAGAAATAAAGCTATTAAATCTGGTGTTAAAACTTCTATCAAAAAAGTTTACGCTGCAATCGAAGCAAAAGATGCAGAAGGAGCAAAAGCAGCATTAACAGATGCTACTTCAACAATCAGCAAAGCTGCTTCTAAAGGCATTTATCATAAAAACAATGCTGCCAGAAAGGTTTCTCGTTTAACAAAAGCTGTTAACGGCATGAACTAATTTATGGTAGATTTTCCATCAGGCCCGTCATCCTGATGGAAAAGAAATGAAACGTATGCAAAGTCAACCGAATTAACCCATCGGTTGGCTTTTTTATTGTAATTCCCTTTTCGTATTTGTGTTCCCAATATATATCTTTGCCGCTTCGTACTTCGGTTTTTAGCCTCTCTAAGCGGCATGCTCACAAAATTTTATTAAATGCCCGGTTTCAAAACTCAGACTTCGTCTTCAGACAGTTGAAACCGGGCATTCCTTTTTGTTCGCTTATGCCGCTAAGATAGGCACAAAACCTCATAAAAATCAGTGGCAAAGATATATATTGGGAACACAAATCCGAAAAAGAATCTTTGTCTTGTATGTTTTGGGGACAACATGGTCATAGATAGTCGCTTTCGGACATATATTGAAGTGGTGAGTATATGAGAAGAAGGCATTATCGATATCGGAAAAGACAAGTTATCGGCAGTCCCGAGCAGGGATTGGCACTTTGTACTTTTTTTTGTTTATTTATTTTACTGTCGTTTTGTTATAAAGAAGAGTTTTGTAATATGGTCTTTTCGCAGACCTATTTTGGAAACGGCGCCTTTGGAAAAACGGATATATCATTTTCTGAAATGGCATTTTCTTTGGTGGGAGGAAATTATGGTTTCTATCTGAACTATCCGTCTTATGTGGAAGTTCAAAGCAAAAGCAATTTGGACGATACGGCTAAGGAATATTTTATGGAGCAATTTGGAAATACAAATTCCGGTTCAGAGGAAACAGAAGACGATGCGCTTACTTTGGCGGATGAGAAGCAAAATGAAATTGACGAAGAAGAAAACAGTCTGTCTGAGAATACCGATGAAACAATAAAACCTGTGCCGTCTATGGAAGAATTGATGTTAGCAGAAAATCAAAAAGCTGCAAATTCTGCTTTTGTCAAACAGGAGGAGCCTGTTTTTACACCTGATTATGATGCTTTGCAGGATTTTTCCTATTTAAAACAACATTACTATACGGTTGATTCAACAACCAGCGTGACGGCGGATAAGTTGGATGTCGGTCAGTTTTTAACATTTGATGCTACAATGAAGCAGGATAACTCGCTTCCGCAGATTTTAATTTATCATACACATTCCCAGGAGGGATTTGTTGACAGTGTAGCCGGAGATCCGTCGACGACTATTGTTGGCGTGGGCGAAAAACTTGCCGGGATTCTCAGGGAGGAATATGGATTTCATGTCATACATGATACCGGTATTTATGATTTGCCCAATCGCGACTACGCGTATTCGGTATCGGCACCCGCAATTGAAAAGATACTTGCAGAAAATCCGAGTATAGAGGTCATTATTGATTTACATCGTGACGGAGTGGCGAAAACGACACATCTGGTGCAGGAGGTAGGAGGCCGCCAGACGGCACAATTTATGTTTTTTAACGGAATCAGTTATCTGAATGCAACAGGAGATATTGATTATCTGAAAAATCCGTACATCAAGGAAAATCTGGCGTTTTCGTTTCAGATGAAACTCGCTGCAGACCGGTATTATCCGGGATTTGCAAGAAATATTTACTTAAAAGGACTTCGATACAATATGCATTACCGACCCAAGAGCCTTTTGATTGAAGTCGGTGCGCAGACCAATACTGTACAGGAAGCAATGAATGCTGCAGAGCCTTTGGCACAGATACTGGCTATGGTTCTGAAAGGAGAAGGATAATTGTATTTTTGACACTTACATCATTTTATTGCTTACCATAAGGAATTTTGCTATAATTCAATACGATAGGCTTTCATATCGGAGGAGAATTATGCAGCATATTGATCAGAGTAAAATCCGCAATTTTTGTATTGTGGCACATATAGATCACGGAAAGTCAACGCTGGCTGACCGTATTATAGAAAAAACAGGACTTTTGACCAGCCGTGAGATGCAGGCACAGGTTCTGGATAATATGGATTTGGAGCGCGAAAGAGGAATTACCATTAAAGCGCAGACCGTGCGTATTGTTTATAAAGCAAAGGATGGGGAAGAGTATATCTTTAATCTGATTGATACGCCGGGGCATGTGGATTTTAATTATGAAGTGAGCCGTGCGCTTGCAGCCTGTGACGGTGCCATTTTGGTTGTAGATGCCGCTCAGGGTATTGAAGCGCAGACGTTAGCCAATGTTTATCTGGCGTTGGATCACGATTTGGATGTTTTTCCGGTTATCAATAAAATCGATCTGCCCAGTGCAGAACCGCAGCGTGTCAAGGATGAAATTGAAGATGTCATTGGCATTGAAGCACAGGATGCACCTATGATTTCTGCAAAAAACGGAATTGGTATTGAAGAAGTGCTGGAACAGGTTGTACAAAAGATTCCGGCACCCAAGGGAAATCCGGATGCACCTTTGTCTGCTTTGATATTCGATTCGTTATATGATTCTTATAAAGGCGTTATTATTTTTTGCCGACTGGTTGACGGTACCGTAAAAAAAGGAACGCGCATCCGGATGATGGCAACCGGCGCTACGGCTGATGTTGTCGAAGTGGGATATTTTGGCGCCGGCCAGTTTATTCCGTGTGATGAATTGGCTGCCGGTATGGTTGGTTATATTACCGCGTCCATCAAAAATGTGCGTGACACGGCAGTTGGAGATACGGTGACCGATGCGGATAATCCTTGTAAAGAGCCGCTTCCCGGATATAAAAAAGTGAATTCCATGGTATACTGCGGCATGTATCCGGCGGATGGTGCAAAGTATCCGGATTTAAGAGATGCCTTAGAAAAACTGCAGCTTAATGATGCGTCCCTGAATTATGAGCCGGAGACTTCCATTGCATTGGGATTTGGTTTCCGTTGCGGATTTTTGGGATTGCTTCATTTGGAGATCATACAGGAACGTTTAGAACGCGAATATAATCTGGATCTGGTGACAACAGCACCGGGTGTTATTTATAAAGTATATAAGACCAATGGTGAAGTGATCGAGTTAACAAATCCCAGTAACTTACCGGATCCTTCAGAAATTGATTATATGGAAGAACCGATTGTAACCGCTGAGATTATGGTTACAACGGAGTTCATCGGTTCTATCATGGAATTGTGCCAGGAACGCCGTGGTGTTTATCTTGGCATGGATTACATGGAAGAAACCAGGGCTTTATTAAAATACGATTTACCTTTAAATGAAATTATCTATGATTTCTTTGATGCGTTAAAATCACGCTCCAGAGGATATGCTTCTTTTGATTATGAATTAAAGGGATATGTTCGTTCTGAACTGGTGAAGCTGGATATTTTAATCAACAAAGAAGAGGTAGATGCACTTTCTTTTATTGTTCATAAGGATTCTGCTTATGACAGAGGCCGCAGGATGTGTGAAAAGCTTAAGGATGAAATTCCGAGACACCTTTTTGAAATTCCCATTCAGGCAGCTGTCGGCGGAAAAGTAATTGCCAGAGAAACAGTTAAGGCAATGCGCAAAGATGTCCTTGCCAAATGTTACGGTGGTGATATCACTCGTAAAAAGAAACTGCTTGAGAAGCAGAAAGAGGGCAAAAAACGTATGCGACAGGTTGGCAATGTAGAAATTCCGCAATCAGCCTTTATGAGCGTTTTGAAGCTGGATGATAAAAAGTAAATGTGCATAAAAAGATGTTCTTTTGATTATGGTATCATATACTGAATTGGATGAAGATATAAAAGAAGTTATAAAAGAAAATGTAAAAAGAAGATATAGAAAGAAGTTATAAAAAGAGGAAAACTGTGGAATTATATGTACACATTCCTTTCTGTGTAAAAAAATGTAATTATTGTGATTTTTTATCAATGCCTGCGGACGATACTGTAAAAAAACAGTATGTGCAGGCATTAAAAAATGAAATTGGTTATTATGCAGAAAGCTTGCCTGAAAAACTGGAAACGATTTATTTTGGAGGAGGAACTCCTTCTGTTCTTATGCCGGAGCAGCTGACAGAACTGCTCGATTTGATTAGGAGTAAATTTGATGTGTGTCCGGATGCAGAAATAACAATAGAAATCAATCCGGCAACCATGGAATATAATGGTTTACATAAATTAAGAAAAGCCGGTTTTAACCGTTTAAGCATTGGTCTGCAGTCTGTTCAAAATGACAAGCTGTTGTTGTTAGGAAGAATTCATACCTATGAGCAATTTTTGCATATCTACTCGGATGCAAGGAAAGCAGGATTTCAAAATATCAATATCGATTGCATGTCGGCACTTCCCGGGCAGTTCTTGGAAGAATACACCGAGGGTTTACATAATATTATTTCATTAAATCCGGAACATATTTCTTCGTACAGTCTGATTCTGGAAGAGAACACGCCGTTTTATGAGCAATATGCCAATCATAAAGAACTGCTTCCCGATGAGGAAACGGATCGCGCAATGTATCATGAAACAAAACGGATTTTACAAGCTGCGGGTTATTACCGGTATGAAATATCTAATTATGCAAAAGCCGGATTTGAATCAAAACATAACAGCGGATATTGGGAAAGAGTGCCCTACCTGGGTGTTGGCTTAGGGGCTTCTTCATTTATACGCGGATACCGGACGAGAAATATTGGTGATTTGAAACAATATATTTCGTTGTGGACATTAACGAAAGAACCTGTCAACGAAGATCTGTACCAACAGTATGATGAGATAGAACAAATATCCAAAGAAGATGCTATGGCAGAATTCTTCTTTTTGGGACTTCGCATGTCAAGGGGCGTTTCCTTACAACAATTTGAAGCCCAATTTGGTTGTTCGGCCTTTGAACGTTTTTCAAAAGAACTACAGGAGCTTGAAAAAGAGAAACTGATTTTGGTTGACCGAAATCAGGACCGGATTGCGCTTACCGAATTTGGCATGGATGTCAGCAATTGGGTGTTTGAAAAATTCATATAGTGGAAATGATCAATAAAGTATTGCAAATCATAGAATTATTAAGAAACAATCAACTATGTATTGTAATTTTTATAAAACATCATTAAGGTGTCAGATATATATATAGATTTTTAACAAAGAGAATCAGAAATGAAAATAGAAACTGCAACAAGGAAAATTAAAAGATGATTAAATTACTTAATAAGCTGTGGGAAATACTTGTCTTTATTTTGGATTTTTTTATTCGAAAAGTATTTCGTATATCTTTATCCGACGCACAGTGGGAGGCTTTTTTACAATTTATTAAATTTGGGATTGTAGGTGTATCCAATACTTTAATTCATTATTTTACCTATCTGATTTGTATCTTTGCCGGATGCCATTACCTGATTGCCAGTGTCATTGGTTTTTTGGTCAGTGTAATGAATGCTTTTTATTGGAACAATAAATATGTTTTTGTAAAAGAGGAAAATGCTGCAAGATCTTTGTGGCAGGCATTTGTGAAAACATTTTTGTCTTATGCCGGAACCGGTCTGGTGTTGGAAAATGTTTTACTGGTAATCTGGGTTCGGTTTTTACACGTTCCTGAAGCCATTGCACCCCTTGTTACATTGTTGATTACCATACCGATTAATTTTATCTTAAACAAATTTTGGGCATTTAAAGACAGAAAGAAATAGATTTTCAATTTTCGTGCATGAAATAAGCACTTTTATAGCGGCAGATTATTGTGCCGGACAGTTGAGAGCCGGTTAGAAAAGATGAAAAATAATGCAGAAGATGAAAATCTAAGTAGAAGATGAAAAATTAGCAGAACAAACTTGCACTTTGAAAGTATAGTTTGTATAATAAATATGTTGTGAAACCTTAATTAAGCCCTAAGCATAGAATATAGTAAAACCGTTTTCGGGGATTTTGGATGAGAACATTTAAACAACCCTTAAGCGAGGAAGAAGAAGCTTACTATATCCGCATGTATTTGGAGGGCGAAAAAGAGGTGTCCGAAGAAGCCAGGCAGATTTTAATAGAGCGAAATTTGCGGTTGGTTGCTCATATTGCAAAGAAATATCAAAATGTGGATGAAAGTCCAGAGGATTTGATTTCCATAGGGACCATTGGTCTGATTAAAGCCATTCAGACGTATGATGGAAGCAAAGGAAACCGGTTAGCTACTTATGCGGCACGTTGTATAGACAACGAACTGCTGATGATGTTACGAGCCAAGAAAAAATCCTCAAAAGATGTATCGATATATGAACCGGTCGGTATTGACAAAGAGGGTAATGAGATCAGTCTTCTCGACATTACCTGTGCGGAAGATACCGATGCGTTTGAAAAAATGTCATTACAGGATGATATCAAAAAACTTCGTGCGATATTGGCAGAGACATTAACACCAAAGGAATTGCAGGTTATTCGTCTCAGATATGCATTGGATGGGGAAGAGGAGATGCCGCAGCGAATGATTGGCCAAATGCTTGGGATTTCACGAAGCTACGTATCCAGAATTGAAAAAAAGGCTTTGCGAAAACTTCGGGCCAGATTTGAGGATGACACAACAAGGTAAAATGTTGGGAAGGTAAAGGAGATAAGAAATGGGATATCCAGCAACGTTAGAGGAAATTTTAGGAATTGCGTACAATGCAGGTGCATCTGACTGCCATATTACTGTAGGCGTACCGCCGATTATGCGTTTGAATGGTCACTTACAAAAATTGGATTTGCCGGTATTGACACCGAATGATACATTGGAATTTGTAGTTAACTTGTTAAGACCGAAGCAGAGAGAACGTTTTGAGGAAATGGGTGAATACGATATGTCCGTAGGTTATCCCAATATCGGACGTTATCGTGTCAATGTTTATAAGCAGCGCGGTAGTATCGGTATCGCATTTCGTACTGTAACAACAGAAATCCCTACAACTGAAAAGCTTGGTATTCCTCAGTCGGTTGTTGATTTATATCAGCGTAAGAGAGGTTTAATTTTGGTAACCGGACCTACCGGTTCCGGTAAATCGACCACTCTTGCATCTATTATTGATAAGATAAATGAGCATCGTGATGCACATATCATTACAATTGAGGAACCTATCGAGTATACACATACACATAAGATGTCCATGATCAACCAGCGTGAGGTTAATCAGGATACCCAGAGTTTTGCAAATGCACTTCGTGGTGCACTTCGTGAAGATCCGGATGTTATTCTGGTAGGTGAGATGCGTGACTTTGAAACAATCTCAACAGCAATCACAGCAGCTGAAACCGGACACTTAGTATTATCTACCTTACATACCATGGACGCCTCTTCGACTGTTGACCGTATTATTGATACATTCCCGACACATCAGCAACAGCAGATTCGTGTACAGTTGTCTGCCGTATTGGTCTGCATTATTTCTCAGACCTTGATTCCGAATGTCACAGAAGATGGTCGTGTGGCTGCATTCGAAGTTATGCATGCAAATTCAGCTGTTCGTAACCTGATCCGTGAAGGTAAAACCCATCAGCTTCAATCTGTCATTCAGACAAGTAAACGAGAAGGAATGTCAACATTGGATGATTATCTGATGAAGCTGTATATGGAACGCAAGATTTCAAAAGAAAGTTGTATTCAGTACGCACGTGATCCCGAAAAGATGCGTACACAGGTATTCTAATTTCGGTTATTTTGGCATTTATTTGAATTCACATGCTCCCGCCGGTTTTTGGCGGGAGCATTCTAAATCTTTTCTCGACAATTCTGTCGAAATATTTCAAGTTGTACAAATTGAAATAAGAAATTTTTTTGAAAAATTATATTCTGTGGTGAGGCTTAAAATCTTAAAATGCGCTCATTTATCCATGCGTTATGTCTGGCGGGGTAAGGGAGGAGGAAGCAAGTCAAATATACCCCGCAGGAATTGCCTGGCGGTGCTGAGGATAAGAAAAACAAAATAAAAATAATAATCAAAGAAAAGGAGAATCAATATGGTTAAATCTTTATTGACAGGAGCCGTAAATGGTGTCGAAGGATATCTTGTTACGGCAGAAATTGATATGGCAGACGGGTTGCCATGTATGGATTTAGTTGGAAATCTGGGACATGAGGTAAAAGAGTCGGCAGAGCGTGTTCGTGTAGCATTAAAAAATATTGGCTATGCGATTCCGCCAAAACGAGTGACGATAAACTTATCACCCGCCGGAATCAAAAAAGGCGGGACAGCGTTTGATCTGCCGATTGCAATTGGCATATTAGCTTCCATGGGAATTATAAATCTTCCGAAGGAATGTAATTGGATGGCAATCGGAGAGTTGGGGCTGGATGGAAAAATTCGTGGAGTGAGTGGAATTCTGCCAATTCTATTAAAGGCAAAAGCGTGTGGAATAAGCAAATGCCTGTTGCCAATGGATAATTGTAGGGAGGCACGATTTATCAAGGGAATAGAAACGATTCCTTTACAAGATTTAGATGAATTGATCATGATTTTTCAACGTTCTTTGGAAAGTGTGAAAGAGCAAAATAAAAACATCGGAGCAAATATTGATATAATCACACAGGAAAAGACTATAGAAAGAGAGAATGATGAAAAAAATAAAAAGAAAAAAGAAGAAAATAAAAAGAAAAATAAAGAAGAAAATAATCAGATTACCATCAGAGAAGATAACATAGCAAAAATCGGAAAAAAGACAAAAGAAAAAATAAACGTGAAACTAGATTTTAGTGATATCATCGGACAAAAGGCAGCTAAACGTGCCGCGGAGATTGCGGCGGCAGGATTTCACAATCTACTGTTAACAGGACCTCCCGGAACCGGAAAATCCATGATCGCTACTGCGCTCGCGGGCATCTTACCACCCATGGAGGAAGAGGAAATGTTGGAAACATCTAAGATATATAGTGTTGCCGGCTTACTTCATGAGGATTTTCCTTTTATTCGGGAAAGACCATATCAAAGTGCACATCATACCATTACACCGCAGGCTCTTGTCGGTGGCGGCATTATTCCGATGCCGGGAATCATTTCTTTATCAAATCACGGTGTGCTTTTCTTAGACGAATTACCGGAATTTAAAAGACAAACGTTGGATATGCTCAGACAACCTATGGAAGAAGGGCAAATTGTGATCACCAGAAAAAGTGGGAGCTATGTCTATCCATGCAATTTTATGCTTGTTGCAGCCATGAACCCTTGTCCGTGTGGCTACTATCCTGACAGAAACCACTGTAACTGCGGTCAAAAAGAAGTCGAACGATATGTTCATAGTATATCGGGACCGTTATTAAATCGTTTTGATCTATGTGTAAATGTTTTACGCGGTTCCTATGAACAGATGAGGAAAAAAACGCAGGAGGAGACCAGCGAAAGTATTCGGAAAAGAGTTATAAAAGCAAGAGAAATTCAAAAGAATCGAAATGGAATAGGCGTATATAACGGAAGGATTGCGGCAAAAGAAATGGAGAAAATCTGTGGTATGACGAATCATGCGGAAAAAATCATGGAGAATTATTATAATACCAAAAATCTGAGTATGCGGGGATATCATCGCACGTTACGGGTCGCAAGGACAATTGCGGATCTGGATGGTGCACAGATTATAGATGAAAAACATATATTAGAAGCTGTTTCCTATCGCGGGTTGTTGGATAGATAAACTGGAAATATTTATAAAAGCACTTCAAAAAGTATTGCAAAATGCATTGCGAAAAGAATTGTAAAATGTGTTGAGAAAGCATTGCAAAATGTATTCTGAAAAGTATTACAAAATGTATTGCAAAAAGAATTATAAAATGTATATAATGGAGGTGACAAATGAAAATAGAATGGGATACAAATAAGAATGATGCAAATATGAAAAAGCATCATATATCATTTGAGACTTCAGCCAGAGTATTTCTGGATGAAAACCGTTTGGATTATTACGATATCGTACATAGTATAAATGAAGACAGATATATTACTATCGGGTTGGTAGAGGAAGTATTAGTTGTGGTATATACATTGCGATTAGCAAAAATTCGCATGATATCGGCAAGGTTAGCAACAAGAAAGGAAAAGGAATTATATTATGAAGAAAACTATTAAAGTAGAAAAACTCGGCGATATTACAGAAAAACAATTAATGGAAATTGAGAATGCAAAAAGACATCATATTGTATTTGATGAGGATTCACCTGAAATTACAGAGGAAATGATGGAGCAGTTTCGCAGAGTTGCAAAAGAAAAAAGAGAAGAAAGACAGAAACAGGTGTTAACATTAAGAGTATCCGCAGAAACAATGAAAAAAGCAAAATCGCTGGGGAAAGGTTATACCGGAATTTTGAGCCGCATTTTAGAGTATGCATTAAATGATCCGGAAATCATCCGCCGATGTTTATAAGAACGAATTCATAAGAATGGATGAAGGCTGAATAAGAAAGGATTTATAAAAATGGAAGTGAAAAGAACTTCCAAATGAAAATTAGATGGGCAAATTTGCAAAAAGGTGATTAACAATGAGCAATTTAAGAGAGATGTATGCACAAATGGTTGACATAATTTATGATAAAGAGGAATATTCAAGAAGAAAGTGGAAACAAAAAAAATCAAAAAGCAAATAGTCACATTGCGAATGAAAAAACAAGCGAAAAAAACACCGCATGGCATACGGAGTGCGCATATGCATATTTTTGGGAAACAATGCCATCCGTGGGTGTCAGGACGATTGAAAAGTTGTATGGTATGTATCATAGCTATGAAGAAATGTATGTACAACTCATAAAAGGCAGCTTAAAAAGCTACTTATATCAAGAATTACACTTAATCGGACAATTATCCGATTCAAAGCAGATTAGAAAACAATTCATGGAAAAGCACATTCAGGAATGGGATGTGTTCTCACAATATCAACAAATCTTAACCAATCATATCTTTTGTGTTCCAAAATATTTAGATGGTTATCCAACAAAATTAAAAGAGATTGACGACGCACCTTCTGCATTGTTCGTAAAAGGAAAATTGCCGGATGAGAAGATGCCATTGGTTGCCATTATTGGTTCCAGAAACTGTTCCGGATATGGAACTATGATGGCAAAACAACTGGGAAAGCGATTGGCAGAAAATCAAATTGGGGTTATTAGTGGCCTTGCACGTGGAATTGACGGTATTGGTCAGCTGGCGGCACTGGAGAATGGAGGTTGTTCCTTTGGCGTTTTGGGCTCCGGAGTGGATGTGTGTTATCCGGAAGAAAATTATGACTTATATGAAAGACTGGCAAACGGAGAATGTCATGGCGGTGTTATCAGTGAGTTTGTTCCAAAAACACCGGCAGAGAGGAAGCATTTTCCTATGAGAAACCGAATTATCAGTGGTCTGGCAGATGCAATCGTAGTGATAGAGGCAAAGGAAAAAAGTGGGACCTTGATTACGGTGGAAAGAGCATTGGAGCAGGGGAAAAATGTATATGCCATCCCCGGCAGATTGCATGACCGGTTAAGCTACGGTTGCAATCGTCTGATTGCGCAGGGAGCCGGTATAATATGGGACATGGATGAATTTGTGAGTGAAATCTATTCCCATTCGCTTTATCAGCATTCCTTATCGGCAAAGTGTGATGAGAAAAATAAAGATTTGTGTGACGATTGGAAAGTGGATATTGAAAAAGAATATAGACTCAATTCCGTGCAAAAAGAGATTTATGACCACCTGGATCTGCAGTTTCAATCGCTGGATGAGATTTTATGTAAACTTAATGAAATCGAAATTCAGAAACTTATGATTGAATTGGCAGATATGGAGCGAAAAGGAATGGTTGAAGAGATAAACGGTTTTTATCGCATGAAACAAAAGTGATATTTCGCAAAAAATATAATAAAAAAACGATAAAACAAATTGACAATGATAATTTATAAAGTTAGAATGAAAAAAGGAGTTGATTGTTATGACAAACAGACAATTATTAGAAAAAGTAGTCGGTGAAGTAAGCCAAATAAAAACAGAGATCGTTTTAATCAATGACAAATTAGAAATGCACGATAAACGATTTGACGCCATAGATGATAAATTTGACGCTATCGATAAAAAATTTGACGCTATGGATGAAAAAATGAATTCCATGGATGAAAAAAATGCTTCAGTTGAAAAGCAAATGATGAAGCGATTTGATCAGTTGGATAAAAAATTCACAGAATTGTTTGATTTTTTAGATCAAGATGTTCGAAAAGTGAAACAAAATATAAGAAAAGTAGCTGGAAAGAATATATGAGCAGAGGACGGTGCATATTGGGGTTGTTAGTGATAGAGCTAGTTTGCCATTATTTGACAAAAACACACTGTTTATAATAGAATTAATACATTCCTTAGTTTTATTAGATAAAGCTATAATAAAAATAGGTAAAGGACAGTGGGAGTATGAGAAAAATTGGAAAGATGTTTTGGGCGTGGTTGCTGACTGGGGCCTTATTGTTTGCTGTTCCTGTAAATGCTACAACGTTGTCAGACAACGGAATACAGGATTTAGAACAAGTTCAGGAAGACGTTCAAGAAGAGGTACCGGTTCAAGAGCAAGCGGACAATGTTGGTGAGGAACTGGAATGGGAATTAACAGAAGATGAATTGCAAAGAGAATTATCTGCTGTTCCTAATAATCAGGACAACCTGCAGACAGAAGCTGACGGTAGAAAATATCTGTTTTTAGGAGACAGTATTTCCTGTGGGTATCATGATAAAAGTGGAAATTATGTGAATCCATATATTTATTATTTCTCTCAGGTAAATTCGGCATCCATTACGAATAAAGCAATCGGAGGAGCTACCTATGCGACAGCACATACTCCTAACATTATGACAGAATTAGAGGATGTTAAATTAGCAGATTATGATGCCGTATTTATCATGTTTGGTGTCAATGACTTTAGCATTTCCTGTACAGTTGGGGACACTACCAGTGTTGGTACGCTGACCACTTGTGGTGCGCTTAATACAGTTCTTACTAAATGTAATAATGTAGGGGTAAAGACATATGTTATTTTGCCTTTCCCTTGTTATAAACAGTTGCAAAATAAACCGAATATGAATGGTTATTATTATCCGGCATATGTAAATGGAATCAAGTCTGTTTGCTCAAAGAATGGAGCTAAGACAATTGATTTTTATTCACATTTTGGAATTACAATGGATAATTATGCAAATTATTACGTTGATAATGTTCATCCCAATGCGCAGTTGCAGCAAGCTGCCGGTTATTATCTAAACGATTTTTTAAAGAGCGAAGAAAAGCAGCAGAATGTAGATGTAAATGATGTTGTAAAATTTGTAATCCGGTTATATAATAACTGCCTGTTGCGAGATCCGGATGATGAAGGAGTTCGGTATTGGTTTGAGCTCTTGAATAGTAAAACGATTAGTGGTGCGCAAGCTGCAGAAGGTTTCTTTTTCAGTAAAGAATTTACGGCACATAATTACACAGATGAAGAATATGTTGAATTACTTTATGTTACTATGATGAATCGTTCGTCAGATGAAGAAGGTCGTAATTATTGGGTAAAATTATTACAAAATGGTGTATCTAGAAGGTTTGTATTTAAAGGATTTTCCGAATCAAAAGAATTTACATCCATTTGTAATCAATATGGTATTGAAAGGGGAACGGTTGTTTTATCCGAAGATAGAGATAAAAATGTTGGTTTGACCCAGTTTGTTTCAAGATTATATACAAAGGCACTGGGAAGAACATATGATATTGATGGATTGAATTATTGGTGTGGCGTTGTTTTAGACGGAAAAGATTCCATCCTCAATGTATCAACAAAAGGATTTTTCCATTCGCAGGAATTCAAAAATAAAAAGTTGAGTGATGGCGAGTATATCAAAGTACTGTATCGAACATTTTTGGGTCGTGAATATGATCAAGAAGGATATGAGTATTGGCTGAAACAATTAAAAAATGGAAAAACAAGAGATGCAGTATTAAATGGCTTTGCAAATTCTAAAGAATTTAGAGAGATTATGCAGAAATATGGGCTATAAAAGATTATATGTGTAATTTCATAGGAAATGTTAAAGGGTATCTATTTTGATACCCTTTTTTAGATAATATAAAATTGCAAAGGATGCCAAAATATAAATTGCAAAGTATGCTCAAATTGACAAAAAAATGCTGTCATAATAAAATAAAAATTGGAATTTTATTATTTGTATAAGACATTGTCATACAGGGGAGTTTAGATATTATGAAAGTCGTTATTTTAGCCGGAGGATTCGGAACCAGAATCAGTGAGGAAAGCCATTTAAAGCCAAAGCCGATGATTGAAATCGGAGAAAAGCCGATTTTATGGCATATTATGAAACAATATTCACATTATGGGTTCAATGAGTTTGTGATATGCTGCGGATACAAACAACATATGATTAAGGAGTGGTTTGCCGATTATTATCTGTATAATTGTGATGTGACTTTTGATTTTACTAATGATAATCAGATGACAGTGCACAATAATGTTTCAGAACCATGGAAAGTCACCTTGGTTGATACGGGACTAAATACGATGACCGGTGGACGCGTCAAAAGAATACAGAAATATATTGGGAATGAAACATTTATGTTAACCTATGGAGATGCCGTTTCTGACATCGATATCAATAAACTGTTGCAGTTCCATCGTTCACACGGAAAGACAGCGACGATTACGGCTGTATCTTTAGGACAGAGATTTGGGATTTTAGATATTGACGTCAATCAGACCATTCGCAATTTCCGTGAAAAAGATGTCAGTGACGGAAGTAGAATTAATGCCGGTTTTATGGTTTTAGAGCCTGAAATATTTGACTATCTGGAAAATGATGATACGGTGTTTGAAAAGGAACCGATTGCAGAACTGATTCATAAAAATGAGTTGAAAGCATACATATATAACGGTTTCTGGCAGTGTATGGATACCAAGCGTGAATTGGAGAAGTTACAGGATATGTGGCAGAATGGTAAAGCACCTTGGAAGGTATGGGAGTGACAATATGTTTGAAAATATGTCTGAGAAAGAAGCAAAAAAGCAGATATTAGATATGGTAGCGGCTTATTGTGATACTTATCATAATCAGGAAAAGCCGTTTGCCGAAGGAGACAGAATTCCATATGCATCCAGAGTATATGACAGGGAAGAAATGACCAATCTGGTAGATTCGGCATTGGATTTCTGGCTGACGAGCGGGAAATACACCAATCAGTTTGAAAAAGAGTTTTCGGACTATTTAGGAGTGAAATATTGTTCTCTTGTAAATTCGGGTTCTAGTGCCAATCTTTTGGCTTTTATGGCGTTAACATCCCCCTTGTTGGGTGAGAGACAGGTAAAGCCCGGAGATGAAATGATAACAGTGGCAGCAGGGTTCCCTACGACGGTTACACCTGCGATTCAATATGGCGTGGTTCCTGTTTTTATCGATGTTACCATACCGCAGTACAATATGGACATTACGCAGTTAGAAGCGGCTTTGTCGGATAAAACAAAAGTGGTTATGGCTGCCCATACCTTGGGAAATCCGTTTGATTTAAATGCAGTTAAGGCATTTTGTGAAAAGCATAATCTGTGGTTGATTGAAGATAATTGTGATGCGTTGGGAAGCACTTATGATGTTCAGATCATGAAAGAAGATGGAAGTTATCAGACGCTTACGAAGAAGACCGGTACCATTGGGGATATCGGAACTTCCAGTTTTTATCCGCCACATCATATGACGATGGGAGAAGGCGGAGCGGTTTATACGGATAATCCGCTTTTGCATAAGTGTATACGTTCTTTTAGGGATTGGGGAAGAGACTGTGTCTGCGCTTCCGGACAGGATAATTTGTGCGGACATCGGTTTGACAGACAGTACGGAGAGCTTCCTTTGGGCTATGACCATAAATATGTATATTCGCATTTTGGTTATAATTTAAAAGCAACCGATATGCAGGCTGCAATCGGATGTGCGCAGCTTATGAAAATGCCGTCTTTTGCGGAGAAAAGAAGAGAGCATTTTGAAAGACTGTTTCAGGCATTAAAAGAAGTTGAAGACCGTTTGGTTTTGCCGGTTGCGTGTGAAGGCTCGAATCCCAGCTGGTTTGGATTTATGTTAACCTGTAAAGATGGTGTTGACAGAAATAAAGTGGTTTCTTATATTGAATCGCACGGAATTCAGACAAGAATGCTGTTTGCGGGCAATTTAACAAAGCATCCCTGCTTTGATCAGATGCGACAAGAGAAAAGAGGATACCGTGTTGTTGGGAATTTGGAAAACTCGGATCGCATTATGAGAGATACCTTTTGGGTTGGCGTATATCCCGGTATGACCGATGAAAAGCTTGATTATATGGCAAAAATCATCAAAGAAGCTGTAGGAGAATGCAGATGAAAGTCGTTATAACCGGTGCTACAGGGGCTATTGGACATGCATTGATTGCAGAGTGTATAAAACAGAATATTGAGGTGTTAGCCATTTGTCATCGAGGTTCTAAAAGAGCCGGTATGCTTGCAGATGAAGTGGGACGAATGTTGCAAAGCAAGCGTGTAGGGCTGGATTATGAATCACCAGACCGTCTCATAAAAATCCGGTACTTGAATCTGGATGAGTATGCAACCGGATTGCCTTCCATGCCATATGACATATTCTTTCACATGGCATGGAGTGGAACCACCGGTGCATCACGCAATGATGAAGCATTACAGCAGCAAAATGCAGCCTATTCACTGGATGCAGTACGATTAGCAAAAATGCTGGGATGTCACACCTTTGTTTTTGCCGGTTCCCAGGCAGAATACGGCAGGGTAGAAGGAAAGCTTACTGCTGATACACCGACTTATCCGGAAAATGAGTACGGCAAGTACAAATTGCAGGCAGGAGAGACAACAAGGGCACTTTGTGAAAGCCTTTCCATAAAGCACATCTGGGCAAGGATTTTAAGCGTATATGGTCCTTATGATTCAAAAACAAGCATGATTATGAGTGCGATTTCCAAGCTTCGTAATGGCGAAATTGCCGAATTTACCAAAGGAGAACAGCAGTGGGATTATTTGTATAGTGCCGATGCAGCAAATGCCCTATTATTAGCTGCTATGAAAGGAAAACACGGCAGGATATATCCGATCGGAAGCGGAAGCGTAAGAGCACTTTCTGAATACATTCAGATACTCAAAAATCAAATTGATCCACATGCACAAATTGAGTTGGGAGCAGTTCCCTATGCCCCCAGGCAGGTCATGTATCTTTGTGCAGATATTTCGCAATTAAAGCAGGATACGGGATTTGAGCCAAAAACAGAGTTTGAAGATGGCATTCGTGAAATACTGAGATTGTGCGAATAAAACAAAGAATATTACGACAGGATGTAAAATATGATGGATTTGTCTTTTTACAAAGATAAGAAAATATTGATTACCGGTCATACCGGCTTTAAAGGAAGCTGGATGTGCATGGCATTATTGCATGCCGGAGCAAAGATTACCGGATATGCGCTGGAAGCACCGACGGAACTCAGTTTGTTTGAGTTATGTAAACTAAAAGAAAAGATGAATTCCATATCAGGCGATATCAGGAATTTTGAACATCTGAAACAGGTCTTTGAAGAAGTTCAGCCGGAAATAGTGATTCATATGGCAGCACAGCCAATTGTACGGGAATCGTACAAAGAGCCTGTCTATACCTATGATGTCAATGTGATGGGAACGGTTCATGTATTAGAATGTGTCAGACAGACTAAAAGTGTTGTATCGTTTTTAAATGTTACAACCGATAAGGTATACAAAAACCTTGAGCGGCAGCAGGGCTATCGGGAAGATGAGGAGTTAAACGGCTATGATCCATATTCCAATTCCAAGTCTTGTTCTGAATTAGTTACATCGAGTTATGTAAACTCGTTTTTTGAACCTCAGATTGAAAAGGAAGGACGCAAAATTGCAATTTCTACTGCCAGAGCCGGAAATGTCATTGGGGGCGGAGATTTTGCGACAGACCGCATTATTCCCGATTGCATCAGAGCCGTGGAAAAGGGAGAAGATATCGTTGTCCGCAATCCGTTATCTACAAGGCCCTATCAACATGTTTTAGAGCCGGTTATGGCATACCTTATGATTTGTCAAAAGCAGTATGAGGACATTTCTTTTGCAGGAAACTATAATGTTGGCCCTGACGATGAAGATTGTTATACAACCGGGGAACTGGTCACGTTGTTTTGCGATATCTGGAAGGAAAAAACGGGTAAAACGGTTTCGTGGACGAACCGCTATGATGGCGGACCGCATGAGGCAAACTTTTTAAAACTGGATTGTACAAAGTTAAAGAAAATCTTTAACTGGCGCCCACGTTGGAATGTAAAGGATGCCATGGGAAAGATTGTGGAATGGGAGATGGCATATCAAAATTCGACAATTGATCAAACCGGAGAAATTCTCAGAGTTATGAATAAGCAGATTGATGATTATCTGAGAAATAAGTAAATTTGTATAAGATGCAAAGTCTGTTTGATGATTCAATAAGGCTTTGCATCTTGTTTATAGACGTGTAACTAATTAGATGATAATAAAACTATCTGTGTTGATGCCAAGGGCATGAAGTGTATTGATGCTTTCGTTGATGCACTCATCTAAGGTCTTGTTTGGTGCACCATTGTTCGAAGCTTTAATTCTCTGCAATTCCATTAATCTGGTGATTTCGTGTTTTACGGTTTCGTCATGTGTCATATTTATATTCTCCATTTTGGGTACCTCCTATCGATTGATAGGGCAATTATAACAAAATGCAAAGTCTTATTCAATTATCAAAGAACAAAAAGTATAAAATATCGTGGAATTCATGATGAAAAATCGAAGAATTTAAGATGTGATATTAAAATATTAACAAAAGATATAGATTAAGGCAGGATAGTGAACAGAATCTGTTTATGAAAAATATGCGTATTTAGCGAAACAATTAAAATGATAGTTAAAAGCCAATAAGTTGCCATTAAAATGATTGTTTTTCTTGCATAAATATAAAATCGTGTTATATTAAATAATAAGATGACAGTTTCTATATTAATAAACGAGGTGGTTTCATGATCAAAAAGTATGCAATTGCAGATTATACTACAGCGGAAGAAATAAAAAATGTTCGTAAAGAATTGAACATGACACAGAAAGAATTTGCAAAATTTATCGGATCATCTAAGCCTACAGTTGAAAGATGGGAATGTAGTGATAAAAAGATAAGCGGTCCAATCATTCTATTACTGAAAATGCTTAAAGAATATCCGGAAATGTCTGAAAAGTTGATGATTCCACCAAAACAATTACCAATTCGTATGTGGTATATGTATAAAAATGAAAAATGCACATTAATTGACGTAGATGATGCAAAAAGAGTTGTACAGATTAAAAATTATACAGATAGAATTATGTTTCGAGCTTTTGGAACTAATGTGGAGCCAACATATGATGATTATTTGGTTTTTCTGGAAGACAGATGTTTTCCAAGGACGAGAGATCGATTGAAATTGGTTTTGGATGATTTAGGTATTCCATTCTATGATCCATTCCTAATTGTTGAAAAGACAAAAGGAAAAATGGCTGAGGACGATTTTTGGATAGACATTGAGAGGTGATTAGGTATGATAGAATTGTTTGAACAAGATTTGAAGACAGATGACCGTCAATCATCAAAAGGGAATCAGTTAAAATGGAAAAAAGGTAATATATGGTATAAGGCTGATCACAGTGGCTATGAGGGATTGGCGGAGTATATTGTTTCTCATTTACTACAAAAATCAACATTATCTCAAAATGAATATGTGTTATATCAGGAAGAACAAATCAAATATAAGTATCGTGTTTTTAATGGAGTTAAAAGCTATCATTTTTTGGATAAAGATTGGCAAATAATTACTTTAGAGAGATTGTTTTATCAACAATATCAAAAAAGTCTGTACATGGTTTTATGGGAAATGAAGGATGTTAAGAAGAGATTGCTCTTTTTGGTTGATATTATTGAGCGAATGACAGGTTTAAAAGATTTTGGAAAGTATATCAATAAATTATTTACAATTGATGCCTTGTTTTTGAATGAAGATCGACACATGCATAATATTGCTGTTCTAATGAACTCAAATGGAGACTATGATTTTTGTCCAATTTTCGATAATGGTGCATCTGTATTATCAGATACCAGATCAGACTATCCTTTAAATGTTGATTACAGAATATTGATGAAAGATGTGCAGAGCAAATCGATCAGTACAGATTTTGATGATCAATTAGATGTATCAGAAGAATTATTTGGCGAAAATATAAAGTTTTCTTTTTCGGCAAAAGACGTAAATGAGTTATTGAATCAAATCACAATTTACACAAAAGAAGAAAAAGAAAGGGTGTTAAAAATCATGGAGGCACAGATGTATAAATATCAGTATTTATTTTCGTAATTATCAAAAAAATAAATAAATGCCGAGGATTACATGTTGAAATAACAAAGAAAAATAATAGAATAAAATCTTAGAAAGGAATTCCTCTATGTCAGAAGAAAATACAAAGCCAGAACAAAATGTGGATAATACTAAGGAGATTGATCCTGAAATCATAAATTTCAAGCTAGAAGGTGTGGTTGTTGGAATTTTAGCACTTATTTTTGCTATTGTATGCCGTGTGACACAATATAGTGAAATACAACGTGTATTTATTCTAAAAACAGAACTGAGTGTCTTCAAATTTCATGTTTTGATGATTATATCGTTCGTGCTTTTATGGATTTTCTTTGGTTTTTTACTATGGATGGTATTTGAATTAGGAAGATGGAAACATGAAAAGTGTGTTCGGTTTATTAAATTCTTCCTGATCTATTTTTTGATTCAATGTGTTATTCTGTTTCTGGTTTGGCCGGGAATATTTAAACAGGATGAACTATATCTGTTATTCTTTACCATATCGGATATCCGGATTGTATGGGTACAGTCATTGATTACACAGATATTTTATTGGCTGGCGATAGCCATGTTTCCATACGTGGCATCCCTAACTTTTTTTCAAATTGTTATTATTTCGCTTTTAGCGGCAGCCACATTAAAAACGGTTTGGGATAACATAGAACATAAAAAGCTTACATATTTGTTATATATACCTTTTCTGTTTCTTCCGGTGTTGGATAACAACCAGTTTAATATCAGAAATTCACAGATTGCATGGTTTTTCATGTGTTTGGTTATTAGTTTTTATTATGAATATAAAAAGAATAAGCAGTTTACTATTAAAAAATCGTTGCAATTCTTAACATTTGCTATAATATTAGGCGTATGGAAAACAGAGTTTTTGTATCTTGTCCCGTGTTTGTTTCTTATCATATTAGTGGTGAATTATAAAAAAGATAAGTGGAAATCATTCTTTTTTATTCCGGTTGTGATTGTTATATATTTTCTTTGTTCATTGCCAAACAGGTTATGGCAACCGGATGATGATCCTTATGTGTTAACCGCGGTAATGACTCCTTTATCGGATATTCTTGCAACACACTATGGAGATTATGACGAAAAAATTACGGATGACTTAGAGGTAATCAATGATTGGATTCCGGTTGAAGAAATATGTGAAACTACAGTATTTTATGGTACACCGGATGTGTATTGGGAAAAAGGAAATGTGGAGAATAAGAAACAACTAAACGATGTATTAGTGGCCTCAATTGACATTCTTTTACAGTATCCCATAGACTTTCTTTATAATAGAATCGAAGTATATAAAAGAACCAATGGTTTTGTGCCAAATATAATAAACCATGGTGATGTTACCCAATGGAAACAGGAAATGGATATTGGTGGAGAAGATTTTTACAATTACTATTTCCGATTTACTAATCTGGGACATACCGATTTGAGAAATACTGTTATAACTTTTTTGGCTTGCAGAGAACAAGGAAATTACATAAAAACAAATGCTTTTTATCCAATTTTTTATAATTCTTTCTGGGGGCTAATTGGATTAATAGCATTGATGATTTTAAGATTTATAAAAAAAGATTGGTTTAGTGCATGTTTGATTGGAACAGTAATTCTTCAAGTACCAATTGTTTTCTTATTTGCACCAAGCAATATGTTTATGTATTATATGCCATTTTATTTGACAAGTGCAACATTGATATTCCTAACGCTTATTGAAAAATTGAATTTATATTTTATTAGATTAGGTAAAGATAATTGAAATCACAAAAGCAGCCTGAAATGGCTGCTTTTGTATATAATGAATTTATTATATTAATAATACTACTGTGATGTTTATGATTCAAATGTAGTCTTTTTTCTTTTCTTCCATTTCTTTTTCACAAAATCCAATAGGCATAAACCACAAATGATTCCAAGCGAAATGACCACACCTCTTATCGAAGCACTATTATCATACACCATCCTTAACTGATGCTTTCCAGCCGGAGTTTTTACAAAAAGATAGGAATTCATCAAATCTTCCTGTTTCACTTCATTTCCGTCAATATAGATTTTCCAAGCCGTTGTATAGGGCAGACTAAACATCGTATAGCCTTCTTCGTCGTAGTTGATGTCTGCGGTCAATATATTATCCTGAAGTTTGACGTTTTCCAACTGGTTTGCTTTTGCATCCTGGATAAAATGTTGATATTGTTCCGGATCAAATGTATAGCAGGTAAATTCATAACCTTCACTACAAGTCTTGTTGGGATAAGGAATGGTGAAGATACTTTCTTTACCGGCTTTTCCCTCACCTAAGTATACGAATTCATTGGCATATAGATAAAGTGGTCCATCCGTTTTTGGTGTAACTGCAATTTCACAATATAAATGATGACTGGTAAAAACCGGATCGGAAGCATTTTCTTCGCCATAAATGATTTCCCGGGCAGTCTGTTGTGAAACATAGGTGTTATCAGGTGTTTTAAATCGGATATAATTCGTACCTGAAAAATCACTGTCTTCTGAAATGTCAGACTTTAATGTGATGGGACCGTTATATACATCTTTTTCCGAATCTGTTACCAATCGGACAATATAATTCTGGAAAGAAGCCGGAGTCTCCAGAGCTTCTTCCGGTATAAATTCAATTGCGGAAGGCACATAAATTCCAAAAGAAAGTGCATCCGGATTTTCCAATATAAAGTGACCGTTAATGGTGTCATAATAGTTGTAGTTATATAAGTCACCTAATGATGCTGTAGAATAACATGGTGCTTCAATATATTTGCAGGAAGACAGTGCCGTGGTAAGTGGCGTTGCATTGTGATGCGTCATTATAAAGTTGTGACCGTAATATAGTCCGTAATAATAACTCAT
The DNA here is from genome assembly GCA_016297945.1 of Lachnospiraceae bacterium. Lineage (GTDB taxonomy): Bacteria > Bacillota > Clostridia > Lachnospirales > Lachnospiraceae > UBA2882. Next base: position 40,693 of record JAEDFR010000001.1, on the reverse strand, counting down.
GTATTGGAGATAGTTTGACAAAAAGGAGTTAAAATACGTTCCGGTCGGTGCATTTACAATAAATCCATTGTTTGCGCCATAGGAAGCCGGAAGCGAGAAACGATAGGCATTCTGCGTATCCGTTTTCAATAATTTGGCATGATAATCAGCCTGTTTTTCATAATCGGCATAAATGGAAATATTGTCCAGTGAAAATGAGGTACAGTCATAAAAAACATTTAGGGTCATTTCCAAAGCAAAAACACCAATGATTGCAGGAATCAGATATTGTTTTATTTTTTTCAAACGTGAAAAAACAAAATAAACAATGAAGTAGAGTACAAGTACAATCAAAGTTGCACCAAAAGCAAGTTTGGTGTTTCCGTCACCCAAAAACTGACATGCGCACATAAACAGGATAGACAATCCGGTGCATAAGCCCATTTGTTTCATGGAAATCTCTTTGATATGGGATAAAACTTCAAAAGCCATCATGGAGGCAACAAATGCAAATAAAAAGGCATGTCTGTTTGGTACGCTTACCTGATAATGAAAACCGTTCCAGACATAAGTAGTTATTTCTTCATTGAAACTGATAAATAAAATGAAAGTTGGTATCAGATATTTCAGTTTTTGTGTCAGCTTTATTTTTTTGGATGTAACAAATAAAGCGAATAATATCAGGAAAAATACTCCTATATATAAATTGATATGCCCATCGTTGTCCGTGATGGTTATGCAGGGCGTAAAAAGCATAAACTGTTTCCACTGGTTAAAGTAGGAAGTGAAGAAGCCAAAGGAAGGGGCAACGCTGTCAGCTTCCGCATAGCCGGTTCCGGCACGCTGTGTGAATAAGCCGGCAAACAATCCGTATAGATTACTGAAGTTGCAGAGTGCGCCTAAAAGCGAGGGTATCGCAAAACGGAATCCCTTTACAATAAAATCTTTGATGTTTTCAAATTTGCAGGTGAAAAAGTGGATAACCAGATAAATACAAATATATAATGCAATATTAAAATTCGTTAATATGCAAAAGAATAGTAAAAGTGAATAAGGCAACCACTTTCTTTCATAAATTAAACGTTCCTGAAATAAAACAAGAAGAGGGAATAGTGCAAACAGCAGATACCACCAGAAAATATAACTGTGCATAGCAATCATAAAGGTGTTTAAACTGTAAATCAAAGCCGGAATGAGTAGTTTCCAATCAGATTTATCTGCTCTTACACCGTTGAAACGGTGTGTGAAATAGTAACAGATAAAAAATCCGGAAAAGCCCATTAAAATGGCATTTAATATCATAAATACAGCCGGAAGTGCATCTGCAGAAAACAATAACATCGGAAGATAAAATACGATATATAAACCGGGGAAAATACCGTTAGCATAACCACCCAACATGCTGAGTGTGATATTTCCGGATTTCAAATTGTAGTAGTAATTTAGCGATGCTGCCAAAACGGAGGAAATACCATCCGAATCCAAGAAAGAGCCCTGCCCAAATGGTGCAGAATCATAGTAAATCATAGCAGATACGAAAACTGCAAAAGGAATGAAAAATGCCATTATATAGACACGGTTATCCATCAGGAATTGACGCATTTTTAACCAGAATCCTGCATGGATGCAATGATTTTTGAACGAATTGAGACGGTTTATTGTTTTGTCTCTTCCCTTATCAATAGTAAAATGAAGTAATAAGATAACTCCGATTGCTGAAAGGATTAACAAAATGATATAAACATTGTAATTGGTTTCTTCATGAGTTGTAGGATCGGCATCTGTAAATAAAGCAGCAGAAACCTTTGAAAGTGCATCTTCATTGATAGAATAAACGGATAATTGAAAACGGAATGATAAATTTCTGCTGGCGGTAAAGCATAGGAAACCGTCAAAAGTATCTTTGTCTCCCAAATCTTCCACCATATAGTCATAAAAGCTGCAAAGAATAATATAGTGCTTGTTTTTCGGATTTTCATAATGATAGGGAACAACAACCTGTCCATCAATTAAGGTGTCCGGTGTCTGTTCCAGACAGTATAAGTTGTTGCCTTCGTCAACAACTGTATATTTTTCAGATGCATCAAAAGAAATACTAATATTTTCTTTGGTAAAAACATCTTCCGTTACTCCAAGAATATGTCCGCGAAGATTAAATGCTTCTAACTCGTTTAAGTCACCGGTCATATCAAATTTTTCTTTGTCACTATCCGTAATTTCAATGTGGTCGCCAATAAAATATAAGGTATCGGACATGTCGGTTGCATAATACGCATCATAAAAATCATTATAAGCATCCATCATTTTATTGGCTTCGGAGGGTGCAGAAACCGATTGCTCTGTCGTGCTGTCAGATGCAATACTTTCCTTTTTGAATAAAGTATAACTGTCAGAGATGTCCAAAGATGCGGGCAAAATACTTTGATTAATCATAATCAGGATATTGACTGCCAATTCAATGATAACAAAAAACGGTATCAGTTTCTGGGTTGAGGCACGTTCCGAAAAGAGCGGGACAATAAGTCCTAATAAATAGAGGGCGAGGAAGCATACAATCATTTCCTTTGTGATGGGCATGAAATTGTGAGAGGAGCCGATGAAAACAAAAACTACCATACAGATTGCTAATGTCAGACCACAAAGCATGGATTTTTTTTGCATGCCGGATAATGTATTGAGTGATATAGAGGCCAAATGTAAGCAGTAAAAGGTAAAAAATACAGAGTAATAAATGGAAAATGCCTGTGTTGCCTGGCATAATTCCATCAGATGCATGAGTGGTGTGAGTTGGAGCGTTCCAATTAAGAATAATAAAAAGCAGAAGTTTTTCAGTCTGTCCTTTTTCTCAATGCTGCTGTTAAAGAAATAGAGAATCAAAAGCAAAAAAAAGAACATGCCGAAGTATAAATCCAGTCCGCGTCCGGTTGTAAAATATTCAGAAGGAGCAGAACCGGTAAGAAACCTTGATAAGAAAGTGGCAGGGTTGTAGTTAACGGCAAAGCCCGGATAGATTGAATCCTGATTGTCTGCTATGAAGGCAGATAATTGAGGAACACACAGTGCAAGTGATAATAAAAATGAAAATGCATAGCACAACAAAAGATGAAGAAAATCAACGATTCTTTTGGCAAAGCCGTTATTGGAAAAAACGAAAAAATAAATGGAAAGATAAATAAAAAGTATACAGGAATCGACAGTGCTAATACAGAGTGAAACCGCACATAAAACGGAGAATAAGACGTATCCATGATTGCCTTTAACGTATTCTATAGATAAAAAGATGATTGGAACAAAAGCGTAAAAGAGCATGGTTTCAGAATAGAAGTTACTTAGCACTGCATAGGATGACAATCCATAAGCCATGGCTAACGCAACCTTATAAAGTTGGGAAATTGATTGAAAATGCTTAGATATTTTCAGATAAATATAAAATGTCAGGCTGGCTAACGCACAGTATGAAATATTCTTAGGCAACTGATGGATATACATATCCGATGGCAGAGTGTTTTCATAAAAAAGATTAACAACATACAAAATAACAAAAGACAGAATTGGTGCGTAGATAAATGATACCAATTCTGCCGGTTTTATTTTTTTTGCTTGATTAAGAATATTCATGTTAATGATCCTTTCACACTTGCTATTTCTCCATTTCAAAGAAACTTTCGCAATTCTATAAACATTCGGGATTCACAAAAAGAAAACCCTTGTATCATTATATCAATTCCTATGGTTTGCTACAACGAAAAAATGTGGTATAATTTATTGATATTATTTTGAAGAAATTCGAATTTATTCCAAATAGGTTCGAAATATGTTCAAAATAGACGTATTCAGATGTTTGTGATAAAGACGGGAAGATGATATGAAAAAAATCAGTATATTAATACCTTGCTATAATGAAGAAGAAAATGTCGGACCGATGAGCCAAGCCATTACGTCATTGTTTGAGGGAGAATTATCTACTTATGACTATGAGCTTGTATTTATCGACAATGATTCGAAGGACAATACGAGAACATTGCTTCGGGAGATTTGTAGAAAAAATCCTAACATCAAAGCAATTTTCAATGCAAAGAATTTTGGGCAGTTTAATTCTCCTTTTTATGGCATGTTACAGACAACCGGAGATTGTACGATTAGCATGGTATGCGATTTTCAGGATCCCGTGGAATTGATTCCACAGTATATCAGAGAGTGGGAAAATGGTTATAAAATTGTCATCGGTATCAAGAGCAAAAGCAAAGAAAACAAAATCGTATACGGTTTACGGACGCTTTACTATAAGGCGATTAAAAAGTTCTCCAATGTTGAGCAAATTGAGCATTTTACCGGTTCCGGATTATATGACAAAACATTTGTTGATGTGTTACGGGATTTAAAAGATCCGACACCGTTTTTAAGAGGAATTGTTGCAGAATTAGGCTTTAAGCGAAAAGAAATCGAATACGAACAACCGGAGCGCAGAGCAGGAAAGAGTAAAAACAACTTCCTAAGCCTGTATGATGCGGCTATGCTCAGTATCACATCTTATACCAAAGCGGGATTACGGTTGTGTACATTTGCCGGAATCTTTTGCGGAATATTCAGTTTTATAGCAGGAATTGTTTATCTGGTAATGAAGTTGATGTATTGGGACCGCTTTAGCGCAGGTATGGCACCGCTTTTGATCGGAATGTTCTTTTTAGGGGCGTTGCAGTTATTTTTTATCGGATTTCTGGGTGAATATATCAGCAGTATTAATCAGAGGGTTATGAATCGACCTTTGGTCATCGAAGAAGAACGGATAAATTTTTGAGTATGAAAATCGGAGTTGTTGTTGTTACATATAACCGAATAGAGGAACTGAAGAAATCACTTGTTTGTTATGAAGAGCAGACAAAGAAACCGGAGTACATTATCGTAGTTGATAATTGCAGTACGGATGGAACGGATGCCTTTTTGAGAATCTGGCAGTATGAACAGGGTGTATGTAACAGGATTGTGATTTCGCTTGATGAGAACATGGGTGGAGCAGGTGGCTTTTATCATGGCATGAAAATGGCGCAGGATATGGAATGTGCCGACTGGGTCTGGGTTGCCGATGATGATGCTTTTCCTGAAAAAAACGCTCTGGAAATGGCAGAGCAATTTTCAAATAAACATCCGGATATTATGAATGAGGCAGCAGCACTTTGTGGCATGTGTGAATATGAAGGACGTATCGCATCAGTCCAAAGAAACCGTTTTGTGAAAACCGTGTTTGGAACACAGGATATGCCGGTTCCTAAAAGTGAATTTACAAAAGAGTATTTTTACATTGATTTATATTCATTTGTTGGAACTATCATACGAAGAGACGTGATACAAAAGGCAGGTTTGCCTAGAAAAGACTTTTTTATATATCAGGATGATTTTGAACACTCGGTTCGTGTGGGAAAATATGGAAAGATTGTGTGCGTCCCCTCCATTTTGATTCATCACAAAGATAATTATTTATATGGCGATGGAGTTACCTGGAGAGATTATTACGCAACCAGAAATGTGGTTGTGATGTATCGCGAACATCTGGATAAGAAATCTGCATGGATTCGGGGATTTCGACGTATCTTAGTGGCTTATTCATCGTTTGATAAAAAAAAGATTGCTGTTATAAAAGAAGCCGTTAGAGACGGAAAAATGGGAAAAACAGGATTACATCCGGTGTATAGGCCGGGGTGGAAGGCGTAAAGAGGTATGGAAGATTTAATATCGGTAGTTGTGCCTGTATATAACGTTGAAAATTATGTGAAGGAATGCTTAGATTCTATACTTGTACAAAGCTATAGTAATTTACAAATTATCATTGTAAATGATGGCTCTACTGATCAATCCGGTATTATTTGCGAAGAATATGCAAAAAAAGATTCGAGAGTTGAATATGTTTATCAGAAAAACAAGGGATTGTCTGCAGCTAGAAATAAAGGAATTTCGTGTGCTAAAGGTGAGTTTATTTGTTTTGTTGATTCTGATGATTATGTACACAAAAAATATGTCGAATGTTTGTATTACGGAATGATCAATAATAATGCTGATATGTCAATGTGTGGATATATTCGAGATGGTTTTTTTGTTGAAAAAAAAGATAATAATATAAAATGTAACATTTATGATGGAAAAGAAATGATGAGAAATTTTTATTCTTTTGATGTTTTATTTATGAATGTTGCATGGAATAAATTGTATAGAAAAAAGGCCTTTTTAAATGAGAGGTTTCCTGAGGGAATGTTGTATGAAGATTTTGCATTAAATGCACGTATTATGTATTCATGTAATAGAATTGCTATATGTGATCAGGAGTTGTATTTTTATAGACGAAATAGACAAGGAATTACCTTATCTTCATTTTCTGAAAAACAGTTGGATGCACTTAAGCAAATAGAAAATAGAATGCTATATTTTAAAGAAATTGGTGAAGAGAGTATATATAGACGTTTTTTGCAAGAATTTGTAATAGTAAATTTAAGATTGTTTTATCTCACAAAGCGTTTTTTAAAAAAGAAGAGTTTAGAAAAACAATTGCGTAGTTCATATAAAAACTATTTTTTTCCAGCAATTTCAGCAAAAGAAAACAGCTTGGTTGCAAAATTCTATATGTTATTGGGGCTTTTTTTTCCTTATTTTATGGGATATATTACAAGTATTTGGGACAAGTAGGATGAGTTTATGGGTAATTTAAGCGGGAATATATTGATAATAAAAGATGGCGGAGATACCTTTGAAAAATATGTCAATAAAACAATGATTGATTATGGAATAGATGTATTGACTTGGCAGGATATTGTACCGTTAAATCATTCTTTTCTTGAAAAACTTATTTTATCTATAAAAAGTATTTTAAAATTAAAGAAGCAAAATAATTTAAAAACATATAAAAAAGTAGTTGTTTTTGAACATACTGGAATTATTGTGCTTTTATCTTTGCTAACAAATATTAAGAGAAAGAATTTAATTTTATGGATATGGAATACAAAAGAAAAAAAGGAAATTAAATTTGTGAATTGGATTTATCCTTTTTGCAGGATTTTCAACAGCAAGCTAAAAAATATAATTGGGAATATAACACTCAGTTTTTCTTATGGCCGAATTATACAGCTTCTTCAAATAATGGTACGGCATTTTTTGTGGGAAAAAACAAGAATAGATTAGATTTATTAAATGAAATAGCTAAACATTTAATAAAAGCTAATATTCAGTGTGATTTTAATATTTTAGTTCTTAACAATGCTAATAAGGATTTGATAAAAGATGAATGGAAAATAAGTAAGATGATTTCTTATGAAGAAATATTAGATAAATCAAGTAAATGTTCAGTAATAGTAGATGTTGTGAAAGAGGGCCAAAGTGGATTAACTTTGCGTGTTTTAGAGGCACTTTTCTTTGGAAAGAAACTAATTACAAATAATAAGAATATTTGTAATTGCGATTTTTATAGTTCTGATAATGTTTTTATAGTTGGTGTTGATAATTGGGATGATTTTGAAATGTTTTTAGGAAGTGAATTATTACAAATCCCTAATAATGTTAAGAATAAATATTTGCTTGAGACGTGGGTCAATAATTTTGATTCTTGAAAGAAAAACAATAATTGAAAAGGTGTGAATTGTATGATTTATATAGTGTGTCCGTCAAAGTATGCAACAGGCGGAACAGAACTTTTACATCAATTGTGTGTAGAAATATGTAGTCATAATATAGATGTTGCGATTGTATATGATGGAGATATGACGGACTCGCCCATTATTAATAAGTTTTCTTGTTACAAAGTAAGAGTCGAAAAAACAATAGTTGATGATAAAAACAATATATTAATTATTCCAGAAACCGCGATGCGTTTTTTGCTAAAATATAGAAAAATACAAAAGGTAATTTGGTGGTTAAGTGTAGATAATTATGCACCTAATAAGAAGGAGAAAACCTATGCCGAAATTTGCATATATAAAATCATTGATTGTATTGTGCGATTGTATGACAGAAAATGTATTCATTTAGTTCAATCAGAATATGCAAAAAAATATGTGGAATTTGTACATGGTATTGATAATAGCTCTATCTTGTATTTGTCAGATTATATTTCAAAAGAATATTTTAGAGATATGGACCGGGATTCTATAAGAGAGAATATTGTGTTATATAATCCAAAAAAAGGATTAGATTTTACAAATAAACTGATATCGAAAGGAGCAAAATGGAAGTGGATTCCATTAATAAATCTTTCGAAAGAAGAAATGAAATTGTTGATGAATAAAGCAAAAGTCTATGTTGATTTTGGTAATCATCCTGGTAAAGATAGAATCCCTAGAGAAGCTGCAATTTCAGGATGTTGTGTTATAACAGGAATAAAAGGAAGTGCAAAATATTATGAAGATGTCCCTATACCATCTTGCGCCAAATTTGACCAAGATAAAGAAAATATTGATGTGATTATTAATTATATTTTGCGTTGTATGGATAATTATGATAATGAAATAGAAAAGTATGATGAGTATAGAACAATAATAAAATCTGAACAGTTAAAGTTTAAAAAGGATGTGATTACTTTTTTAAATAGAGTTGGAAAACTATAGTACTTTTGTTAGAATTCTTTAATGTTGTTAAATGGGATAAATAAATGAATGTTACAGAAATTACAAAGAAAATGATATATAGAAATATATATATGACATCAATGGCTTATAAAACAAAATATAAAAAAATGACACAAAAATATGAAGAAGATACAAAATATATTCAATCAGTGGATACTATTTCTGATATCAAGCCGTTAATGGAATTTCGGAAACAAGTAGATAATGGAAAATTATGGTATACAAATGATAAATTATATACTTTTGAGCATGTTTATGGGTATTGGAAAAATATATTTGGGAAAAATCTTGAAAAGCAAAAATTTTTGTTTTCGCCAGTTCTAGAACATGGATTGATTCTTTATGATGCTCTTTTTGATGAAGGAACTGTTACTTCGAAACCGGCAATTGCGACATTTGGTTCTTTTAGAAAAAAAATTATACATAAATATAGTAATTTACCTGTTTTTTGTGTGGGACCTTATATTCATTATGCAGATAATTATTATTCGAATGACCAGATAGAAGAAATGAAAAAGAGACAAGGGAAAACATTGTTAGTCTTTCCGGCACATTCAACTGATGGAGATAAATATGAATGGATGGTTGAGGATTATATATATAATATTAATGCATTGGCAACTTGTTTTGATACAGTGATTGTCTGTGTTTTTTGGTGGAATATTAACGATAAATTAACCCAAAGATTTATTGAGGAAGGATATAGAGTTGTATCTGCAGGATACAATGGGGATGTAAATTTTGTCAATAGATTAAAAACTATTATAGGTTTAGCTGATTATGCAGTTGGAGATGGAATTGGCACCAATGTGGGTTTTTGTATATCTGAAAAAGTACCTTATATGTATATCCCAAATTTATCACGTATGACAGATTGCGTTGAAAAAGAAAAAGAGAGTATAAATAGTATATATTCTCCCCAAAGTGAGATTCAATCCGTTTTTTTAAAACGCGAGAATGAAATAACTCAACAGCAGATGAAAGTGGTTGATAAGTATTGGGGAATTAATTCCATAAAGACAGATTCTCAAATAAATCTGATTAATGATATTTGCGAAGATATTGTTTCTATATCAAAAGGGTGGACTGGAAAATATAGTGAAGCAATAACTAATTTAATGAAAGAATATGAAAAATATGATGCTGAAAAATGGAAATTATTATTTGGAGCGCAAAAGTGTAATGATGAGAATTGAAATTTAGGAAAATGGGAAGAGAAAATAAGACTGCATTTTACAATTTTATAAGTACTTTAGTTGTACAAGGAGTTACTTTTATTACTATACCTATTTTCACAAGTGAAATGGGAAGTGCTCAGTATGGTGTATATTCAATTGTCTATTCATGGGTAGTAATTATAGCTTGTTTTATGGGAGCAAAAGTGGATGCGTCAATTGGTATTGGGCGCTATGATTTTAAAGATGATTATTTTGATTTTCGTAGTAGCGTATTGCTTCTTGGTACAATAATAGGATTTTTCTTTGTAGTTTTAAGTGTTATTTTTAAAAAATATATATGTGAAATAATTGGTTTTGAATATTATACTGTTTTGTTGATCCTTTTTACTGCATTTGGACAATTTATTATTAATTTTACTCAATCAGCTTTAATTTATGAAAAGAGAGCTGGATTGAATATGATTTATTCAATATCATTAGCATTTTCTACAACAGGATTGTCTCTTATTTTGATTCGATTTTCTGAATTGCAATATAGATATTTAGGACGAATGGTTGGAATTGCAATTCCGACTATTCTATTTGCATTTATAAGTTGGATATATATATTTAGAAAAAAAATCACTTTTATTAAATCAAAGTATTCTAAATATGCTATACGATTAGGAATGCCAATTGTGTTTCATGCACTTTCTCTAAATGTTTTGACACAATCAGATCGTATTATGATGAATAAGATGAGGGTGTCAGACAATGAAATAGGAATATATAGTGTATATTATTCATTAACGATGATATTGTCAGTTGTGCTAAATGCTTTAAATGTTACTTGGTGCCCATATTATTATGATGATTTATTGGAAAATAATAAAGAGAAACTTGTTTCGAAATATAATAATTATATTCAATTATTTACGATTTTAACGGTTGGATTTTTATTGGTCATTAGAGAGGTTGGAAAACTTGTTACAGACAAGGAATATTGGGCGGGATTAGAAATCATACCGATATTAGCTGTCTCGGTTTATTTTACATTTATGTATCAATTTTTGATTAATATAGAATTTTTTTTAAAAAGGAATAAGCTTATTGCAACAGGAACCGTTTTGGCAGCATTTTTAAATATCATTCTTAATTATGTGTTAATACCTGATATGAGAATATATGGTGCTTCAGTTGCAACAGCAATGGCTTATTTTCTCTTATTAGTATTTCATTTTTTGATTTTTAAATTGACGAATACAAATTTTTATTATTTTGACATTAAAAAATTCATGTTTCCTATTTTATGTATATTTTATTCTATATTTTGTTTTTATTATTTTCGGGAAATGTGGATTGTTAGATGGATAATGGCAATTTTGATTGGTTGCTACGAAATAATAATTATGTGTAGGAGGAAGAGTATTTTCTGACTTGATATAGCATGGAGAAATAATTATCATGAAAAAATAGGATAAAGGTGTAGATATTTTGATTTTGTAAGCTTTTGCACTCTTTTCAAAATCTATTTGCTTCAATTTACGAGGGAGAATGAAGATATGTTAAATGGAAAAAGTATTTTGATTACAGGTGGAACAGGATCATTTGGTCATCATTTTGTGGATTATATTCTTGCACATTATAATCCACAAAAGATTATTATTTATTCGAGAGATGAGTATAAGCAATTTATAATGGATAATGAATATAAAGAATTTAGGAATGTATTGAGATTTTTTATTGGTGATGTAAGGGATGAAGCCAGATTGAGGATGGCATTACATGGAGTTGATTATGTGATTCATGCTGCTGCTCTGAAGCAGGTTCCAGCATGCGAATATAATCCTAACGAAGCTATTAAGACAAATGTAAATGGAGCAATGAATGTCATTAATGCTTCTTTGGAAGCCGGAGTGAAAAAAGTGGTTGCTCTATCAACTGATAAGGCAGTCAATCCAATTAATTTATATGGTGGTACTAAGTTGGTTTCCGATAAACTGTTTTGCGCTGCGAATGCATATTCCGGTGGAGATGGAACCAGATTTTCAGTTGTACGATATGGAAACGTTGCCGGTAGCAGGGGGTCAGTTATTCCTTTCTTCCAGAATATCATTGATAACGGCGGGAAGGCACTGCCTATTACAGACTATCGAATGACAAGATTTTGGATCAGCCTGGAAGAAGGCGTGAAATTAGTCATAAAAGCCCTTGAAGAATCACGTGGAGGAGAAACTTTTATATCCAAAATTCCGTCTTTCAAAATAACTGATTTAGCACAGGCAATGCTTCCTGGATGTGAAATGCCGGAAGTTGGAATAAGAGAAGGTGAAAAACTCCATGAAATAATGGTTACGAAAGAAGATTCAATGCACACTTATGAATATGATAAACATTATATTATATACCCTAATTATAATTGGTGGGGCAAAAAGGATATTATTCCGGGTGGAAAATTAGTGGAACCGGAATTTGAATATAGTTCGGGAACAAATAAGGAGTGGTTATCAGTGAAGCAGATACAGGAATTGTTAAAAACTGATTTGGATAAACACTAGTATAATCTATTTGGAGAATGGAAATGGAAACACTGGCAGTAAACGGTGGAAAACCGGTACGGGATAAAAAAATATTTTATGGACATCAATGGATAGATGAATCAGATATAGAAGCAGTTGTGAGGGTTCTAAAAAGCGATTATTTAACATGTGGTCCGGCTGTTGAAAAAATGGAAGAACAATTAGTGGAATATACGGGTGCGAAATATGCTGTTGCAGTTTCAAGTGGAACCGCAGCGCTTCATTGTGCCTGTATTGCAGCTGGAATCGGTCCGGGAGATGAAGTTATAACCACTCCATTAACGTTTGCCGCTAGTGCAAATTGTGTACTATATTGTGGTGGAAAGCCTGTTTTTGCTGATATTAATCCTAATACATACAATATTGATCCTATCAGTATTGAACAGCATATTACCAAGAATACGAAAGCCGTGATTGCGGTGGATTTTACTGGACAAGCTGTTCAGAGTGATGAGATAAGGGCAATATGTGATAAGTACAATTTGGTCTATATTGAAGATGCAGCCCATTCCATAGGAACTGAATATAAAGGACAACGTGTGGGAAATTTGGCTGATATGACGTGCTTTAGTTTTCATCCTGTTAAAACGATTACCGGAGGAGAAGGAGGAGCGGTATTAACAAATAATGTAGAATTATATAGAAAAATAGTTCTTGCACATACACATGGAATTACCCATGATTTAGAACTGATGGAAGATGCACCTCATGAGGGACCATGGTATTATGAACAAATATTATTGGGCTATAATTACCGTATCACTGATTTTCAGGCTGCGCTCATAACAAGCCAGATGAAAAAGATAGACTTTTTTAAAAAAAGAAGGCAGGAAATTGTAAGGATGTATGATGAAGCATTTTCTTCTGTCGAAGAATTAATACTTCAACAGGAGATAGCGGAATCTGATACCTGCAGACACTTGTATATTATTCAACTGAATTCTGAAAAACTTACCTGTACAAGAAGAGAGTTTTTTGATGCCATGAGTGCAGAAAATGTACAATGTCAAATTCATTATGTACCGGTTTACTGGTTTCCATATTATAGACATCTTGGATATGATAAAGGATTATGTCCGAATGCGGAGAAGGTCTATAACGGAATTATGAGCATTCCTTTATATCCTCAAATGAGTAATGAAGATGTTTACGATGTCATTGCATCTGTGAAAAAAATTGTTTCTTATTACAGAATATAAAGCATATGGAATAGGGAGAAAAAATGGAATTAGCAATTGGAACAGTTCAGTTTGGAATGAATTATGGAGTGTTTAATCAGGAAAAAAAAGATGTTGATTATTGCATCCGATGTCTGGATTATGCAACTCAGAATGGAATTAACGCTATTGATACTGCGACAGCTTATGGGATTGCCGAACAGGTTACGGGTAAGTTTTTGAAAAAAAGAACTATTTCACGTGAAAAACTGTTTGTAAGTACAAAACTTTTACCCAATATATTGGATGATTATGAGCTGAAGGATTATGTAGCAATCATACGTGATAATCTGATTAAATCGTTGCAGGTATTAAATCTTGACTATGTGGATGCGTATTTTTTGCACAGTTCACGTTATGCACACCGACCGGATATATTAGCCGCTCTGGAAGAAGTAAAAAAAGAAGGACTGGCTTGTCACGTTGGCGTTTCTGTTTATGATACAGACGAAGCAATTGCGTGTATAAAAAGCCCATTTGTTGATTATATTCAAGCTCCATACAGTGTTTTCGACCACAGAATGAAAGAAGAGGATATATTTAAAATGTCACAGCAAAACGGATGTACAGTTGATACACGTACAGCTTTTGTGAAGGGATTAATCCGGTTGTCTGTTGATGATGTTCCGGACTATTTGGCTGATGCAAAGCCCATTTTAGATAAGCTTGATCAGATTTGCAAAAGGACGGGGTATACCAGGATTGAACTTGCACTGAATTACATTAAACGTGAAAAAGAAATAAATCATTTGGTATTCGGTATCCGCGATTTAGAGCAGTTACAGGAAGATATTATAGCTTTTAACAAAGATGTTTCAGAAGATGTCTTGGATCTTCTGGATCAGGAATTTACAGATATTGATACGAATATTGTTATTCCGAGTTTATGGAAGAAATAGAGAGGCAGAAGCAAAGATGGATAATTTAGTATTAATTCAGGCGAGATGCGGTTCTACACGTTTTCCGAATAAAGTGTTGGCTGATTTATCCGGAAAAACAGATATTGAATGGGTGATAGAGCGGGTAAAAAGAAGCAAAAAAGTCGATGAGGTAATGGTGATTACATCAATCGAAAAAAATAATCTGCCGCTTATTCAAATTTGTGTAGAAAAAGGAATAAGGATATTTGTGGGTTCGGAAGAAGATGTGTTAGATCGTTATTATCAAGCTGCAAAGCTGTTGAAACCGAAGAATGTTATTCGCATAACGGCAGATTGCCCGCTTTTCGACTGGAGATATCTGGATATGGCAATCGAAGAAATGGAAGAAGATACTGATTATTTAGCTGAATTGACAGAAACATTTCCAGATGGATTGGATATAGAAATAATAAGATTTAATGTGTTGGAGGAATCATGGAAAAATGCTGAATTGCAATCGGAAAGAGAACATGTAACCCAATACGTAAGAAAACACCCCGAAGTCTATAAATTACAAAATCTGGAATGCCCGATTCGGAATATCGGAACAAAGCGATGGACATTGGATGAAGATTTTGATTATGAAATGATAAGTAAAGTATATGAACATTTTGTGAGCGAAAAAAAGGAGGATTTTGTTACCGAGGATATTTTAAGATATCTGGAAGAACATCCGGAAATTGAAGCACTAAACAGCAGTATTAAAAGGAATGAGGGGTTGGCAAAATCTTTGGCAAACGATTATGTAATAAAAAGATAATGCTTTGGAAAAGAGAATCGGATTATGAGTAAAAATCAGGAATTAAATAATTCCGGGCGGAACGCAGTTGTTAAGCAAACGTCCTGAAATGTGGCTGCCTGGTTATTGGCCAAGTTACTATTCAAAAGCACATGGTTGCGAAGTTTGGGATTTGGACAATAATCATTATTATGACTTCAGTATCATGGGAGTGGGAGCTAATGTTTTAGGATATTCTTTTCAAGAAGTAGATGAGGCTGCAAAGGATGCGATAGATAATGGAAGCATGTGTACTTTAAATGCTCCGGAAGAAGTGATACTGGCAGAAAAACTATTGGAATTACATCCATGGGCACAGTCAGTCAGATATGCAAAAGCCGGTGGAGAAGCGATGGCTATGGCTGCCAGAATTGCTAGGGCATACACCAAAAAAGATATTGTATTTGTATGCGGATATCATGGCTGGCATGACTGGTATTTGTCAGCAAATCTTGTTAAAGGTGATCCTTTGGCTGATGTACATTTACAAGGGTTGCAACCGGCTGGTGTACCCAGAGGACTGGCAGGAACAAACCTGATTTTTCATTATAATGATATCGATGAGTTTAAAGCATTGATTTCTGAACATACAGAAGAAATTGCTGCAGTTATAATGGAGCCAATACGAAACGAATATCCACATGAAGGATATTTAGAAACTATTCGAGAAATTACAAGAAAAGAGGGAATTGTTTTAGTTTTTGATGAGATAACTGCAGGATTTCGCCTATGCCCGGGAGGATCCCATCTGGTTCTTGGTGTCAATCCTGATATTGCAGTATTTGCAAAAGCAATGACAAATGGTTATCCGGTAACGGCAGTGATTGGAACAGAAAAAATAATGGGTGCTGCACAGGATACATTTATAAGTAGTACATTCTTTACCGAACGAATCGGATTTGCTGCAACGATAAAATCCATAGAGTGTTATCAGAAGTATCATGTGCATGAACATCAAATCAGAGTAGGCACCAGAATTTCTGAAGGCTGGAAGCGGTTGGCTGATATGTATGGTCTGAAGATTCATATTTCAGGAATAAAGCCTCTTATTCATTTTGCCTTTGAGTATGATAATCCGTTGGCATATAAAACATATTTCACGCAAGAGATGCTGAAAGAGGGATTTTTAGCTGGAAATGGTGTATATGCATCGTTAGCTCACACAGATGAACTGATTGATCGGTATTTAGAGGCATGTGACAGAACATTTGCAAAAATCGCAGAAATAAGAGAAAATGCTGAACAAATAGAAACTCATTTATTGGGTGAAGTGAGCCATGCTGGATTTGAAAGATTAAACTAGAGATATAGGGGAAAAAATGAATAGGTTATACGAATCCATCCATAATAATCATACATATGTTATAGCTGAAATGTCTGCTAATCATGCGGGAAGTTTTGAGAGAGCGAAGGAAATCATCCATACGGCCAAGGATGCCGGTGCAGATTGCATTAAAATTCAAACATATACCCCTGATACGATAACTATGGATTGTAATAATGAGTATTTTCAAATAAAAACTGGACTGTGGGAAAATGAAAATCTCTATCAATTATACGGAAAGGCTTATACGCCTTGGGAATGGCAGGAAAAATTAAAACAGGAAGCTGAAAAAATTGGAATTGATTTTCTTTCGACACCGTTTGATATAACAGCGGTAGATTTTCTGGAAAGTATTGGACTTGAATTTTACAAAATAGCATCGTTTGAATTGGTAGATATTCCTCTGATAAAATATGTTGCATCAAAAGGAAAGCCAATCATTCTTTCTACAGGAATGGCAACTTTGGCAGAGATTAGTGAGGCGGTTGAAACCATTCGTGCAGAAGGAAATGAACAAATCTGTCTACTCCGTTGTGCAAGTGCCTATCCTGCAATTACAGATGAAATGAATCTAATGACAATGAAAAATATGCGTGATACATTTGGCGTTCCAGTTGGATTATCTGATCATTCCATGGGATCAGTTGGTGCGATTACTGCGGTGGCTTTAGGCGCTAATGTCATTGAAAAACATTTTTGCCTGAGTAGGGAAATTGAAAATCCGGACAGCTTATTCAGTATGGAACCATTGGAATTAAAAAAAATGATTGCGGATATTCGTCAGACAGAAAAAGCTATAGGTAGAGTTACTTACGGTCTTACACGACAAGAGGAAAATAATCGTTGTTTTAGAAAATCTATTTTTGTTGTAAGAGACATTAAAAAAGGTGAATTATTGACAACTGATAATATACGTGTGATTCGGCCTGCTTATGGCTTAGAACCAAAATATTATGATGATGTAATCGGACAAACGGCATTAGTAGATATCAAAAAGGGAACCCCGTTAAAAATGGAGATGATTGGTCATCTATATTAGTTTTTTATTTTAGGGTGGATGAGTGTGATTGAATTGGATAAAAAGGCCCCTATTTTAAAGAGTCAGCGTTTAGAATTAAGAGAGATTACGGAGAAAGATACGGATTTTATTGTAAAACTGCGAGCTAATCCTGACATATATAAGTATTTTAGTCATCCCCATGCCATCAGTCGGGATGAACATGTTGATTGGTATAAATCTGTTTACTTAAAAGATGTTACAAAGCTGAATTGGATTGTACTATTGAGGGATAATCCGATTGGAGTATTTGGGCTGAACCGAGTGAAGGGAAAAAACATGGAAGCAGAAATAGGATATATACTTTCCAATGAATATTATGGGCATGGTTATGCCAGTGAGGTAATTAGAACAATTGTAGATTGGTCAAGAGATAATTGGGGATGTAAAGCAATAATAGCGGAAATACATAAGGAAAATGTATCATCAATAAGATTTGTATTAAGGAATGGATTTAAATATGAAAAATCAGATGAAAACTTTAACATATACAGAATAGAGATATAATGGGGACAGAAAATTGATTTATATTCGAGTTGATTGTAATAATGATATAGCAACAGGTCATTTGATGAGGTGTATTGCAATAGCAGATGCTGCCAGAGATATGGGAATAGAAACGGAGTTCATTATTGCGGACAGTAATCCGGTTGCGATGTTGCAATCGAAATCATATAAGTATTATGTTTTGAATTCAGTTTGGAATGATATGGAAACTGAACTTGACAGGCTGATAAATCATATTAAAGAGGAGAAAATTAAAGTTTTGCTGATTGATAGTTATATGATTACTTATGATTATTTATCAGAGTTAAGGAAAATTGCTAAGATTGTATATTTGGATGATTTGAATATGTTTCAGTATCCTGTAGATGCAATTATATGCTATGCCTGCTATTGGAAGAAATTACGGTATTGTGGTTTTGAACAAAACACAAAACTCTATTTAGGACTAGAATATACTCCCTTGCGAAATTCATTTTGTGATTTGCAACCAAAGAAAGTAAAAAAAACTATTGAAAAAATCCTGCTGATTTCCGGGGGAACGGATAAATATAATGTAATAAACAGATTTTTAAATGTAATACCACTTCAAGAATATAAGCAAATCACAGCGATTTGTGGAATATATAATGAACATTTTGCAGAAATGGCAGAAACATATCAAAAATATGAAAATGTAGAGATATTAAGTGCAGTAGATAATATTGAAAAATATATGCAGGAAGCAGATATTGCCATTTCTGCGGGGGGAACAACTCTATATGAATTGTGTGCCTGTGGGACACCGACATTGACCTATGCCATTGCAGACAATCAATTGGATAACGTTAGGGAATTTGAAGATTTACAACTTATGGATTACATTGGAGATATGAGAGAGGATGGAACGGAAGCAAATCTGATGGAAGGGTTTCGATTAAATAAATCTTTTGAAAAAAGAAATGGCAGATCAATTTTAATGAGAAAGCTTATTGACGGACTTGGAGCAAAGAGAATTGCTGAAAAACTGTTGATTATTAAGAAAGATAAAAATTAATATGGAGTTGCTTAGTTAAATAATGCAGATAAGGAGTTTGTTTTTGGGTTAGAGTAATGATTAAATATTTATCTAAAAGAACATTATTATTGATAATAATGTTGTCGCATGTAAGTGCGTCGTTTATAATTTTTAAAAAAGTTTTAGCCCAATATTTTATAAAGTAGGAAGTGAGTGCGTTGCATATAAATTCTATCATACAGGCTTAACACTTGCAGATGATAGAATATCTAGATTCTTGTGTTATTCATATTCTCATGCTGTAGCGATATTATTAATTGTTGCTTTTTGGAATTGGGTGTTTTGGATTGCAAATAATTTTAAACATTTGACTAGGCTTTTCATATTATACTTGGTAATTATAGTATGTGGAGTGGGGTGGATATGTATTAGTTGGCCTATTCCGGTAAAGCTTTTTTCTGATAATTTATATAACTATGTTTATTGCAAAGAATGGTTACCTATGTATTGGCATGGCTTTTTTACGAATGTTTTTCATTGTGCTTGTATGCTGGTTTTTTCGTTTGATATTAGTCTTTCTATTGTTCCATTATTGATTGGCATAAACTCGATTGCATTTGTTTTCTATTTTGCAGAATATGATGTTTTAGTTTTGGCAACACATGCATTTCCAAATCTTAAGGAAAAATATCTGATGTTTATCAGTAAATCCGGGTATGTTGATTCGGTTAAGAGGCGTGCAGACGAAGAAGGTGCGGTTTTACTTACGATTGACAATATGTATGAGATATAGTTTACAACTACTGTTAGGAGAATAACCATGGCAGACAACATCAAGCTGCTTGATTGTACGCTCCGGGATGGAGGGTACATCAATGACTGGAATTTTGGTCATGAAAATATTGTGAATATTTTTGAACGCCTGGTTGGAGCGGGCGTGGATATAATTGAGACGGGGTTCTTGGATGAACGTCGTCCTTTTGACTTAAACAGAAGTATTGTTCCGGATATGAAAAGTATGAACAAGCTTTTACAGGGGCTTGATCATGGCAAGTCTATGATAGTAGGCATGATTGATTACGGGACTTGCGGAATAGAAAAACTGTTGCCGGCAAAAGAGAGTTGTTTAGATGGCATCCGTGTGATTTTTAAAAAACATCACATGTCGGAAGCTTTGGCATTTTGTAAAAAAATCAAAGAACTGGGTTATGCGGTATTTGTTCAGGCGGTATCTATTACAAGCTATAACGAAGAGGAATATCATGCTTTATTAGAGGAAGTCAATGAGGTGGAACCATACGCGTTTTCCATGGTGGATACCTATGGCTTATTACATAAAAAACAGTTACAGTCTTATTTTGATCGTGCCAATGAACAATTAATGCCGGATATCTGTCTGGGATATCATTCTCACAATAACTTTCAATTAGCATATGCTAACTGCATAGAGCTTCTGCAGGAGAAAATTGACAGGACACTGGTTGTTGACGGAACACTTTATGGGATGGGGAAAAGTGCGGGCAATGCACCCATTGAGCTACTTGCAACCTATATGAATGAAAATTGTGGAAAAGCTTACCATAAAAGTCAGCTTTTAGAAGCAATTGATGTGACGATACTGGATATTTACCGGACGAGCCCGTGGGGATATCAGTTTAAATTCTTTTTGTCTGCATCCAATGACTGCCATCCTAATTATGTTTCTTATCTGATGGATAAAAAGAAACTGTCCGTAAAATCCATCAATGAGATTTTAGAATCGTTGGATGAGGAAAAGAAACTGTTATATGATGAGGATTATATTGAAAAACTCTATGTAGAGTATCAGAAGGATATTTGTAATGATTATAATGATTTAGAAGGATTAAAGGATGTGTTTGCCGATAAAGAAATTCTTTTGCTGGCACCCGGACATTCTGTGTATACAGATTATAATAAAATCATTGCTTACATAAGAGCGAAAAATCCGGTCGTTGTTTCGGTAAATTTCTGTCCGGACGGATACCCGCTTGATTTTATTTTTATGAGTAATGCCAAGCGATATGTGAGACTTTCTTCGGTGCTTGCAAACCTTCCCGCGCAGATTAAAACGATTGCAACGAGCAATGTGACAAAAGCAAAGGGAGAATTTGATTATATGCTAAATTACAGTGCCTGGTTGGATGAAGAAGCATTGATCGTAGATAATCCGATGTTGATGTTTTTAAAGGTATTAAAACAAATTGGTACGCAACACGTGACCTTGGCAGGCTTTGATGGCTATACAACTTCGGAGACAGAGGATTACGTCAATCCCAATATGGCGTACAGCTTTAGCAAGGAAAAGGCAATGGATATCAATGAGGACGTAAAGAACGGCTTGGAGAAACTTGAATGGAAAGAGCATTATACGTTTTTGACAGAGAGTTTGTATGATGTCATTGGTTCATAGTTGTGAATGATGATATAAGTATCAAAAGTTCTTTTGGTACTTGTTATAAATATAGCTAAAATTTCTATCATGAAAAATCCATATAAAAATAGAAAACATGTACTAAAACATAAGGGAAAGGAATAGATTATCTATGAGAATCCGTTTGGCAGATTATATCGCAGATTTTTTGGTTATGCATGGTGTAAAGCACAATTTCTCCGTGACCGGTGGTGGTGCCATGCATTTAAATGATGCTTTTGGTCACAAAGAAGGTCTGAAAACCATTTATAATCATCATGAGCAGGCGTGTTCTATTGCGGCGGAAGGCTATGCTCGTCTTACAGGAAATGTTGCCTTGGTCTGTGTGACCAGCGGGCCGGGTGGGACCAATGCTATTACCGGAGTTCTTGGTGCATGGCAGGATAGTATCCCCATGTTTGTGGTATCCGGACAGGTCAAAAGAGAGACCACAACCGCATATACGGGTGCAACCGTGCGACAACTTGGCGATCAGGAATATCAGATTGTGGAAAGTGTACGCCCGATGACGAAATATGCGGTTATGATAACAGAACCAGAGAGTATCCGCTATCATCTGGAAAAGGCGTGGTATTTGTGCAATCATGGCAGAAAAGGCCCTGTTTGGATTGATGTCCCTGTTGATGTACAGGGGGCAATCATTGAAACAGATGAGCTTGCTGGTTTTGATGAGACGGAATGTATAGGTGAAACTCCTGTTTATGATACGACAAAAACAGATGCGATACTGGAAAAACTACACAATGCAAAGAAACCTGTCATACTGGCAGGTACCGGAATAAGACTTTCGGGTGCATATGAGGAATTTTTGAAGGTGATTGATGCCTTGCAGATACCGGTTGTGACTGCCTGGAATGCCCATGACTTATTATGGGATGAGCATCCGCTATATTGCGGACGTCCCGGTACTGTGGGGAATCGTGGTGGTAACTTTGTGGTCCAAAAAGCGGATTGCATTTTGATCTTGGGATGTCGCTGTAATATCCGCCAGATTAGTTACAATTATCAATGCTTCGCGGAAAATGCTTACAAAATCATGGTGGATATTGATGCAAATGAATTATCAAAACCTACGTTGCAGATTGATATGAAAATCCATGCTGATGTAAAAGATGTTTTATGTGACATTCTTACGAAATCAAGCAATAAAGACAACATTTTGCGATTTGCCTCTGTGAATTCATGGAAAAAAGAAAATGTAGATGGAGAAATAGGTAACACAGAACAAGCAGAACAAGTAAAGGCGGAAAGAAGCGCATGGTTGTCATGGGCTCATGGTATTAATGAAAAATATCCGGTTGCACTTTCTTCCTATTATAATATAGACAAACCGTTAAACCCATACGCCTTTTTAAGAGAGTTTTCTAAACTGTTGCCGGAAAATGAAAAAGTCATCTGCGGAAACGGCAGTGCCTGTGTGATGACATTTCAGTCTTTTGAAGTTAAGAAGGGACAACGGTTGTTTACTAATTCCGGTTGTGCGGCCATGGGATATGGCTTTCCGGCAGCTTTGGGATGTGCAGTTGCAGAAGCAGGAAAACGTGTCGTCTGTATCGACGGCGACGGAAGCTTCATGATGAATTTGCAGGAGCTGGCAACGGTAGCATATCATAACCTGAATTTAAAAATTATATTGTTAAACAATAATGGATATCATTCCATACGTCAGACGCAGACCAATCTTTTTTCAGAGCATCCGTTAACAGGTGTGAATCCTGATAATGGAGTTGGATTTCCTGATTTTAAAATGTTGGCAATGGCATTTGGAGTAAAATATAGAAAGTTAGAAAACTTAAATGATATAAAAAAGGAAGTTATGGCTTTTTTGAATGAAGACGGACCGATCATTCTGGAAGTGGTTGTGGATGAAAAACAAAACTTTGAACCAAAGCTTGCATCGAAACGATTAGAGGATGGTACGATGGTGTCTCCAAAGCTGGATGATATGTATCCATTTATATGACCTGTATATATCTTTCGATATGCTAAAAATGAATGAAAAAATGTAAAAGAATAGATTGAAAGTGGTTAAATTGCACTAAAAGTATAGAAAAAAATTGTTGAATATGTGTAAAAAAAACGAGAGTAAAGGTCTTGCGACAGGTTGCAATAAATGATAGAATGTTTACATAAATTTGACAATTAGGGATTTTTATGCCTAATTCTGTAAAAAATTAAGAGAAATTTAATAATTTGATAATTATTATCAGATTAAAGGGGTAAAACATATGAGTTTATTGGGCAGAAGAAAGATGCGTATTGGTGACATCCTTTTGGCAGAAGGTGTTATTACCCAGGTGCAACTTGATCAGGCACTTGAAGCGCAGAAGATTAAAAAACGTCGTCTTGGCGAGATTCTTGTATCTGATGGATATATCACAGATGACATAATGGCAGATGCTCTTTGCCACCAGATGGGATATGACAGGGCGAACCTTCAGGATTCACGTATACCGGACGACCTTATTTCTCTGTTTGATGTGGATATATTAAAGAAATATACTGCCATACCATATTGCTACGATGACCGCAATGTGAATATCATCAGAGTAGCCATGGCAGATCCGATGGATATGCTCGCAATCGATGACTTGTCAATGGTCACAAACCGTATGATTGACCCGATGGTTGCCACTCCCGGCGAAATCATGGTTGCTATTGATAAATACTATGGAAATGCCAAAGCTTTAAAAGCAGCTAATGATTTCGAAACGGAAAGAGCTGATTTGTTCGCCGATGAAGAAATCGAAGCGATGAATGATGATGTCAACAACTCGCCGATTGTTCAGTTGGTAAATAGCATGATTGAGCAGGCTGTTCGTCAGAGAACCTCCGATATACATATCGAAGCACTTGAGAAAAAAGTTCGTGTCCGTTATCGAATTGACGGTGCTTTACATGAGAAAATGACATACAACATCAAGATGCTTCCGGCTATCGTAGCTCGATTAAAAGTAATTGGCGGCATGGATATTGCTGAAAAGCGTAAGCCACAGGATGGTCGTATTACATCCTTTGTTGATGGCCGCGAGTTTGATATCCGTGTATCTATTCTTCCTACCGTGTTCGGCGAAAAAGTCGTAATGCGTCTTACCAACAAGAATGCGTTAACAAGAGATAAGGCAGAGCTCGGTTTTAATGATCATGATTTACGCCTGTTTGATCATATTCTTATGAACCCACACGGCATTATCCTTGTTACCGGGCCCACCGGTTCCGGTAAATCAACAACGCTTTATACAGCACTTAGTGAATTAAATAAAGAAGATGTTAATATTATTACGGTTGAAGACCCTGTCGAAGCAAATGTGCCCGGCATTAATCAGGTACAGACCAATGTAAAAGCGGGATTGACATTCGCATCCGCGTTAAGATCTATCCTCCGTCAGGACCCGGATATTATCATGATCGGAGAGATTCGTGATGAAGAGACCGCTTCCATTGCGGTTCAGGCCTCTATCACAGGTCACTTGGTGGTAAGTACTTTGCATACCAACTCAGCTGCAAGTACCATCACGCGTTTGGCAGACATGGGATTGCCGGAGTATCTGATAGCCGATTCTACTGTTGGTATCATTGCACAGCGTCTGGTGCGTCGGCTTTGCCCTAGGTGCAAAAGAAAGGTCTTGGCTAATGAAGAGCAACTTGAGTTACTTGGATTTGGAAAAGATGAACAGGTTGAGATTTACGAGCCGGCCGGATGCTCGAGCTGCGACAACAATGGCTTTAAAGGTCGTATCGGTGTTTACGAGATTATGGAGGTTACTCCCAAGGTTCGTAAAGTTATTGCAGCAGGAGAGGACGCTGAGCATATTAAGCAGGCTGCGTTGGAAGAAGGTATGTACACTCTTCGCATGAGTGCAACCAATTATGTTCTTGAGGGAATTACATCCGTTTCAGAAATGATTAAGGTTTCGTTCGATTCATAAACGAAATTAAATAATACAAAAAAGACAGGAATACGATGATAAGGGAGGTAGTCAAGTGGCAGTATTTACATACGTTGCGATTGACGGAAAAGGCAAACAGGTAAAAGGTAGCTTAGATGCAGATAATCAGATGAAAGCATCCGAGCAGTTAAAAAAAGATGGCCTGACGATTATTGAGTTGAAAGAAGGAAGCGCGCTTAATAAAGAAGTATCGCTTGGCTCTTTTGGTAAGAAAAAAGTAAAAATCAGAGATCTTTCTTTACTCTGCCGTCAGTTTGTCAGCTTAAACAGAGCCGGTGTAACAATTATCGAAACTTTAAAGATGTTAGCAGAACAGACAGAAAACCCGACATTGCAGGAAGCGTTGGTAGAAGTTTCTACATCTGTTCAGAAAGGTGATAGCCTTGCAATAGCAATGCGACAGAGATCTGACGTATTTCCCGAGTTGCTTTGTCACATGGTTGCAGCCGGTGAAGCATCCGGTAACCTGGACGTTTCATTTGAACGTATGGCACAGCAGTTTGAGCAGAGCGCAAAATTGCAGAGCATGGTAAAAAGTGCCATGACATACCCGATTATCGTTTTGATTGTTGCGTTTGCGGTTGTTATCGTTATGTTGGAATTTGTTGTACCTACCTTTATGGGGATGTTTGCTGACATGGATATTGAGATGCCGAAGATTACTTTGGCTGTTGTGGCGGTTTCGGACTTCGTACAGGCGAATTTCATTTTGCTTTTGGTTATCATTGCTGCAATCGTTGCCGGTGTTATGTATTTCTCTAAGACAGCTACCGGGAAAGGCTTATTCCATCGTATTGCGATTAAAGCACCGGTTTTTGGTAATTTAACAGTAAAACAGAGTTCGGCTCGTTTTGCCCGCAACTTATCAACAATGCTTGCGGCAGGCATTTCCACACCGGATGCAGTTCAGATTGTTGGTGATACCATGAATAATGTATACTATAAAGAAGTTATGGCAAATGCCAGAGTGGATGTTATGCAGGGTGTTCCGTTATCGACACCGCTTGAAAAATCCGGACTTTTCCCTCCGATGGTTTACCACATGGTTCGTATCGGTGAAGAAACCGGTAATACAGAAGCTATGTTGGATACACTGGCTGATTATTATGAAGATGAGGTAGAAGAAGCAACAAAAGCGCTGACTACCATGTTAGAGCCTATGATGATTGTCCTTCTTGCCGGCATCTGCGGTACCATTATCGGAGCTGTTATTGCACCAATGGGCGCAATGTACGAAGGTCTTGATAACTTATAATCTGGTTAAAACTTCATGTAATAGGGGCGTGAAGATTTTAATAAATAAAAATGAATAAAAGGAGAGTTTACTATGAAAAAGACAAATAACAAAGGTTTCTCACTTGTTGAGTTAATCATCGTTATTGCCATTATGGCAATTTTGGTAGGTGTATTAGCACCCCAGTACTTAAAATATGTTGAAAAATCAAGAGTTTCAGCTGATAAAGATCAGTTAGACTCATTCTACACAGCTTGTACAACAGCTGCAGCTGACCCTGATTTAACAGGTGTTCCTGAATACGGCACAAGTAGAAGAACGTTCACCGCTGGCGGCACTGCCGGCTCATGGACAAAAGAAGTAGAAGATACCATGGGTGGTGTTGCTCCGAAGTGGAAATCAAAAGCTTCCGGTACCCCTGGTAATACAGCATGGCCTGAATTTGAGACAGATGCTAATGGTAACTTTACTGTTTACATTGGTAGCACATTATCAATTTCAGGTCACTAATCAAACCTAGCACTTAAGGAGACATTCTCCCCTATGACCACTGAAGAATGTATTTACGGAATAATTTTATATGTGGTGATATTCTTATTTGGGATCGTAATAGGCAGCTTTTTAAATGTCTGCATATTACGTATTCCACTTAAGGAGAGCATTGCAAAGGACAGGTCACACTGCATGTCATGCGGTTACCAATTGGCATGGTACGATTTAGTTCCCTTATTCTCTTACATATTTTTACGCGGTCGATGTCGAAAGTGCAAAACACATATATCCCTCCAGTATCCTTTGGTTGAAGGACTAAATGGGGTCTTATATGTACTGTTTTTTTTAGTAAACGGTTGGAGTATAGATTCGGTTATATACTGTTTATTAGCTTCGGCGCTGATTGTACTTAGCGTCATCGATTTTAGAACATACGAGATTCCAATTGGAGTCAACTTGTTTATACTGGCTTTGGGACTGATCCATCTCATATTTCACTTAGGGGATTGGGTGACTTATGGGATCGGTCTCGTAGCAGTCAGTGGATTCCTTTGGATTATTTATCAGGTCTCACAGGGGACTGCCATTGGCGGTGGAGACGTGAAATTAATGGGAGCGGCAGGGCTGCTCTTGGGATGGCAGAATGCAATTGTAGCGTTTTTATTGGGATGTATTGTTGCTTCGGTGATACATCTGATACGCATGAAAGTGTCAAATGCGGAGCACAAACTGGCGATGGGCCCTTACTTATCTGTCGGTATTTTTATGGCAGCTCTTTGGGGAAGTCAGTTTTTAAATTGGTATCTAAGTTTGTTTATCATTAGTAAGTAAATCTGAATTCTTATGAGTCAAACAAACAGATAGAGCAAGTGGAAACAAACTTTAATATATATACAAATAAAGAAATAAAAAGGTTAAATCCTATTTTGCAGGGAGGTAAATCATGGCAAAGGCACAAAGAGTACTTGGTATTGAGATTGGATATTCCTTGACACAGGTTGTTGAGATGGATTACCAGTCAAAACATCCACAGGTTTACGGCGTTTTCAGTATGAAGACACCGGATGGTATTTTTAATGACGGATTAATTAATCCGACAGAGGAATACGTCAATGATTTAAAAGCAAACATTGTTGCTAACGGAATGAATGCAAAGAGAGTTATTTTTGCAGTTTCATCCACAAAAATCGCAAACAGAGAAGCGGTTATTCCTTTTGTAAAGAAAAAACAGATCCGTGAATTGTTGATGACAAACATCACAGACTATTTCCCGGTTGACCCTTCTCAATATCAGTTCGCTTACAATATCATGGAGACAATGCAGGATGATGCCGGTACAAAACAGTATCGTGTCATGGTTGTGGCTGCTCCCGATGATATCTTAAGAGGTTATTCGGTTCTAGCTAACAGTTTGGGACTGACCCTATCTTCTATTGATTATACAGGTAGCTGTATCTTCCAGGCTTTAAGAAGCAGATTCAACAAAGGTGTTAACTTAATCGTAAAGATTGATGAAAGATCATCTCTGTTAACAGTAACCAACAATGGTGTTATCACGATGCAGCGTCCCGGTATCTATGGTGCTGACCAGATCGTAGATGTCATGATGGAGACGGATGTATACGGAGAGCTTTTATCTTATACGGATGCAGTTAAAACACTTCGTCGTAACAATCTGGTTATGAGACCGGAAGAGGAGGCCCTGTTGGCAGAAAAAGAGGCAGAGGTTCAACAGTTAGAGCAGGCTGCCGCAGCTGCACATAATTTAGCTGAGACAACCGGTGATACATCTCAGATTGCATCTACAACGGTTGCTGCAAGGCAGGCCGGTGCAAACTTAAAGATGCTTCGTTTAAGAAGAGATGTAACCATCAGCTATCAGCAGTTAATCGGTTCTATCGTTCGAGTAATTGATTATTATAACTCTAAAAACAAAGATGCAGCTATTGATAATATCATTATTACCGGTATCGCTGCAGACTTCTGGGGATTTGACGGATTACTTTCACAGGAACTCGGTCGTGATGTTGAAGTATTAAAAGATCTTGCAGGAACAAATATTACACAGGGTCTTCACTTACAGGGTGTATCACTTGGTGATTACATTGCTGCAATCGGTGCAACCCTTACCGGTGTTGGTTTCCAGGGTGCAATAACTGAAACAAAAGGTAAAAAATCTAAAGATGCGAAAGGTCAGCTTTCATCCATCGGTCAGAATGAAACCTTACCTTACATTGTTTTAGGCGCAGGTATTGTTGCTGCAATCGTGATTGCTGCAATGTGTCTGGTTCCTTATTTCCAGGCTAAGACAAGAAACGAAACATTAACAGAGCGCAAGGCACAGTTAGAGCCTGTTAGAGAGACATATAATGCATATGTAAGCACAAAAGCCGATTATGATTATTTAACAGCAATTTATGATGCAACATCTACCAATAATGAAGCATTGAACAATGTTATTACGGAGTTGGAAGAAAAGCTTCCTGCATCTGCACAGATTAATGCGTTCTCTGCGAATAATAGCACGATTGCATTATCTGTAGAGGTAGAAACCAAAGAAGAAGCAGCAGCAACTATCGTCAATCTGCGTACCTTTGAAAATTTCTCCGACGTTTTTGTAAATGGAATTACCGAATATACGGATGATGAGACAGGCGCAACAGGTGTTACTTTTGCAGTTACATGTACTTATGGCGATAATCCGATGTATGCGGTAGAAGATGCTGAAGAGACAGCAGAGTAGGAGGAATGAACAATATGAAATTAAAAAAATCAGATGTAAATATTCTTATCATGCTTTTGGGTATTTTAATTCCGGTTGGCGTTTATTTCTTTGTTTATAACAGCTATACCGAAAAGACAGCCGCAATGAATGCATCCAATGAAGTGTTGCAGTCAGAGGTTGATTATTTGCAGGATCTTGCAGATCACAAACAGCAATATATTGATGATACACAGGCTATGCAGATTCAGATTGAGGAAATTAAGACACATTTCCCTGCTGCATACAAGCCGGAAGATGATATTTTATACATTATTAATGTGGAAAACAATTATGATGCTGAAATTCCTACAATTTCCATGGGTAACAGTAGCATGATCGAAGTGGCAGCACCTACAACAGAAACTGTTGATGCCGGTTCCCCTGAAGTTGCCGTAGAAGGTGAAGGAACAGAAGAAGCTGCAAATGATACAGTTGAAGTAGCAACACCGCAGATTAGTCTGTATCAGACACCAATCAGTGTCAGCATGCAGTCTTCTTATCGCTCTTTAAAAGATATTATTACATATATCAATACTGATCCCGATAGAAAATCAATCAACTCTTTATCCGTTGTATTTGATACAGAAACCGGAAAGTTAGCTTCATCCATGGCATTTACCGCTTATTCATTGACCGGTACGGATAAAGAATACACAGCTCCGAATGTGCCCGGAGTATTCTACGGAACCAACGATATCTTTAATACAGGTGAAAAGAGTGCAGCTGTAGCTGCTGAAAAAAGAGCAGAAGAGGAAGCAGAAGCATCAGAAGCTGAATAAATTTCCTTTTTATGCAACTTGAAGGGGTTATCCTATGAAGAAAAAGAAAAACCAAGGTTTTACTTTAGTGGAATTGGTTATTGCAATTGTCATTTTGGCAATTGCAGTTTCACCACTATTAGCAAACTTCATACAGTCATCTAAAATGAATTTGAAATCCAGAAAGCAATTGAATGCATTGAATCTTGCGCAGGATATCATGGAAGGTATGAGCCAGTATACGGCTCAGGAAAATGCAGACTATTTCTTTTTGGCTTCCGTTTCTGATAATTCAATTTTAGCAAAAAAACGTGTTTTACCCGGCGGCACAACAGTCGCAGGTTGTAGCGGACAGGTTGCTACTGTAAGCAACAATACGTTGACCAATATTTCCGCACCCATGCCAAATGACTGGACGAAGTTTGTGTATACGGTAAGTGGTATCCAGACGGCAACGGGTAATTACAATAATTATGATGTGACAATTACGATTGATTCTACTTCCATTAGTACCAATGTTGATGCAGGAAACAAAACACCGCAGGAAATAGCAGAAGAGATTAATGGAAAAGAATATGCAAATATTTATCATGTAGATCAGTATTTTGATGCGGTTGATACCATAAAGGCTGATGAAGAAGAACTGGCGTATAGCAATTTGAGACAGAAATCTGCAATTCCTTCCACACCGTTAACTGATTTTGTTGGAAAAGTCGGACGAACCATTTCGATTAATTTTACCAACGCCGGCACAGATGCGGCTCCGGATTATGCTGTTGAAGTTGTAACTACATATAAAGTGTTGGATACAGCGAAATCCTCACTCGGATTTACTGGAACGCATGCAGATGATGCTTCTACAACATTTATTGAAAGAAGCGGAAATCTTTCAAAAGCTGAATCGAATATTATGCCTAGAAGTATATATCTGTATTTTGAAGGATTAAGTGGTGCCAGTTCTACAAATAGAGAAAAAATCGAAATTAATAATACGACTAATCAACCGGTTACTGTATATTTGATTAGAAATGTGGATCCTGCTACATTAACACAGCCGAGTGTTATTACTTTTAATAACAATTATGCGTGTGATGTATATGTTAGTTCGAAAGAATCAACAGATCCTTCTGCATTAACTGTTGACAATGTCGAGATTGTATCAAATTTACGTTCGAATTTACTTTATGATGATAATAAGAGAGTCTATAAAGAAGGTACCATGGAAAAGCTTGATGGCATTACCGATGCAGAAGTGGCCAGTACACATTATTCAAGAGCGCGCTCTTTGATTTATTATAATGATGATTCGACTGCTATTGGAGATAGTGTTTCCAAAGGCAATGATTTTTATGAGAAATACGTATTTGATGGTTATAGAAGAACCCAAAAAGATGTTTTATATGATGTAAAGATTGAAATTCGTGAAAATGGTAAGACCAGAACGATAGCGTCCTATACCGGAGGTTTATCTAATTAAATTGCGGACAGATGGATTAGTTGGATTGAAAGGATGAAACAATAGATGTTTTCCAGGTTAAGAACTAGGTTAAGAAAAAAACTTAATATTTTAAAAGAGGATAACAAGGGTGCAGCTATTGTTGTTGCAATCGTTGCTATAGCTTTTATTGGAATGCTTGTTGGAATGTTGGTTTATATGGCCTATTACAACTATTTGATGAAGCATATCGACAAAAGAAATAAAGATAACTTTTATTCTGCCGAGTATGCACTTGATATCATCAATGCCGGACTTCAAAAAGATATTTCCGACAGTATGTCCGAAGCGTATGTAAAAGCAATGAAAAATTCCGCAAATATGGATGCAGATACAATGACTGTGTATTTTAAAAATTATTATACACAAAATCTACAGGCGAGAATTTGCGATCCTTCTGATACAAATAAGTGGCTTGCAACACATTTAACGGATATGTGGGAAGCTGCCGATTTAATTCATGCAACATCAGCAGGAGATAAGGGAGCTTATTTAGAGGCAATCGGTGGAAACAATTCTCTTACATTAACTAATACAGATTATTTTACTATTAAGAATGTTAAAATTGTGTATACCAATGATGATGGATATATTTCCATGATTGAGACGGATATTCGTCTGAAGGTGCCGGATTTGGATTTTGCACAGAGTGCTTCAAAGTTGAATTTGGAGGAGTTTTCATTAGTTGCTAATAACTCTTTGATTAATGATTTAGGTAATTTAGATGATGTTCCCACAGGCATTTCGGTTAATAAAGGCTCTACTTCTTTGGATATTTCCGGAAGTGTTTATGGTGGTAAAAAAGGTGTTCAGGTTGGAAATCAGGCAAATATTGATTTCATAAAGGACCCTACAGATGATGCGAATGGGCTTGATTTAACCTATAATCTGATTTCAAAATCTATTGATCTTGATAAAGCATCTGATGCTACATCAGGCGTTAATATTAATGAAAAGTATAACACTTTTGTTGAGAACATAAATGTTACATCTTCCAACTTTAATGGTGATGGTAATATGTATGTTGGTGATGATTTGGATATTGCAGGTCGTAATAGTAAAGTAGTATTAAAAGGGCACTACAGAGGATATGGTAATGAAAATACTGTTTCTAAAGGTAGCAGTTCCATTTTGATTAATGGCGCTAATACAACTTTGGATTTTTCCAAATTGGATGAGCTGGTTTTATCCGGTCATGCTTATGTTGGTGCTAAAAAATATGATGCAGACAAAGATCGTCTGGCGATGGGTAGTTTATATCACAGCAAAACAGCAGCAGGCGTAACATTATCAGGCAATGCATTAATTGAAGCTGTCAATAATAAAGTTTTAAATTCTGATAAGATTGAAGATGAGCAAGCTTATGATGGACAATATGAAGATATGCTTGGCTCTGACGAATATGAAATTATGACATCTGCAAAAGAATTAGCCGGTGCTGATATTGTTCCTCAAAATACATCTGATATCATGATGGGTGAATCCATGTCTGTTAAGGCAAACCAGTTATTTTACATGGTGCCGCTGGAATGTGTTGGTTATATCAAAGGAACAGATGAGCAGATTGTAACCAAAAATCCGATGACAATTGATGAGTATAATAAATTATTGAATACACCGGATAAAGAAAGTGAAGAATATAAAAAATACGAAAAAGAATTTAATGATAATCCTTTGAATACCGGTAAGACATTTGATATCACAAAAACAAAAGCTAACAGAAATGCATACAAATATGAACCTGTCAGATTGTCTGTTTTATGGACAGAAATGGGAACTGCATCCTATACAAATAATTATAAGGCAGTCTATCGTAGAATCAATGGCTCTGTAATGGTTTATTTGTATCTTGATTTCTCAGCTGATGAAAATCTGGCAAATGAGTTTTATCGTGCGTATTGTGAATATGCACCCGATTCAGTCAATTTATATGTGAATTCTTATATTAAGGATTTAAAATGGAACAGAAATTTAGTAAGTCAGCTTACCTTAGCAGGTAATTTGTTCTATTTAAATAATAATGATGAAGTTGTCGTTATTAAAGATTCTAATCAGAATTCTACAAAGTACTTAAATATGGGATTATGGCAGGAAGAGTATTCCAACAAACATACGGCTTTGATGCATACATTAAAAGATAATTATGATGCAATGTCGAGTGCACAGATAACATCTGATGTATTTGAGAATTTGGTGGATGTGGCTGCTTTATCCAACATGGAAAGTATGAGTTTTATTCATAATTCCATTCCGGCAGATTCTTCGGAAATCAGTGCCTATGTTGGAACTAAAAATGTTGTTTATCCTAGTACATCTTGTCCGGATAATACGGCATTAATTATTACGAGTGGTGATGTGTATGTGAATGGTAATTACGATGGACTTATTTTAGCAGGTGGAAATATCTACATTTGTAGCCGTTGTTCAAAGATTACTTATAATCCTACCAAAGTGATTAAAGCGATGCAGTTAGAATATGTAGATCCTATTTTAAATACAACAACGCATGTTTATGATGCTTTAGGAACAAGTGGTCAGATTTCCTATGGTGTTGTGACTGCAGGTGATAGCAAAAATGCAATACAATTAACAGATTTGATTACATATCAGAATTGGAAGAAGGAATAGGAGATAACGCATGAAAAATAAAAATGCAGGTTTTTCTTTAATTGAATTAATTGTTGTAATTGCTGTCATGGTCGTTGTGGTAGGAATTGGTGCCACATGGATTGGTAATATTTCCGGTTATCGTGCAAGAGAATGTGCAGGTAAAGTTGCCAGCAGCCTGAATGGTGCAAAGATTAAATCCTTAAGTAAGCAGCAGAATACCGGCGATGCTTACTGGGAGCTGAAAATGGGCTCAGATGGTAAGTATTATGTTTCGACTTATTATCCGGAATATTCCGGTGGCGGTTATAGCCTTATCGAAGAAACTTCTAAGGTTGGTAAGACATCAAATCTGAGGGTTTCATATACAGATGCTGATGGTGATCATAATGTTGATGCGTCAAATTCATTAAAGCTATGTTATGACCGCAGTACCGGCGCATTATATGAAGGATCAGCCGGAACGGTTGATAAAACAAAAAACATCAGTGAGATTAGAGTGTCAAACGGTACAAGGAACTATAAGATTGAAATTATAGCAAAAACCGGGAAAGTAATTGGCAAATATTAGGGGTTATTCCGATGGAATCATAAGATTAGGAGAAGGAAGAGAATATGAAGGATTTGTTTGTGACCAAAAAGAATAAATGTAATAGCGGCTTTTCTTTAGTCGAACTGGTTGTTGCAATCGGTATTTTGGCTGTCATCTCAACCATTGTTGCATTTATGATGACGTCATCTTCAAAAAACTACAGCCGTATGAGTGTAGAAACGCAGTTGCAGTCAGAAGCTCAGCTTGTAGCAAATGCAATTTCCGAGTATGCAATCGATTCCTATAATGCTGAAAATTTATGTGCTGAAACGCTTGATAGTTCATATGACAATACAGAAAATAAAATTTTGGTTTTGCATTCGCTTGCCAGAGATGGTGTTGAATATGATTATGTAATTGCAAGAACTGCAGAAAACAAACTTTATCTTGGCGAACGTAACAAACCGGTCGGAGGCACATGGTCTTCATATAGTTTTTCTTTATTAGGTAACTATATATCTGATTTTACGGTTGATACATCTCATGTTGAGAAGGAAAATATTATTGATTTCCAGTTATCTTATACAAAAAATAATAGAACCTATAATGGTAATTATCAGGTATTGATGCGTAACCGTGCTTATGCGGATAAGGCTCCTGAGAATAATCCGAACAATGAACCCATGAAGATGGTATTAGGATTACAGCCGAAACAGGTTTATGTTGATATTGTTGCAGGTGCTCCCGGTAATTATTATTATGTAAATGAGATTTCAGATGGTAGTAGAAGAAATCTTTCTTCAAAAGAAGTTGACTTTACAGCAACTGTTACATCCAATAAAATGCTGGATAATAATGATGTGGAATGGTTTTTGAATGGTGCTGATGCGAATGGTTTCAAAATGCCTGCAGCAGAAGCTGACATCAATGGTAATAAGACATTAAGTAATACTGCAAAGCTTCAGATTGTTGATGGATATAATTTTGATAATTCTGCTATTGATGATTTTACTGTTTCTGTTGCAAAATCAGTCATAGATGCAGAGGGAAATACAGTTAGTGCTACATCAAAACAGTCTAAGATCCATCTTCGTCGTGTAAAGAGCATTCGTTTGGTTGCGACATCCGGTTCGTCCGCATGGAAAAATGCATGGGATACCTATACAGGAACGACTGTAAAATCAGATGAAGTAGATGGTTATGCATACGCCGATGCATATGGTAGATATCAGACTATGGTATTAAATGCGAATGTTGTTCAAAAATGGGTTCCTTATGCCGGTGGACTGACATGGAAGATCGAAATGCGTGAACCGGACGGTTCAACATGGGTAACATCTACGTCAAATTATGCAAAGCTTCAATACAGTGAGACAAATACTTCAACAACAAATTCCGTTACATTTGGCTCAGGTGTTAAAAATGGTCAGATATATAAAGTGACAGCAACATCTAAATTTGACGGAACCAAATATGCAGAGTATATGTTTGGTATAGCTCCTCGTGAACGTGAAGAGGGCGGTGGATATAATAGCCGTGGTTTCTATGTAAATATGAATGAATATTTTGAAAACACGTCTTTCCCCGGTTTGAATGCGGCAAATGGAGATCAGAATATTTTCAAGAAAAAAGCTGTAGGAAAAGTTGTTTTAACTTCCTGGGGTTCCAGCTTTGAAAATGGTGCATTTAAATTGGAGCAGGGTGCAAACGGAGACTGGTATTTCTATATTGATTATTCTGCATTCCAGTATAGCCAGCAACAGAGATTTAATTTTTACAATCAGGCCGGTATGATCGAATTTAATGTTTATGATACAGAGAATAACTGGATGGCAACCGTATACTATAATGTCCTTCCTGTATATGTACATAAATATGCTCCGGATACGGATGTATTAATTCTTTCGAGAGGAAAGTCAACAGATGTTGTTGTAAAAGTAGATTATTACAATATTTTGAGTGCGGATTATTTTGGAATTTATATTGATAATGATTCAACAAAGGGAACAGATTCCGGTTTTTCAAATAATCTGAACGGAACAAACTTTGATACCAATGCTTATTTGAGAGTAGAATATGCAAGCAGTTACGGTGATGTAAGGCATTATATTGATACAGCCAGAATTACTTTGACAGCAAAAGATTCGTTGGTTTATAATGCAAATCCTATGACACTCAGACTTACTGCGGATGATTATTACAATTTATGTTCCGAGGAAAATAAAACGGCAAAGGAAGCCGGTGGTGACAGAAGATATGGCTGGACGGGAATGACTTCGCCTTGTACGGATTATACCGTATATATAGCAAATGTCGTTGGACAGAATGTATTTATTTCAGGACCGTCAACAACTGTGGGAACCTGTGCTTTCCCCAAAGATAGTGTAAAGAAAGCAACGAGTTCCAGTCCGGTTGCAATCGGTGGCTATAATGCGAATGGTCAGTATGTTGCAAATATAGCTCAGGCATATATGCAGGGCTCAAAATATATGTGTGTATATAATGGTAATACCTATACATACAATCAGACATATCATTACTGGAGTAATTAATTTGTAAAGCACGAAAATTTCCTGATAGGAGAGGGCAATGAAAATGAGTAAAGGCAAGAAACGGTTTTTAATAGCATGTGCAGCTGTTTTAGTAGCAGGCATTACATTGGCTGTTACTTTGATGAATGATGTTGCGGATGTTGTTGCTACCCAAAAAGTATTTGACGGAATGAGAACAAATTTCAGTACGTCAAAACAAGTTAAAATTTTGGAAATTGTTCCTACGTCAGATCGTTATACCGGTCAGCATGATGGTAAAAATTATGATTTGAACACAAAATCCGAGTTGGGTTATTTCATGCCTTTATCAATTTCCAATAAGTGCGGAACCTACAATGCATCGGATATGGCAGGTGCACCGACTAATCCGTTATATGTATCAAGAGGTGCAGTTCATGGTGCAATTGATTATTTTGATGCAAGTAATGCAAGTCATGATAATTCTGCTTATAAGAGCCATATTTATAATATGTACCAGTATGGTTTGGTAAAACCCAGTGGTTCGGATGGCGGTTGGTATACCGGATTAGGTGAATATCCGTTATATTCCAGAACCGGTTTATTCTCTCCTTATAAAGTTGGATATTATGATCAGCTTTTATCCGGTCGTCTGGTTGACGGTTATTATGTTTATAATAAGACAAATACAGGAAATTATTATATTAATCCCAATAAATATTATATCAATGAGAATGATGATAATAAAATTTACAAAGTGGATGGTGTAAGTTCTAATTCATTACCCGGCACAGTCAGTGTGAATGATATTGATGGTAGTATTTTACATGTAAGTGGTAACACGATTGCTGACATTAATACATCAGAACTCAGCTTACCAAAAGATTCGGATGGTGTGCCGATTGTAGAAGACAGGACTGAAACCGGTGATGGTAACGTTGATTTCAAAGAAACAGAAGGTGTATTGGTACCTTACCAGTTATATAAAGGTTTTTCCGGCAATAAATTGTATTTTTCTACCAATAACCAGATGCAGTTTAAAAACAGTGACTGGTGGAATGAATATGTTATGGGTGATTTAAAGGAGTATGAAGATGCAGGTGTTGATACTCCTTACACTGTAAAAGCCGCACGAGACGTAACCGTTGATGATATTAAAAGTGCGGACTTGATTTATATTTCCGGTACATAT
Organism: Lachnospiraceae bacterium; assembly: GCA_016297945.1. Classification (GTDB taxonomy): domain Bacteria; phylum Bacillota; class Clostridia; order Lachnospirales; family Lachnospiraceae; genus UBA2882. Next base: position 1,589 of record JAEDFR010000001.1, on the reverse strand, counting down.
AAGACCTTTACAACCGCCGAATTTAAAGATGGATCGGTTGGTAGTGATATTTCAGCCGATGTATTAATTCAGATTTACAACGATGAAGTAAATTACAAGCATAAAGCTGTTATGATGGACTATGCTGTATATGATGATTCATTAGGCAATAATATCAGTAAATTAGCTGCATTATTGTGGCAGAAATCACAGTCTTCCTTCTATACAAACAATGAAGAAGAGCATCCAACCTGGTTTACAACCGGAAAAATAACGGATACTGCAAAAGGTTCTAATCTTGCAAAGGAACAGACTTATCATAATTTGAATAAGGATGCTTTAGCGGACACAGCATTATGGACAGCGGCAAAAGAGTCAATGGTTCCTTTGGGTACCGGTAACGGAAACTTTGTAACCGGCAACACTTATGTTTACAATCACCATATGGCTGATTTTAATTCACCGAAAGCTATGTTAGATGCATTAGACAATTTTGCAAACGGTGATTTTAAGACACCATATACAAGTACTGTTGTTACACAGGGATTAAATGCGGTAAGTCGTTATATTGAGGCAACGAATAAAAACTCAGTTTCTGAGATGTTATCTACAGATATTACGCCGGCTGTTTGTATTCAGTATATCTTAGTCAGCGAAGGCATTGATTTAGATGTTATGAAGACCTCTCTTCGCGTTCTTGAGATTGAGCCCGTTCCTGCATTTTTGTATAATACACAAAGAGGCACACAGGAATATGCTGAGTTGAGTGATAGCGTGGCTACTGAGAAAACCGTAAAAGAAAATCGAAATGAATTTGTAAAGAAATACTTATCAGCTTTTTATACAGAGGATGACCGTATCAGTTTCATTGAATTTACTTCTATGACGGTGTATGAGTTTAATGCCAGAAATGAAGACTTAGTTGAAACTTATGATATTATCTACATTGGTGATGAGACCACCAGAAACGGAAAGAATCTGTATTATACTGATGGTGCTGAAAGAAATACCTTGATTTGGAATGATGACGAAAAGAATTATGGATATGAATTAAAGAAAACGTCAAATATTCCCAATTTCCGTGATGAAAACATGATAGGTAACCTTTATTACAATGTTGGTGATAAGGTTGAAGTATTTGGTAGTTTCCAAAATGGAGGTACCGATGGTGTCAGTGGATGGCTTGATAATGATACCTTTAAAAACAGGGAGACAATTACAGCTCGTTATTCACCTCGTGACATTACCAAGAATAAGCTGGATAAATTAAAGGAGTTTGTGGAATCAAATGCTTTGGTTTTAGTTGCAGAAGATTTGATGGGCACTCCAACCGGTGATGTAAAAAATACTCAGGTTAATCCTACAATTGTTACCGGTAATGCTGATGAAAACGATATATATGGTCGTGTTGATAATTCGTCTAATTTATATAATTTCTTGAGCTTTGCTATAGGAAAAACCTATACTGTAAGTTCAAACGGTTTAGGTAATTATGTAAGCACAGCTGATTCAAAAGCTTATGAAAATGTTGTTGCGGTATCTGATATTAAACAGGGACTTATTGATAAAGAATTACTGGCAGAATTTGTATCAACAGAAAAACTGGTATT